>NZ_JBQQCG010000012.1:0-184521 GCF_052245575.1 Streptomyces sp. 2A115 | reverse complement strand
GGGGTGGGGTGGGGTGGGGGGAAAGGGAAAGACGCAGCAGCGCCCCGCCGATGCCGGTGGGCACTCCGCGGCTCTAAGCCCCGGAACACCTCAGCCCCGCACACCCCGCAAAGCCATGGCAACAGCCGCGTCAGTGACAACTCCGGGCTCCTCAGCCGCGCCGAGCTCGATCCGCCGCACCGCCGCGTCCACGATCCCCTGAAGGAGCATCGCGGCCATACGGGGCTGCTCATGCCCCATGTCCCGCAGCGCCTCCACGATCATCGCGACAAGCCCTCCATGAGCCGCGCGGATCTTCTCGCGCGCACCCGCGTCGAGCTCACTCGCGGAGATCGCGACCACGGCCCGGTGCCGTCGGTCCCCCACCAGCGAGAGCTGCTGCCGGACATACGCCTCGACCTTGCCCTCGGGTGTCCCGGCCAGCGACATCGCCGTCTCGACTTCGGCCGCCCACACGGGGAAGTCAACCTCGCAGAGCACTTCGACGACGGCCGCCCGCGACCGGAAGTACTCGTAGACGGAGGACCGCGCGAGACCCGTGCGCTCAGCGAGCGCCGGAAACGTCAGCGCGTCCGTCCCGCCCTCGGACAGCAGTGAGCGTGCCGCGTCCAGCAGGGCGGCTCGCTGCATCGACCGGTGCTCGGCCACAGAGGCCGCTCGAATCCTTGGCACGCCCCCACTTTACGGATGCCCCGCCCGAGAGGGGAGCCTCTCTGCCTGTCAGGGCCTGATCCACAGCTCCGCACCCGGAAGGAAGCCCGCGGCGAAGCCATCTCTGCCAGGGAAGAGTCCACCACGAGGCAGGGACGATTCAGCGAGGTCAGCGCCCGAAACTGGCGAGCTTCGCCCGCAGCTGGAGCACGGACTTCGTGTGGATCTGGCTGACCCGGCTCTCGGTCACCCCGAGCACGTTGCCGATCTCGGCGAGCGTGAGTCCCTCGTAGTAGTAGAGCGTGACGACGGTCTTCTCGCGCTCGGGCAGCGTGTTGATGGCCCGCGCCAGAAACCGCCGCAGCTCCCTGTCCTCCGCGACCTCCACCGGGTTGTCGGCCGCGGTGTCCTCGAGCGTGTCCATCAGGCTCAGCCGGTCACCGCCCTCTCCCCCGACATGCAGCAACTCCTCCAAGGCCACCACGTTGGCCAGCGACAACTGGCTGAACACCGCGTGGAGTTCCTCCACCCCGATGCCCATCTCGGAGGCCACCTCACACTCCGACGGGGTGCGCCGCAGCCGCGCCTCCAGCGTCGCGTAGGCCCGCTCGACATTGCGAGCCTTCTGCCGCACGGACCGGGGGATCCAGTCCAACGCCCGCAGTTCGTCGATCATCGCGCCCCGAATCCGCGTGATCGCGTATGTCTCGAACTTGATCTCCCGCTCGATGTCGAACTTCTCGATCGCGTCGATCAGCCCGAACACCCCGGACGAGACGAAGTCAGCCTGCTCGACATTGGGCGGCAGGCCGACGCTGACCCGGCCCGCGACGTACTTCACCAGCGGCGAGTAGTGCAGGATCAGCTGCTCGCGCAGCCGCTCGTCGCCCGTGGTCTTGTACGACCTCCACAGCTCGTCGAGCGTCGAGGGGGCGGGCGGCCGCACGCCGCCGCGGGCAGCGGGGGGAACAGCCGCCCGGTCAGACCCGGAGGTGTGCTGGGGCATTCGTCGCCTTGTGCCGTTCTGCTGTGAACTGTGGGTACCTGAGTGAGCTGTCGGTCTGATGTCGAGTTGCCTGTCTGAGTCGGAATCCTCGTGAGCGTAGCGTGACTGGAGCGTCGCAGTGTGCGAACAGTAGGGGATGAACCGTGCGCAGATACGTTCCGCTGGGCGCTCCTCGGGGTCATGGCAGTCGCCGTGCGTAACCGCTGCGGGGCGCCAACTGCTGGAATTGCCAAGGCCATCGGGGGGTCGCCCGGACGGCCGAACACTCTCGGTCAGCACCGCTCCCGATCCACGCCGACGGAGATCGTCGCCTGGCGTGTCAACTTCCAGCTGTCGCCGTGTCGTTCGACGAACCCAAGTGAGCGGAGTTCGTACAGCCTCGCGACGGCGTCGTCCCCCGTCGTCCCCGCGCCTCTGGCGATCTCCTCCGACGACACGGTCCCCTGGGCCGGCAGCGCGGCCAGCACGCGTTCGGCGGCAGGGTCCAGGAGGTCGCGCGGCAGCACCGGCCCTCGCCGCTCCGGCGCCAGGTCGCCCATGTCTCCGACCAGCTCGGTGACTTCCGCGGCATCGGTGACCAGCACGGCGTCCCCGCGCAGAAGTTCGTGCACGCCTGCCGAGAGGCTGCTGGTGGCAGGCCCCGGTACCCCCATGGTGAATCTGCCCAGACGCTGCGCCGCGCGGGCGGTAACCAACGCGCCGCTTCGGTACGCCGCCTCGACGACCACCGTGCCGCGGGTCAACGCCGCGATGACCCTGTTGCGCAAGATGAAGCGGCTTGGTGTCGGATGGTCGCCAGGCGGCAACTCCCCCACGACCAGCCCCTGTTCGGCGATCCTGGTGATCAACTGTGTGTGCCCGCGCGGGTAGGGCCGGTCGACCCCGCAGGCGAGCACGGCCACGGTGGCCCCGCCCGCGCCCAGCGCACCGCGATGCGTCGCGCCGTCCACGCCGTAGGCACCCCCGGACACCACGACCCATCCCCGCTCCGCGAGCCCCGTGCCAAGCGTGGCCGCCATATGCGCGCCGTACTCGGTGCAGGCCCGCGCCCCCACGACCGCGACGGAGCGCAGTGCCCATATCCGCAGGCTCGGCCTCCCCCGCACCCACAGCCCGGTGGGCCGCGCGTCCCCGAGGTCGTCCAGCTGAGCGGGCCACTCGGAGTCCCCGGGACACACGAAGCGCATCCCGGCGTCGCTCGCCACCGCCAGGTCCCTCTCGGGATCCGCCCGCTCAGCCCGGGCGCGCAGGCCCGCCCACCTCTTGTCCGTCACCCCGGCCAGTTGCTCCCCGCCCCTGACGAGCCGCCGGACCACTTCGCCGGCGCCGACCTCGCGGAGCCACCGCCCGCAGACCTCGTCGCCCGGTTCGATGACGCGCGCGAGGAAGGCACGGTGGAGCCGCTCGTCGTCCGCGCTCACGACAACGCCCCGATCGCCATGGGCACCCCCCGAGGGACCCCGGTGCGCAGCTGCAGGGCGAGGGCGACGTCCGTCGCGCCGGGCCGGTCGTGCCCCACGAGATCCGCGATGGTCCAGGCGACGCGCAGGACACGGTCGAGGCCCCGCGCGGTCAGCGCGCCACGCTCCAGGCTTCGCTCCGCGTCGTCCATCGCGCCCAGGGACGCGTACCACCGGCTGCGCAGCTCCCGTCCCGGCACTTCGCTGTTCGACCGCCAAGGGGTGCCCGTCAGACGCGCGGCGGCCCGCTCCCTGGCCGCTCGCACCCGATCGGCGACCGTCTCGGTGGATTCACCGCGCGCACCCGGGTCCGTCAGCTCGGAGCGGGTGACGCGGTCCACCACGACCCTCAGGTCGACCCGGTCGAGCAAAGGCCCGGAGAGTCGGGCCTGGTAGCGGCGGATCGCGGAGGACGGACACTCACACAGGGTGTCCGTCTGCGAGAAGCGGCCGCAAGGACAGGGATTCGCCGCGAGCACCATCAGGAATCGTGCGGGGAACCTCACGACACCCGCACTGCGTGCGATCACCACGTGCCCCGCTTCCAGGGGCTGGCGCAGCGCGTCGAGAGCCTGGCTGTTGAATTCAGGTGTCTCGTCGAGGAAGAGCACTCCCCGGTGGGCGAGCGAGACCGCGCCCGGCCGTGCGACCCCCTGGCCGCCTCCGACAAGGGCCTGCATGGTCGCCGAGTGGTGGGGGGCGCAGTAGGGAGCGACGTCGACGAGGGGTTTGCCCGGCGGAAGCAGGCCCGCGACCGAGTGGACGGCCGTGACCTCCAGGGAATCGCCCCTGCTGAGCCGCGGCAGGATGGCCGGCAGCCGCTCGGCGAGCATCGTTTTGCCCGCTCCCGGCGGCCCCTCCAGGAACAGGTGGTGTCCGCCGGCCGCGGCGACCTCCACCGCGGTCCGTGCCGAGTGCTGGCCGACGACGTCGGCGAGGTCGTGTCCGTAGTCGTGCTGTGCGGCGCCCATGCTGTGCATGCCCGTGGCCGCTCCCGTGCCCGGCATCCGCAGGCCGGAGAGCAGCGGATCGGGCCTGCCCTGCTCGTCCGGGTCCTCCTCGGGCACCGGTTCGTCCGTGAGGACGGCGATCAGCTGCCGAAGGCTGCGGACGCCGAGCACCGAGACACCGGGCACCAGTGAGGCCTCGGCGGCCGCGCACTCGGGCACCACCACCTGCTCATACCCCGCGTCCGCCGCGGCCAGCACGGCCGGCAGCACACCCCGGACCGGCCGCACCCGACCGTCCAGACCGAGCTCCCCGATCATCACGATGTCGCACAGCACCCGTGGATCGATCCGCTCGGAAGCCCCGAGCACGGCACAAGCGACAGCGAGATCGAATCCGCTGCCGCCCTTCGGCACCGAGGCCGGGCTGAGTCCCACCGTGAGTTTCTTCTGCGGCCACTCGCCGCCGGAGTTGACCACGGCCGCCCGCACGCGGTCCTTGCTCTCCGTCAGACTCTTGTCGGGCAGCCCGACCAGGGTGAATGCCGCGACCCCGGGCTCCAGGTCCGCCTGGACCTCGACGACGACCCCTTCCACGCCGACGAGAGCCACCGAGCACGTGCGCGCGAACCCCATCAGGCCGCCCCCCGCACATGCTCCACGACGGGGGCGCCGCGGTCGGGCAGCAGGACACCGACGATGTCGATGCGGACGCCGCCGGGTGGGGCCCCTCCGTGTTCCTGCAGCCAGCGCTCGGCCAGGCCGCGCAGCCGTTCCGCCTTGACGGGTGTGACGGCTGCCATCGGGTGCTCGAAAGCCCCCGCGCGGCGGGTCTTGACCTCGCAGATGACCAGGGCGTCGCCGTCCCGGGCCACGATGTCGATCTCGCCGGTCCTGCCGGAGCGCCAGTTGCGCTGCACGATCGTCATCCCGGCGTCCACCAGCCGCCGTGCGGCCAGGTCCTCGCCGTACTTGCCGAGTGCGCTGCGTGCCTTGGTTGTAGTCATGTCGGCACCACCTCCGGCGCCAACATTGAGCCCACAGCGACTCACTAGTGGATCTTGGTGGACAGCCGCCCGGTTGTGGACAACCAAGTCACCCACACGAGCGGCCGCCTCAGCCCATCAGCCGCCCGGTAGCTCGAGATCGCTCTTGTTCAGCTCCTCGATATTCACGTCCTTGAACGTGAGTACACGCACCTGCTTCACGAACCGAGCAGGCCGGTACATGTCCCACACCCAGGCATCCGCCATGGACACCTCGAAAAACACCTCGCCCTGGACCGAGTGGACCTGCATCTCGTAGTCATTGGTGAGGTAGAAGCGCCGTTCGGTCTCGATCACATATTTGAACAGACCGACGACATCGCGGTACTCCCGGTAGAGCTTCAGCTCCATCTCGGTCTCGTACTTCTCGAGGTCCTCGGCGCTCATGGCATTGTTCCCCTTCAGCCGTGCGTCCCCCTATTGTGCGCCAGCCCCGCGAGCCCCTAGACGATTTCCGTGTCGAGGGTCTCGGGCCTGGCCGGGGGCCCTTCGTCGAGCAGCCTGCGCAGCAGCTCGGCGAGTCTGGTCGGATACACCGTCTCATGTGCCTGGTCGAGTTCCTGGCACGTCCACCAACGCGCTCCGGCGACACTGCGCCGTTCCAGCTCCGTCAGCCCTGTGGCTTCGGTCGCCGTCTGCGTCGTACGGGCCAGGTAGTACCACTCGTCCTGGTCCCAGCGGCGACCCGCGAAGGGGAACGAACAGGTCCGCCGCCACAGCACCGGACCCAGTTCGACATCGGTGATGCCGGTCTCCTCCGCGAGCTCCCGCACAGCGGCCTCCTCGCGCGTCTCGTCGCCCTCCACGCCGCCGCCCGGTGTGAACCACCAGTTGTCCGCGGGATCCTCGGGCTCGTGTCCGTGCAGCAGCAGGATGCGGTCCTGCGGATCGAGCAGCACCACTCTGGCGACTTTCCGCAGCTCACCGAGGACCTCGGGCCCCGCGGCCGGTCGCTCGCCCGCTCCCCCCGGCGCCTCAGCCGACAAGGGCCTGCTCCCTCGCCCCGGTACCACCGCGCCGCCGCCCCATCCGCTTGGCGACCGGCCCGTACGCCGCCCCGCCGAGGACGAGCACGGCGCCCGCCACGACCGCCGTGAGGACCAGACGCAGGGGCCCCGGCTGGGAGATGCCGCCGAGGGTCTCGAAGCCGGTGGGGCGGGCCAGCATGCCGTTCATGGGCCACGCCACCGCGTCGACCCGGGCGTTCACCGCGCCGCGCGGCACCGTGCCGCTGCCGGCCTCGGTGAGGTGGGCAGTGGAGTCGAGGGAGCCGCTGCGCTCGTCGCCGAGCAGAAACAGCCGGTTCCCGGGGACCTTGACGGCCGGGATCGTGCCCGCCTCGGCCGCGGCGCCCTCGGGGAGATACGGTTCCTCGATCTTCTTGCCGTTGACGGTCAGCTTGCCGTCCGTGCAGCAGGCGACCGTGTCTCCGCCCACCGCGACGACCCGCTTGACCATGGGGAGGTCGCCCCAGCTGGCCTGCTTGAAGACGACGACGTCACCACGCTCGACCGCGCCGCCGTCGATCCGCTCGGCGAGGACCCGGTCGCCGGCCGCGATGGTCGGCGACATCGAGTCGGTCGGCACGGTGTACGGCTGGTAGACGATCGCGCCCCAGGCGAAGCCTCCGAGGAAGAGCACACAGCCGAGGGCCACGGCCAGCCCCGACAGCGTGCTGCCGAGCCGCCCGTGGCCCTCGTCCGTACGACGTGTCCCGCTCATCCCAGTGCTCCCCCACATCGGAGAATCGACCCCGCGGCCCAGGTCCGGGCCGCGGAAGATCGGCGATCTGGGACGGCACCCTACCCGGCGGTACCCGACCCAGAAACCCTCGCGTTTTCGACAGTGAGACGCCGCCTGCGCCAAAGCACCAGGGGCACCGCGCCGACGAGGCCGAGCGCGCCCGGAGCCGCGGCACTGAGGTCCTGGTCGAAGGTGTCCGGCACCGGCAGCGTGGACCAGCGGGTGGGCGGCCAGGCGACCACGATGGCGCGACCCACGACGTTGTCCACTGGGACGAAGCCCTTGTTCGCGTCCTGCTGGTGGTACCGGGAATCCTGCGAGTTCTGCCGGTGGTCACCCATGACCCAGATTTTGCCTTCGGGCACCTTCAGCTTGAACTGGCCGCCGCCGTCGTCCACGCTGCACGGCGTGTTCCCGGGGTACACGTAAGACTGCTCGTTCAGCGCCTTGCCGTTGACCTTCAGCGGGCCGGTGCCCTCGCACTCGACGGTGTCGCCGCCGACTCCGACGACCCGCTTGATGAGGTCTTTCTCCTCGGCGGACGGCATCAGGCCGATCCAGCTGAGGGCGGTCTGGATCGCGTTCGGATTCGGCGTCGGCTCGCCTGCCAGCCAGTTGTCGGGGTCGTGGAAGACGACGACCTCGCCGCGCTCGGGCTCCGAGCCGAACCACGGGGTCAGCTTGTCGACCAGGACACGGTCGCCCTGCTGGAGGGTGTTCTGCATCGAGTCCGAGGGGATCGAGAACGCCTGCACCAGGAAGGACTTGATCAGCAGCGCGAGAACCAGCGCGATGCCGATGAGCAGCGGGAGTTCCTTCCAGAAGGACCGCGGCTTCTTGGGCTTCGGGGGAGTCGTGTCGCCGTCGCCTCCCTTGTCCCTGCCGCTGTCGTCACCGGAGTCGTCCCCGGAAGTCACGGCGTCTTCTGTGGCCGGGGGAACCGTCTCTCCGGACTGTTCCGGTCGCTCCTCGGGGCCCTCGTGTCCGGACCGTGCGCCGACCGCCAAATCCCCCACATCCACTCCTCACTCCGTGCCGCCGCCTGCGACGGATGCGACGCAGGCCCACCACTCCCATAACGAGCGGGAGTTCCGCAGGGGTCGGGAGCGGGATCAATCCGTATCGATCCGCGTTGGCCACCCTATGCGACTCGCCGAGGGCGGTGGTCGACCCGCCGGGCGCGTCGGGCACGGACGCATAGGTGTCCGGTTCCTTCAGACGGCTCCAGTGGCCGATGGGCCAGGCGATGACCACGGCTTGGCCCACGACCTCCTCCTCGGAGACGGTGCCGTTGAACTTCTCGGTGCGGTGGAAGCGGGAGTCGGCGGAGTTGGCCCGGTGGTCGCCCATCACCCAGAGGCGTCCCACGGGCACCTTCACCTCGAACGGGATGGACGAGGGCTTGTTCTCGGGGTGGATGTAGGCCTCGTTGAGCGGCATGCCGTTGACGGTCACGCGGCCCTGGGTGTCGCAGCACTTGACGGTGTCGCCGCCGACCGCGACGACCCGCTTGATCAGGTCCCGTTCGTTGTCGGAGGGCAGCAGACCGATGAAGGTCAGCCCTTCCTTGACCTGCTTGACGACGATCGGGTCTTCCTTCTGCGTCGTCGGCTGCTCGTCCTCCAGCCATCCGCCGGGGTCCTTGAAGACGACGACGTCGCCGCGCTCGGGCTTCGAGCCGAACCACGGGGTGAGCTTGTCGACCAGGACACGGTCGCCGATCTTGATCGTCTGCTCCATGGAGCCCGACGGGATCACGAAGGCCTGGACGAGGAACGTCTTCAGGACCAGGGCTATGAGCAGGGCGACACCTATCAGGAGGGGTATCTCCTTGATCGCCGAGCGCTGCCTGCGCCGCTTGACCTTGCGGGCGAGTTTGCGTCGCTCTGCCCGGCCGGGCAGGGTGGGTCCGCCGGTGCGCCGGGTGCCGGTGGGCAGAAGGTCTTCGGCGGCGCTGCGGGCGCCGCGGGGTTTGCCGCGGTTACCCATGGACACCGTCCGCTTTTTTCGGCTCCTTCGCCTCCGGGGCGCTCGAGCCGGTGGCGGGCACGCGCGCGTAGCCGTCGGCGCGCTCCAGGCGGGTCCAGTGGCCGACGGGCCAGGCGATCCAGTCGGCTCTGCCGATCACATCGTCGAGGGGGATCATGCCGCCGCCCGGCGAGCCCAGGTGGTCACGGGAGTCGCTGGAGTCGCCGCGGTGGTCGCCGAGGACGAACAGGGTGCCATCGGGTACGGCGACGTCGAAGGGCACCTCGGACGGCATGTTTCCCGGGTACAGAAACGCCGATTCGTCGATCGACCGGCCGTTCACCTCGATCCTCCCCTGCCTGTCGCAGCAGACCACATGGTCTCCCCCCACGCCGACGACACGTTTGATGTAGTCGGCGTCTCCGAAGTAACCGGTGCCGTCGAACACGACGACGTCACCGCGCCTCGGCTCAGCACCGAAACGGTACGCCAACTTATTTACGAGAACGCGGTCCCCGATCCTCAATCCAGGCTCCATTGAGCCACTGGGAATTTGGAACGGCTGCATGACGAAGCGGCTGAGCAGCAGCAGACAAAGCAGACAGAAAAACAGAGCGAGGCTGATCCGACCGCCGGGCAGCCAGTCGGCGGCGCGGGCCACCAACGCGAAGCGCGACCGTTCCTCCGTCCCCTTTGTGTCCGAGATCTCCTCGGATGCGGCGGGGTTGGAGGAGCGGTCGCGCTCCGTCTGCTGTGCTTCGGCGTCCATGTGGGCCAGATGCTATCCGGCCCTCATGTGGACCCGGCGCGAGCTCAGTTGTCGCGCTTCTCCTTGATCTTCGCGGCCTTGCCGCGCAGGTCACGGAGGTAGTACAGCTTCGCGCGACGCACGTCACCGCGGGTGACGAGCTCGATCTTCTCGACGATCGGGGTGTGCACCGGGAAGGTGCGCTCCACGCCCACGGAGAACGAGACCTTGCGGACCGTGAAGGTCTCGCGGACACCGGCGCCCTGGCGACGGATGACTACGCCCTTGAACTGCTGCACACGGGAGCGGTTGCCCTCGATGACGCGGACGTGGACGTTGACGGTGTCACCCGGGCGGAAGGCCGGGACGTCGCTGCGCAGCGACGCGGCATCGACGGTGTCGAGCAGGTGAGTCATGATCGTCTGCTTTCTTCGGTGATGCCACAGGTCATCAGCGGAAGTCGGTGTTTCAAAAAAAGGGAGGCTGTCCGCGTCGGGGCGGGCGTCGTGTCCCCCTGTGGCAGGGGCGCACGCCGGACGACGTACAACAGCGGCCTATTCTTCCACGGCCTCTGGCCTGCGCCAAAATCGGCCATGGGCCGCCCCGTCCGGGTCGGGTGCCCAGCCCAGGATGGAGAGCATTTCGCGGTCCTTCTTGTCGAAGGCCGAGAGGTCGCAGCGTTCGATGAGGTCCGGCCTGTTGGCCGCCGTACGCTTCAGGGCCTCGTCCCGGCGCCAGCGGGCGATCTTCCCGTGGTGGCCGCTGAGCAGCACGTCCGGGATCTCTCGTCCGCGCCACTGGGGCGGCTTCGTGTAGACCGGCCCCTCCAGGAGGTTGGCCATGGCTCCCGGCGCGAAGGAGTCGTCCCTGTGCGACTCGGCGTTGCCGAGGACACCGGGCAGCAGCCGGGCCACGGCCTCCGTGATCACGAGTACGGCCGCCTCGCCGCCGGCCAGTACATAGTCGCCGATGGACACCTCGTGGACCGGCATGCGCGTCGCGTACTCGTCGATGACGCGGCGGTCGATGCCCTCGTAGCGGGCGGGCGTGAAGACCAGCCAGGGGCGCTCGGAGAACTCGACGGCGAGTTCCTGGGTGAAGGGGCGTCCGCTGGGAGTGGGGATGACCAGCGCGGGCTCGTGGGAGCCCAGTTCGTAGCCGTCCGCGAGTACGGAATCCAGCGCGTCGCCCCAGGGGTCGGTCTTCATGACCATTCCGGGGCCGCCGCCGTAGGGGGTGTCGTCGACCGTGTTGTGCCGGTCGTACGTCCACTCCCGCAGATCATGCACGTGCACATTCAGCTGTCCACGCGCGCGTGCCTTGCCGACGAGGGAGACGTTCAGGGGTTCCAGGTACTCCGGGAAGATCGTGACGACGTCGAGCCGCATCAGTCGTCGTCTCCCGAAGCAGCCTCTGCTGCCGAAGCGCTCTTTGGGTCCTCTGCGTCTGCGTCCTCGGAGGAGACGCTGTGCCCGTCAGTGACTTCATCGGGGGCGGCCTGGTCGTCGATCAGCCCGGGCGGCGGGTCGATGACCGCCCGCTGCTCCTCCAGGTCGATCTCGACGACGATCTCCTCGACGAACGGGATCAGCACCTCGCTCCCGTCGGCCCGCTCCACCACGAAGAGGTCCTGCGAGGGCAGGTGCGAGATCTCGGTGATCCGCCCGACCTCGGCGCCGTCCTTCATGACGACGTCCAGGTCCATGAGCTGGTGGTCGTAGTACTCGTCCGGGTCCTCGGGAGTCTCTTCCGGGTCGACCTCGGCGATCAGCAGGGTGTTGCGCAGCGCCTCGGCGGCTGTGCGGTCCCGGACGCCCTCGAAACGGAGCAGGAGGCGGCCGCTGTGCACCCGTCCCGTCTCGATGGTCAGCGGACCGGCCGAGGCGGGGTCCGTGTCCAGGACGGCGCCGGGCGCGAGCCGCAGTTCCGGCTCGTCGGTACGTACCTCGACGGTGACCTCGCCCTTGATGCCGTGGGCGCGGCCCACCCGCGCGACTACCAGCTGCACTTTGCCTGATCTCCTGTCGTGTGCCTGCCGGCACTACTTCCTAGACGACTACGGGCCGGGGACGGCCCAATGGCCCTCCCCGGCCCGAGCCGGTGCTGCGTTCTACTTCAGCGGACGTGATCCACGTCGACAAGGTCGACACGGACACCACGGCCGCCGATTGCGCCCACGACGGTACGCAGGGCGCGCGCGGTGCGGCCGTTGCGGCCGATCACCTTACCGAGGTCGTCGGGGTGGACCCTGACCTCGAGGACGCGCCCGCGGCGCAGGTTGCGCGAGGCGACCTGCACATCGTCCGGGTTGTCGACGATGCCCTTCACGAGGTGCTCGAGAGCCTCCTCGAGCATGCTCAGGCCTCGGTCGACGCGGACTCGGCGGGGGCCTCGTCCTTCTTCTCAGCCTTCTTCTTCTGGGTGATGGCCTCACCCTTGCCCTCGTCCTCGCCGCCCAGGGCGTCGAACACCGGGCGCGTGGCCTTCGGCTCGGCCACGAGCAGCGGCGGCGGGGCGGGCTCGCCCTTGTGCTTCTGCCAGTCGCCGGTCAGCTTGAGAATGGCGAGAACCGGCTCGGTCGGCTGCGCGCCGACACCCAGCCAGTACTGCGCACGCTCGGAGTCGACCTCGATGCGCGAGGGGTTCTGCACCGGGTGGTACAGGCCGATCTCCTCGATGGCCCGACCATCACGGCGGGTACGGGAGTCGGCGACGACGATGCGGTAGTGAGGCGAACGGATCTTGCCCAGACGCTTCAGCTTGATCTTGACTGCCACGGAAGTGGTGTCTCCTGGTCTTGACGTGGTTGGGCACGGCGAGATTGCCGCGTGGGGTTGCGGTACCCGAGTGCCCGATGGACGCGTCAGCCGGAGGAGAGAGGGGTCCTGTGCGGCTGTCGAGTACAGCTGGCTATTCTGCCACACCCTGACGGGTCGGCCTGACCCGGGCAGCGCGGAGCCCGCCCGCGGCACGTTGTGCCCCGGCGCGGGGGTCGCCGTCGAGATGGGCTGCCGCGCAACCCGGCATCCACGAGATACCGCTGCGCCCTCTGCTCCACCCCGGCGGCACGACTGCCCGCCACTATGGGGGCTGCCGGCTCAACCCGCTGCCGCGCCGACCACCTCCGGAATGCGGAACGGCTTCCCGCATCCCCCGCACACGATCGGCGCCTGGGCCAGGACCGACGGAACGACGCGGACATTGCGTCCGCAGTCGCAGACCGCCTTCACACGCACGCCTCCTCCGGAGGAGCCGTGCCGGGCGGCCGGGCCCCGGAAACTGCGGGCCGTGTCGGTGGTGGTCGCGGCGGTGTGCGCCTTGAGGGCGCGCTGCAGCCGCTCGATCGTCGGGCGGTAGCGCCGCTTCGCCTCGGGGTTGAGCGTGACCAGCGAGAAGCCGCTGCTGGGATGCGGCTCCTCGGGGTGGTCCAGGCCCAGCTCCTCGGCGATCGCGAGAAATCTGCGGTTGTGGTATCGGCCGGCGCGGGAGGTGTCGCGGACTCCTCGGGCGGCGGCGATGCCGTGGACTGCTTCGTGAAGCAGTCGTTCGAAGGAGAGTTCGTGCCCGCAGGCGGACGACGACTCTCCGATCAGGGACTCTGGCGCGGCAAGATCGGGCAGCTCGGGGTGGTGCCGCTGAATGTCGGCCCACGCCCCTGCCAGCTCTGCGGCGAGAACAGGTGGTGTCGTGCTCACGTAATGACAACGAGCCTGGGTGCCTCTGTGTTCCTATTCCGGGGCATCCCAAATAATTTGCACGTACCCGTCAGTTGCCGCTGATGCGTCCTGACGAGGACGGGTGCGCTGATCTGCGGAGAAGCTTCACAGCTCCTACCAATGCGGTACGTAGAGGCTCGTACGCCCCGGCACGTAGCCGATGTCCGCACGCCGGGGCACCTGTGGTCATCAGTTGCGCAAGAGGCGTTTCGGTCCTTCTCGCGGCGGAATGCCGGGGCTCAGTAGGCGCGGGCCACGACAGCGACGTTACCGGGTGAGTCGTCGGCCTCGGGCACCGACCCGTCCTCGGCGACCAGACACCGTACGGTCATCGCGTGTGCGGCGAGCTTGGCCTCTCCCTCTTCGCCGAGGGTGGCCCACGGAATGCGCGCCCAGCCGCCGGCGGCGGCCGCCTCGACTGCCTCGTCGATCGTCGACACCTCCGACGTACGGGACTCGCGGCGCTCGCGCGACTGCTTCAGGAGCAGGGCCTGGTCCTCTTCGAGGACAGTGGGCAGCAGATGTACGAGGGAGTCGATGGCCACCGGTTCCTTGCCCCCGGGGATGCGGCGGGCCAGCATCGCGGTGCCGTTCTCCAGGTCACGGGGGCCGATCTCGATGCGTACGGGTACGCCTTTGAGTTCCCAGTCGACGGCGCGGCGGCCGAACGGGGTGTCCGTGCGGTCGTCCACCTGGACCCGTACGCCCGCCGCCTTCAGCTGATCGCCGATTTCGTGGACCTTGGCCAGAACCGCGCCGTCACCCTTGATCGCGAGGACGACGGCCTGGATGGCGGCGAGGCGCGGCGGGACGCGGAGACCGTTGTCGTCACCGTGCATCATCACGAGGGCGCCGATCATGCGGGTGGTCGAGCCCCAGGAGGTCTGCCAGACCAGTTCCTGCCTGCCTCCCTTCGACAGGTACTGGGTGTTGAAAGCCTTGGCGAAGTTCTGGCCCAACTCGTGGCTGGTGCCCATCTGGAGGGCCTTGCCGTCGCCCATCATGCCTTCGAGCGTGAGGGTGTTGACGGCGCCTGCGAAGCGCTCCTTGGCGGTCTTGCGGCCGAGGACGACGTCCATCGCGAGGACGTTCTCCATGAAGTCCGCGTAGACGTCCCGATGGATGCGGGCCGCGAAGTCGCGCGCCTCGTCGTACGTGGCGTGCGCGGTGTGCCCCTCCTGCCACAGGAACTCGGTCGTACGCAGGAAGAGACGCGGCCGCAGCTCCCAACGCACCACGTTGGCCCACTGGTTGATCAGCAACGGCAGATCGCGGTAGCTCTGGACCCACTTCGAGAAGTAGTCGTTGACGATCATCTCGGAGGTGGGACGGACGACGGCGGGCTCCTCGAGCTCCTTGCCACCGCCGTGCGTGACCACGGCGAGCTCGGGCGCGAAGCCCTCGACGTGGTCGGCTTCCCTGGTGAAGTACGACTGCGGGATCAGAAGCGGAAAGTACGCGTTCTGCGTTCCCGTCTCCTTGATCCGGGCGTCCATCTCCTGCTGCATCCGCTCCCACAGCCCGTACCCGTACGGTCGGATGACCATGGTGCCGCGCACCGGACCGTTGTCGGCCAGTTCGGCCTTGTTGATCAAATCCTGGTACCAGCGCGGGAAATCGTCAGCCCGCGGCGTGAGAACGGGTGCCTTTGCCATGGCGCGATGGTACGGGCCCAGGTTGCCGGAATGTGAAATCTCGCGGCGTACACCGGTGGCGCGCAAAACGGACCCCGTAACCCCTGGACGCCACGACGAGCGCGGAGTTTCCTGGCATACGGGGGGAGTGCGAGCGCACTGCACGGGGGCGGATAAACGGGGCACAAAAGCAACTCTCGGCGATTGGGGCGCTTTCCATGACACCTACGCTCGTGCGGCAGCACCTACCTCACGCGGGGGCGGCGCCCCGGGTGGATCCGTGGGCACGCGCGCGTGACTGGGCCGAGATTCAGGAGCGGATGCTCGTTCCGCTCTACGAGGCCGTCTACGAGCGAATCGAAGTGGGTTCCTCGACCCGGCTGCTGGGACTCGGCTGCGGGTCCGGCCTGGCCCTTCTGATGGCGGCGTCCCGGGGTGCCGCGGTCACCGGTGTCGATGCCCGCGCTCCCGAGCGGCTGGCCCTCGCCCGGGAGCGTTTACTGCCCGAGGCGTGGGGCACGCGCGCGCGTGCCGGGGCTCGGCTCGTCGACGGGTCCCCGGAGGACGCCGCGAACGCCGCCGGTCCGGAGGTGCCCGCGTACAACCTGGTGACCGCGTTCGAGCCGATCGGGTGTGTGGCCGGGGACTCCGAAGGGCTCGGTGAGGCGCTGTCGGCGGTGACTCCGCTCGTCGGGCGTGGGGTGCCCGTGGTGCTCGCCGGGTGGGGGCCGCCTGAGCGTTGTGCCACGTCCTCGGTGTTGCGGGTCGCCACAAAGTTGGCGGATCCGCTGCGCAGCGCGGGGAGTTGGCGTCCGGCCCTCCGTGACGACCTGGAGGAGGTCGCCCAGCGGGTCGGGCTCCGGCCTGACGGGTCCGGGCGGGTCGCGTGTCCCTTCGGGTACGCCGACGTGGACAACGCGGTACGGGGGCTGTTCTCCACCGGGCTCTTCGACGCTGCCGTCGCGGCCACGGATCAGGCTCAGGTCGACAAGGAGGTCCGCGAGGCTCTGCACCCGCATCGGCGGCGGGACGGGACGGTGTGGATGCCGAATGTCTTCCGGTACCTGATCACACGTACGGCCTGAGGGCACGGGGACTCCGCCCCCGTCGGGCCTACCCATAGAGGCTGGGGGCGCCCTTCATATGAAGGGCGCCCCCAGCCTCGTACCGAGAACCTGAAACCCGAAAACCCGTCAGCCGCTGCCAGTCGCTGTCAGCCCATGAACTTCTTGAACTCGTCCGGCAGTTCGAAGTCCTGCGGCTGCTGGCCGCCCGGCAGGCCGAACGCACCGCCGGCCTGGCCCGCGGCCTCGCGGCGCGCGGCGGCCTCCTCCTCCTGCTGCTTGCGCTTCATCGGGTTGCCGGAGCGCTGCTTGCCCTTGGCCTTCTTGGGTGCCTTCTTCGTCCGGCCGGGGCCGCCGCCCGTACCCGGCATGCCAGGCATACCCGGCATGCCGCCGCCCTGGGCCATGCGGGACATCATCTTGCGGGCCTCGAAGAACCGCTCGACGAGGCCCTTGACCGCGCTGACGTCGACACCGGAACCCTTGGCGATACGGGCGCGGCGCGAGCCGTTGATGATCGTCGGCTCCTGGCGCTCGCCCGGGGTCATCGACTTGATGATGGCGGCCGTGCGGTCGACGTCGCGCTCGTCGAGGTTGTTGATCTGGTCCTTGATCTGGCCCATGCCGGGGAGCATGCCGAGCAGCTTGGAGATGGAGCCCATCTTCCTGACCTGCTCCATCTGGGCCAGGAAGTCGTCGAGCGTGAAGTCCTGGCCCTTCTTGGAGGCCAGCTTCTCGGCCATCTTCTCGGCCTCTTGCTGCGAGAAGGTCTGCTCGGCCTTCTCGATCAGCGTGAGCATGTCGCCCATACCGAGGATGCGGGACGCCATGCGGTCCGGGTGGAACGCGTCGAAGTCGTCCAGCTTTTCGCCGTTGGAGGCGAACATGACCTGGCGGCCGGTGACGTGCGCGATGGAGAGCGCCGCACCACCGCGGGCGTCACCGTCGAGCTTCGAGAGGACCACGCCGTCGAAGCCGACGCCGTCGCGGAAGGCCTCGGCGGTGTTGACCGCGTCCTGACCGACCATCGCGTCGACGACGAAGAGGACCTCGTCCGGCGAGACCGCGTCACGGATGTCGGCGGCCTGCTGCATCAGCTCGGCGTCGATGCCGAGCCGGCCCGCGGTGTCGACGATGACGACGTCGTGCAACTTCTGCTTGGCGTACTCGATGGAGTCCTTGGCGACCTGGACCGGGTCACCGACGCCGTTGCCCGGCTGGGGTGCGTAGACGCCGACGCCGGCGCGCTCGGCGACGACACTCAGCTGAGTCACGGCGTTCGGACGCTGAAGGTCGCAGGCGACCAGCAGCGGGGTGTGTCCCTGACCCTGGAGCCACTTGCCGAGCTTTCCGGCGAGCGTGGTCTTACCGGCACCCTGGAGACCCGCGAGCATGATCACGGTCGGCGGCTGCTTGGCGAAGCGCAGGCGCCGGGTCTCGCCGCCGAGGATGCCGACGAGCTCCTCGTTGACGATCTTGATGACCTGCTGGGCGGGGTTCAGCGCCTGTGATACCTCGGCCCCGAGGGCCCTCTCCTTGACCTGCTTGATGAAGGCCCGCACGACCGGCAGCGCGACGTCCGCTTCCAGCAGTGCGATACGGATCTCGCGCGCGGTGGCGTCGATGTCCGCCTCGGACAGGCGCCCCTTGCCGCGGAGGTTCTTGAATGTCGCTGCGAGGCGATCGGAGAGAGTGTCGAACACGGCGGTCGCGGATCCTCGGGTAGGGGGCAGGGGGACAGGTCGCCCTCCAGGGTATCTGGCTGCGCTCGATAGGGTCTCCACCCCGTTCGTACGAAGCTGGAAGCGCCTCGTACGAAGTGGGAGGCACCTCGCAGCACGAAACGGCGGGGGCACTCCTCGCGGCTACCCCCGCAACGTCTCCTCCAGGGAACGGGCGACGGCAGCCGCCTGTTCCCCCGGCAGCGGTGCGCCTTCCGGATCGGTCACGTAGAAGGCGTCCACGGCGTTGGCGCCGAGCGTGGAGACGTGCGCGCTGCGTACCCGTACGTCCGCGCTCTCCAGAGCGCGCCCGATCCGGTGCAGCAGCCCGGGGGCGTCATGGGCGCGCACCTCGATGACGGTGGCGCGCCGGGACCCGGCGGATGCCACGGTCACGCGGGCCGGCGGCGCCACGATTCCCCGCCTGCGCGGGTAGGCGGCGTCCCGCTCGGCGAGCTTTCCGGCGATGTCGAGGGAGCCGTCGAGGGCGCGTACGAGATCGGCTCGTAGGCGGGCGGCCTGCGGCAGGGAGCCGTACTCGGCGGCGACACGCCAGTCGAGCAGGAGAACGGAACCCTGGACGTCGTCGGGCAGTTCGAGTGCCCGGAGCTCCGCCGTCCGCACGGTGAGCCGGTGCATGGCGAGCACGCCTGCCACCGCGGGCAGTACGCCCTCCTGGTCCGGCACCGCGATGAGCAGTTCCACGCCGAGGGGCTCCGGGTCGCCGGAGGGCTCCTCGGTCGGCGGCTCGGTCTGGGCGCGCAGGGAGAGCACGGGGCCGCGCGTGCGGAACGCCTCGATGGCGAGCCGCTCCTGCTCGGCGGTGGGCGCCACCGCCTCGGGCTCCTCGGGGTCGTCCCCGGCGAGCACGGCGGAGACCCGCTTCACCAGGTCGGTGACGAGGGAACTCCGCCACGAGGACCAGGCGGCGGGCCCGGTGGCCAGCGCGTCGGCCTCGGTCAGCGCGTGCAGCAGCTCCAGCGTGCCCTGAGAGCCGACCGCCTCGGCGACCGAACGCACGGTCGCCGGATCCTCCAGGTCACGCCGGGTCGCCGTCTCGACGAGGAGCAGGTGATGGCGTACGAGGGTGGCGAGCACCGCCACCTCCGTGCGGTCGAAGCCGATGCGGGCCGCCACGTCCCGGGCGATGATCTCGCCGGCCACGGAGTGGTCGCCGGGCCAGCCCTTGCCGATGTCGTGCAGCAGCGCGGCGACCAGGAGGAGGTCGGGGCGGTGTACGCGGCGGGCGAACTCTGAGGCGCGTACGGCCGTCTCGATCAGGTGCCGGTCCACGGTCCAGATGTGTACGGCGTTGCGCTGGGGGCGGCAGCGGACGCGCTCCCAGTCGGGCAGCAGCCGGGTGATCAGGCCTTCCGCCTCCAGGGCCTCCCAGACCTCGATGGTCGACGGGCCGGAGCCGAGCAGCGTGACGAGTTGTTCACGCGCCTCGGCGGGCCAGGGCGTGGGCAGCGGACGCACCGCGGCGGCCATGCGGCGGACCGCGTGCAGCGAGAGCGGCAGGCCCGACTGGGCGGCCGCGGCGGCGGCGCGCAGCGGCAGTACGGGGTCGCGCTCGGGGCGGGCGGCGCGGGCGAGGACGACCTCGCCGTCCTGCTCGACGACGCCCTCCGCCAGCGGAGAACGCTCGGCGGTCGGCTTGGCGCCGCCCAGCATGGCCCGAAGACGCGGCCGTACGGCGCGCGAACGCAGCACGCGCCCCACCTCGCGCCAGGTGACATCACTGGCGTACGAGACGACGCGGGCGGCCTCGTACACCTGGCGCAGGAGGGTGTCGGCGTCGAGCAGGCCGAGTTCGGCGGCGACCTGGTCCTGCTCCTGGAGGGAGAGTCGGTCGGTGGCGCGGCCGGTGGCCAGGTGCAGGGCGTCGCGGACGTCCAGGAGCCGCCTGCGGGCGTCCGAGAGGCCCTCGCGCGGGGCGTCCGCGAGCCAGGAGGCGGCGACGGCGCGCAACGCGGTGGCGTCGCGGAGTCCGCCGCGCGCCTCCTTCAGGTCGGGTTCGAGGAGGTACTGCAACTCGCCCTGGCGCTCGGCGCGTTCGGCGCACAGTTCCTGGAGTTCGGGGAGACGTTTCGGCGCCTGGTTGCGCCAGTCGGCGAGGACGGCGGTGCGCAGTCCGGCGGTGAGGCCGAGGTCGCCCGCGACATGGCGGGCGTCGAGGAGACCCAGCTGCACCTTGAGGTCCTCGCCCGCCGTCTTGCGTGCCTCGGCGGGCGTGCGTACGGAGTGGTCGAGGGCGAGGCCGAGGTCCCAGATCGGGTACCAGATGCGGTCGGCGAGGGCGGCCACCGCGCCGGAGTCGGCGCTGCCGTCGTGCAGGAGCAGCAGGTCGAGATCGCTGCGTGGGGAGAGTTCGCCGCGGCCGTAGCCGCCGACGGCGACGAGTGAGATGCCGTGCAGTTCCTCGGCGCCCGCGTCGAACAGGCCGGACAGCCAGTCGTCGGTCAGATCGGCAAGGGCGGAACGGCGCGGCGGCCCGGACTGCACCCCCTCCTGGAGGAGGCGCAGCCGGGCCGCCGCATAGCCGCTGGGTCCCGAGTCCTCTGCTTCCGTACGCACATCCGTACTCGTCACCCAGTGGCTCCTGTTCTTCTACTGTCTACAGCGCGTCGGGTCCGCGCTCGCCGGTCCGGACCCGGATGGCCGTGTCGACCGGGATGGACCAGACCTTGCCGTCACCGATCTTGCCGGTACGGGCCGCCTTCACGATCACGTCGAGCAGCTGCTCGGCGTCGTCGTCCTCGGCCAGTACCTCGATGCGGATCTTGGGGACCAGATCGACCGTGTACTCGGCGCCACGGTAGACCTCGGTGTGTCCCCGCTGCCGACCGTAGCCGCTGGCTTCCGTCACCGTCAGGCCGTGCACGCCGAAGGCCTGCAGGGCTTCCTTGATCTCGTCGAGCCGGTGCGGCTTCACGACGGCGGTGATGAGCTTCATGCGTCCACCTTCTTGGCCGGGGCGTCCTGAGACGGGGCGGGGGGTGCGGCGCTGAAGGACGCGCCGCCGCCGGCACCGCTGAAGTCGTACGCGGTCTCGGCGTGCTCCGCCTGGTCGATGCCCGCGACCTCTTCGTCCTCGGAGACCCGCATCCCGATCGTCTTGTCGATCAGGAAGGCGAGCACCGCGGAGGCGACGAGGGAGTAGGCGAGGACCGCGAAGACGCCGGCGCACTGCTTCCAGAACTGGTCGAGGCCGCCGCCGTAGAAGAGACCCTCAACGTCGGACTGGCCGCCACCGGTGGCGAGGAAGCCGATGAGCAGGGAGCCCACGACACCGCCGACCAGGTGGACACCGACGACGTCGAGCGAGTCGTCGTAACCGAACTTGTACTTCAGGCCCACGGCCATGGCGCAGAGCACACCGGCGACGACGCCGACCGCGATCGCGCCGAGCGGGGACACGGCACCACCGGACGGGGTGATCGCGACCAGACCGGCGACCGCACCGGAGGCGGCACCGAGCGTGGTGAACGCGCCGTGACGGATCTTCTCGTAGGCGAGCCAGGCGAGCATGGCCGCGGCGGTGGCGATCTGCGTGTTGATGAACATCAGCGCGCCGACACCGTCATCGTTGCCGAGCCACGAGCCGGCGTTGAATCCGAACCAGCCGAACCACAGCAGACCGGCGCCGAGCATGACCAGCGGCAGGCTGTGCGGGCGCATCGGGTCCTTCTTGAAGCCGACGCGCTTGCCGACCACGAGGATCACGCCGAGTGCCGCGGCACCCGCGTTGATGTGGACCGCGGTACCACCGGCGAAGTCGATGACGCCCAGGTCGAAGGCCCAGCCGCCGGTGCCCCACACCCAGTGCGCGACCGGGAAGTAGACGACTGTGGCCCACAGGGCGACGAACAGCGCCCAGGACGTGAACTTCACGCGGTCCGCGAGCGCGCCGCTGATCAGGGCGGGCGTGATGATCGCGAACATCAGCTGGAACACGGCGAAGACGTAGATCGGGACGGTGTAGCCGTCCCAGAGCTCCGTGAGACCGATCCCACTGAGGCCCACGTAGTCGGAGGACCAGCCGATGATGCTGCCGGAGTCGGTGCCGAAGGCGAGTGAGAAGCCATAGAGCACCCAGAGGATGGTGACGATCCCCATGCTGATGAAGCTCATCATCAGCATGTTGAGGGTGCTCTTGACCCGGACCATGCCTCCGTAGAAGAAGGCCAGACCGGGGGTCATGATCAGCACCAGGGCGGAGCAGATGAGCATGAACCCCGTGTTGGCGGCAGAGAGCTCTGTCTCTGCGGCAAGCGTGATGGCGGCTGGTGCCATCGGCGTCTCCTCGTCGTAAGTACGGCCCCGTGCGGGCGAAGCCATGAGCGGTGTATGCGGGGTGGGCCGGTTATGGGCCAGAGATTGGCGCAGCGCCGTTTCGACCGGCACCCCTGAATGTTTCACCGAAGTGACGAAGAGGCCTTACGTGTTACGCCTTGATGAACCGCCGGATAGTGGCGACATCGATCGTTATCGTGGCGCAACCTTCAAATGGTGGCTACCGCAACCATCGCCCGGGAAAGCCCCAACGGCGACCGGCCCCGTCCACGAGAGCGGCACCGGTCCAGGCGCGAAGGATGCCTGGAACCGGCCGCGGCCTGCCGTCCGATGACCTGGCACGGGGGAGCCGAGTCGGGCTGTTCGGGACGGAGGCCACGACCGGGGCACTGGGGTCAGACCGCCTCTGCGGTCTCGGGAAGTTCGACGGCGAGCTGCTCGGTCAGGTCCACGACTTCCGCGAGATCCCCGAAATCGCGTACGGCCGCGTCGACGGTTTTTCGGATACGAGTGTTGACCCGTTCCGACCGCACTTTCTTGGCGATCCCGAGGGCCCTGCGCACCAGGACCGCGCTCTGCTCCGGCTCGCGCTGGAGCAGGTGCACCGTGCCCATCCCGATGAGATTGAGTGCGTACGAACGCTGGTGCTCGCTGTCCTTCTCGAAGAGGTCGACGGCCCGCTGCATCACGGGCTCGGCCAGCGAGGCGTACGCGGGGCTGCGGCCTGCGACGTAGGCGAGGTCGCGGTACGAGTGGGAGTTCTCGCCGTGCAGCTCGGCCTCGGAGAAGAAGCGGATCCAGTCGGGGTCGGGCTCGTCGAACTCGACGGCGTCCTGGAAGCAGTCCTCGGCCATCCGGACGGCGCGCTTGCACTTGCCGGGCTGGCCCATATTGGCGTAGGCCCGGGCCTCCATCGCATACAGCATGGACTGGGTGCGCGGGCTCGCGCAGTCGCGACTTCCGTACTGTGCGAGGTGGATCAGTTCCAGCGCGTCGTCGGGCCGCCCCAGGTGGATCATCTGGCGGCTCATGCTGGACAGGATGTACGAGCCCAGCGGCTTGTCGGCGGCCTCCTTGGCGGCGTGCAGGGCGAGCACGAAGTACTTCTGCGCGGTGGGCTGGAGCCCGACGTCGTAGCTCATCCAGCCGGCCAGCTCCGCCAGCTCGGCGGCGACCTTGAACAGACGCTTGGTGGTGGCCTCGGGCTGTGGCTCCTGGAGGAGGTCGGTCACCTCGTGCAGCTGGCCGACGACCGCCTTGCGGCGCAGGCCGCCGCCGCACTGGGCGTCCCACTGCCGGAACATCACGGTGGTGGACTCCAGGAGGTCCAGCTCGGGCTGGGAGAGCCGGCCGGGGCGGCGCGCGGCGGCCGGCGACTCGGGCTCCTCGCGCGGGGCGGCAGGGCTGGGCACCAGCCAGCGCTGCATGGGCTCGATGAGTGTCGGTCCCGCGGAGAGGGCCAGCGACGTGCCGAGGAAGCCGCGCCGCGCCAGCATCAGGTCGCTGCGCGAGAACTCACTGATCAGGGCGACGGTCTGGGGGCCCGTCCAGGGCAGGTCGACCCCGGACACGGACGGTGACTGGTGCGCGGCGCGCAGACCGAGGTCCTCGACGGCGACGACACAACCGAAGCGCTCGGAGAACAGCTCGGACAGGATCCGCGGGATCGGCTCGCGCGGATTCTCCCCGTCCAGCCAGCGGCGGACGCGCGAGGTGTCCGTCGAGATGTGGTTGGCTCCCAACTGGCGTGCTCTGCGGTTCACTTGGCGCGCCAGCTCGCCCTTGGACCAGCCGCTGCGCACGAACCACGAGCCCAGCAGCTCATTGGGGCGCTTGTCAGCGTTCGTACCGCTTCCGCCGTTGCCGCCCACTGGAACGCCCCCATCCCTCAAACCACTTGTGCGCTGTGTGCGCCAAGCCCTACCAGAATGCCGGTACATGTGGTCGCCCGTCCGGCGGTTCTCACCCGTCGAACGGGAAGCCGAGTTGCCTCCGGCATACCCACGAGTGCGTGCGTCCCCAGGACCCGTGCACACACGGTAATCCTACGATCACGCTCACGACCATGGCGATCCCGGAAACGCCACCATTCGCCACCCCTTCGAATGAACTCCCGGTGACCCGTTCACGATTCACTTGACACATGACGGCCGCGAGTGGGCGCAGCGATGCACACCGGGGCGCGCGAAGTCGGGCGCACCCCCCGTAGCGCACCTGGGCGCCGCATGGACCACACAGCTTTGGGAACGGAGAGTTACGTTCCCGTTCCGTCACGTAACCACCCGCTCGCTGGACCCGTTGGAGGGGGCATGGGCTTCACGATCGGCGGCATCCGCGAAATCAGGTCCGGCACGCGTCGCCGCGGCCGCTCGTCAGAGTGCACCGCCGTGGCCGAGTTCACCGGCCTGTGGGGCTGGGACGTGGTCCCCGGCGCCCGCTCCGCCGCCGGTGCCTGCTCGTGCGGCCGCGGCGACTGCCCGGCATCCGGCGCGCATCCGCTCGACTTCGCACCGGTCGTCCCGGCCGGCTCCACACTCGACGAAGTGACCGAGGCCTGGGGCGAGTTCCCCGGCTCCGCGGTGATGCTCCCGGTCGGCCGCGCCTTCGACGTCATCGAAGTGGCCGAGCCCGCCGGCCGCCGCGCACTGCTCCGCCTGGAACGCATGGGCCTCCCGCTGGGCCCCGTGACCGCCACCCCCGACGGCCGCGCCCACTTCTTCGTCGCCCCGGGTGCGGCGGAGGCCCTACCGGAACTCCTCTACCGCATGGGCTGGGACGACGCGGCACTCGACCTGCACGGCCTGGGCCCCGGCACGCACATCACGGCCCCGCCCTCCGACCGCGGCGGCCTGGGCCCGGTCCGCTGGCTCCGCTCCCCCGCCCTCGACTCGGCCACGAAGCCGCCCGCCGCCCGGCTGCTGCTGGGGACGCTGGCCTACGTGGCGCACCGGTCACGCGCCTAGAGGGCTTCCGGGCGGCAACAGCGAAGGACCCCGCCGCATCTGCACCATGGGGCGGGGTCCTTCTTCGAGCACCTAGGAAATTTGCCAGGTGCTCACTCTCCGATAAGGGCGTCAACGAACGCCTCCGGCTCGAACGGCGCCAGGTCGTCCGCGCCCTCGCCGAGACCGACGAGCTTGACGGGTACGCCCAGTTCTCGCTGGACGGCGATGACGATGCCGCCCTTGGCCGTGCCGTCGAGCTTGGTGAGCACGATGCCGGTGATGTCGACGACCTCGGCGAAGACGCGGGCCTGCACAAGCCCGTTCTGACCGGTGGTGGCATCCAGGACCAGCAGGATCTCGTCGAGCGGGGCGTGCTTCTCGACGACGCGCTTGACCTTGCCGAGCTCATCCATGAGGCCGGTCTTGGTGTGCAGACGGCCGGCCGTGTCGATGAGGACGACATCGGCGCTCTCCTCGATGCCCTCCTTGACCGAGTCGAAGGCGACGGAAGCCGGGTCGCCACCCTCGGGGCCGCGCACGGTGCGGGCGCCGACGCGCTCGCCCCAGGTCTGCAGCTGGTCGGCGGCGGCGGCACGGAAGGTGTCGGCCGCGCCGAGAACCACGTGCTTGCCGTCGGCGACGAGCACGCGCGCGAGCTTGCCGGTGGTGGTGGTCTTGCCGGTGCCGTTGACCCCGACGACCATCACGATGCCCGGGGTGTCCAGACCCGACTCGGTGTTCACGGTGCGGTCGAAGTCGGGCACGAGGAGGGTGAGCAGCTCCTCGCGCAGCAGGCCGCGCAGCTCCTCGGGCGTGCGCGTGCCGAGCACCTTCACGCGCTCGCGCAGCCGCTCGACCAGCTCCTGGGTGGGCTGCACGCCGACGTCGGCGGTGAGCAGCGTGTCCTCGATCTCCTCCCAGGTGTCCTCGTCGAGGTGCTCGCGCGAGAGGAGCGTGAGCAGCCCCTGACCGAGCGCGCTCTGCGAGCGGGAGAGCCGGGCGCGCAGGCGCACCAGGCGACCGGCGGTCGGCTCCGGGACCTCGATCGGGGGAGCCTCGACAAGCGGCGGCTCCTCGACGGCGACCGGGGCGGTCGCCGAGGCGTCCGGGAGATCCACCTCCTCTATCGTGCGGCGCGGTTCGTCGCGCGGCGTCTCGGCCTCGTCGCCGATATGCGGCTCGGCCGGCGGGGCGGTGATGTCGGGGGCGGCTGGGGGCGGCGGGGGCAGCTGCTTCCGCTTGCGACTGCCGATCACGAGCCCGCCGAGCGCGCCGATCACGACCAGGGCGATGACTACAGCAAGGATGACGATTTCCATAACCCGTCCAGTATGGCGTGACCTGCCGCCCGGCCGTTCGTTGCGTGCGTCGGGGTTGTGTGGCCTACGGACCGGCCCGGCCCGCCACCCGACCTCACCGTCGGCGGTGAAGCCCTCGGGGCGGAGTCACAACGAGTCCGGTGCGGCCGGGCGCGTCGGGAACGCGCAGCAGCGCCCCCATGGCGTGTCACGACCCATGACGTGGGCCGTGACACGCCCTCGCACATCAGCGTCTACTACTCCAAAGGACGCGAGCCTGACAGGAGGGTCTTCGGGCAGGCCGCGGGATTGACCCTCCCGGTGATCACGAACGTCGGCCTGCTCTCGGCGGCCGGCATCAGCCGGGCACTCTCCCCGACGTCACTCACTGTCCGTCGCGCACGGCCTCCTCGGAGGGGATGGCCGGACATTCGGCCGGCGGTGCCGACAGCCGTCGTCCTGGGTGTCCCGCGACTATGGCCGTCTGACGCACCGTCAGCTACCGTCCCCCTTCACCGACACCCCACCCGCTCGGCGAAGGGGGACTTTCCCATGCCCGTAACGGTCGTACGTTTCAACCTCGTGGAGCCCGACGCCACGCCCGCCTCGCTCAGCTCCCGCTACCAGGCCGCGCTGGAGATGGCCGCGTACGCCGACGACCGCGGGATGACCACCGTGCAGACCGAGGAGCACCACGGGGCCGCCAACAACTGGCTGCCCTCGCCCTTCACCTTCGCGGGCGCGGTCTTCGGCACGACCCGGCGGATCGCGGTCACCGTGTCGGCGATCATCGGTCCGCTGCACGATCCGCTGCGGCTGGCCGAGGACATCGCCGTACTGGACCTGCTCAGCGCCGGCCGGCTCGTCACGGTCGCGGGGATCGGCTACCGGCCCGAGGAGTACGCGCTCTTCGACGTGGAGTGGAAGCGGCGGGGCAAGCTCCAGGACGAGCTTCTGGAGACTGTGCTGAAGGCCTGGTCGGGCGAGGAGTTCGAGTACCGCGGCCGTACGGTACGGGTCACTCCGCGCCCGTTCTCGGATCCGCACCCCCTGCTGCTGGTCGGCGGCTCATCGAAAGCGGCGGCCCGGCGTGCGGCGCGGCTCGGGCTGCCGTTCTTCCCGAGCGCGCATCTGCCGGAGCTGGAGGCGTACTACAAGGAGCTGCTCGTGGAGTACGGCACGGAGGGCTGGACCATGATGCCCCCGGCGGTCACCCCGCTGCTGCACCTCGCCGAGGACCCGGACCGCGTCTGGGCCGAGCACGGTGAGCACTTCCTGCACGAGGCGCGGACGTACGCCTCCTGGCAGTCCTCGGACATCCGCTCGGCGGTGAAGTCGGCGGCCACCACGGTCGACGAGCTGCGCGCCGAGGGGGTGTACCGGATCGTGACGCCGGACGAGTGCCTGGCGCAGGGCCTCGACAACTACGTACTGCATCCGCTGTCCGGCGGAATGCCGGTCGACGAGGGCTGGCGGAGCATGCACCTGTTCTGCGAAAACGTACTGCCCCGGCTCAAGGACCTCTAGGTCTTCGAGGCTGCGCCGGGGCAGTACGTCTTACGGGTACGAGGAGAGGGGCAGCGGGGGCTTTGGCCCTTCTCCCCGAGCTTCGGGGGAGGCTTCGAGGCCTAGCCCATCTCCTCCAGGGCCTTGCCCTTGGTCTCCTTCACGTACTTGAGCACGAAGGGGATGGAGAGGGCGGCGAAGACCGTGTAGATCACGTAGGTCACGGAGAGGTTCCAGTCGGCCAGCGACGGGAAGCTCGCGGTGATGGCCCAGTTGGCGATCCACTGCGCGGAGGCGGCGACGCCGAGGGCGGCGGCGCGGATCTTGTTGGGGAACATCTCACCGAGGAAGACCCAGACGACCACACCCCAGGAGAGGGCGAAGAAGAGGACGAACACGTGGGCGGCGACGAGGGCGACCCAGCCCTGGGTCGCCGGCAGCTTTCCGTCGACGAGGTCGAAGGAGAAGGCCCAGGCCTCCAGGGCGAGGCCGACGACCATGCCAACGGAGCCGATGAGCGCGAGCGGCCTGCGTCCGATCCGGTCGACGAAGATCATGGCGATCACGGTGCCGACGATGTTGATGATCGACGTGGTGAACGAGTAGAAGAACGACTCCGTCGGGTCGACGCCGACCGACTGCCACAGCGTCGAGGAGTAGTAGAACGCGACGTTGATGCCGACGAACTGCTGGAAGACCGACAGCCCGATGCCGATCCAGACGATCGGCTTGAAGAAGAAGCTCCCGCCGAGCAGGTCCTTGAAGACCGACTTGTGTTCGCTCTTCATGGCGTGCTCGATCTCGGCGACGCGGGCGTCCAGGTCGATGTTCTCGCCCTCGACCTCCTTGAGCACCTCACGAGCGCGCTCGTCCCGGCCCGCGGAGATCAGGAAGCGCGGGGACTCGGGAATCGCGAAGGAGAGCAGACCGTAGAGGACGGCCGGGACGACCATCACGCCAAGCATGACCTGCCAGGCTTCGAGGCCCATGATCTTGCCGCGCTGGTCGCCGTCGGCGGCGTTCAGGAGGCCCCAGTTGACCAGCTGCGAGACGGCGATGCCGATGACGATCGCGGCCTGCTGGAAGGCGCCGAGGCGTCCGCGGTACGCGGCGGGGGCGACCTCGGCGATGTAGGCGGGGCCGATGACCGAGGCCATGCCGATGGCGAAGCCGCCGATGACACGCCAGAAGGCCAGGTCGTAGAGGGAGAAGGGCAGCGCGGAACCGACGGCGCTGACCGTGAACAGCACGGCCGAGATCTGCATGCAGCGGATGCGGCCGATGCGGTCGGCTATGCGACCCGCCGTGGCGGCACCGATCGCACAGCCGATCAGCGCGATGGCGATGACCTGGGCCAGGGCCGCGGAGCCGATGTCGTACCGGCCCCGGATGGCCTCGACGGCGCCGTTGATCACGGAACTGTCGTAGCCGAAGAGGAAGCCGCCCATCGCGGCCGCCGCCGCGATGAAGATGACATGCCCGAGGTGTTCGGGATGAGCCTCTCGGGCTCCTGACTTGGATGGCTGCACTGTGCTGGTCACGTGAACTCCTCGGGCCACCGGCAACGCTGCCGGCATGAAAATGAGCCCTTCCAGATGGTCCTACCAATGGCATGGGGGACACGCCACTGTTCACCTGAAGGCAAAAACGATGCTTCCGAGCTTATGCCTTCATGTTTCGAAGTCAAGACAGGGCAGTTGTGAACCATGCAAGACCAAGGTAAGAGATTCATGTTCAAGCCTTGAAGGAAAGGAAACCGTGCGGATGCTCGACGCTCGTCAGCGAAGCCGCTGACTGATCACCTTCGACACCCCGTCGCCTTGCATGGACACGCCATACAGCGCGTCAGCGACCTCCATCGTGCGCTTCTGGTGCGTGATCACGATCAGCTGCGAGGCCTCCTGCAGCTCCTGCATGATCCGGATGAGCCGCTGCAGGTTGGTGTCGTCGAGCGCCGCCTCGACCTCGTCCATCACATAGAAGGGGCTGGGCCGCGCCTTGAAGATCGACACGAGCAGGGCGACGGCGGTCAGGGACCGCTCACCACCGGAGAGCAACGACAGCCGCTTGACCTTCTTGCCCGGCGGCCTCGCCTCGACATCGACACCCGTGGTGAGCATGTTGTCGGGATCGGTCAGGATGAGGCGTCCGTCCCCGCCCGGGAACAGCCGGCTGAAGACCCCTTCGAACTGCCGGGCCGTGTCCAGGTACGCCTCGGTGAAGACCTGCTCGACCCTCTCGTCGACCTCCTTCACCACCTGAAGAAGATCGGCACGCGTCTTCTTCAGGTCCTCCAGCTGCTCGCTGAGGAACTTGTGGCGTTCCTCCAGCGCGGCGAACTCCTCCAGGGCGAGCGGGTTGACCTTTCCGAGCTGCTGGTACGCCCGTTCGGCCGACTTGAGCCGCTTCTCCTGCTCTGCGCGGTGGAACCGGCGGGGCTGGTTGCGCGGATGTTCGGGGTCGTCCGGCAGCTCCTCGCCCTCGGCGGGGAGCGAGGGCGGCACGAGCTGGTCGGGACCGTAGTCCGCGACGAGCCCGGCCGGTTCGACCCCCAGCTCCTCCAGCGCCTTCGCCTCCAACTGCTCGATCCGCATGCGCTTCTCCGCGCCGAGCACCTCGCCGCGGTGCACCGAATCCGTGAGCTTGTCGAGCTCGGCCTTGAGGTCGCGGCCCTCGTTGCGGGCGACGACGAGCTCCTGCTCCCGTCGCGTCTTGGCGCTCTCCGCGGCCGTACGCTCCTGATCCGCCCTGCCGAGCGACACCTCGACATGGGCGAGCAGCTGCCGCGCGCCCGAGGCGACGGCCTCGGCGACGGCGGCCTCGTGCCGCAGCCTCGCCCTGCGCTGCTCGGCACGCGCGCGTGCCTCGCGTTCGGCCCGCGCCGCCCGGTCGAGCGAATCGGCCCGCCCGGCAAGACCCTTGACCCGCTCCTCGTGCGTACGCACCTGGAGCCGGGCCTCCATCTCGGTCTGCCGCGCGTTGGCCCCATCGGCCGCGAGCCGGTCCCGCACGGAGGTGTCGGGCTCCTCCTCGACCGGCATCTCCTCGGCGACGACGAGCCGTTCGGCCAGCTCTTCCGCCTCCTGTACGGCCCGGTCGAGGGCATCCTGTGCCCGCGCGGCCGCGGCGGTGCTCCGCTCGGCCTCTCCGGCGGCGCCCCGCGCCTGCCCGGCCAGCCGCCCCAGCTGCTGCGCGACCCCGGACTTCTCCCGCTCGGCGGCCCGCCGCCGCTCCCCCAACTCCTCGAGGAGGGCGGCCCGTTCCTTGCGAACCTCACCCGCCCGGTGCTGCGTCTCGGTCAACTCCTCGCACAGCACGCCCAGTTCTTCCAGCTCGGCCGCGGCCTCGTCGACGGACGCCTGCACTTCGAGCAGACTCGGCGCCCCGGCCGACCCGCCCTGCGCGAAGTGCGCCCCGAGCAGGTCTCCCTCCGCGGTCACCGCGGTCAACTCGGGCCGCGCGTAGACGAGATCCTCGGCGTCCTCAAGTGTGCTCACGACGACAATGCCGCGCAGGAGACGGCGTACAGCGGGCATCAGCTCGGAGGGGCCACGGACCAGATCGGCGGCGTAGGGAGGGTCACTGCGCTCTGGGACTACGTCGCCGGGGGCGCCGCCCGCCTGCTCAGTACCGGACCGACCCTGTCCACCGCCACCAGCCGGACCACCGACACGGACACCGACGCCGCCGTCAGCGACACCGGCCCGCCGCGCGACCTCATCACCCCGGCGGCTCTCACCCGAACCGCCCGCCGCCTCCGGCGCTCCCGCCAGCAGCAGGGCCGCTCGCCCGGCGTCCTGCTTGCGCAGGAGGCGGATGGCGTCCGCCGCCGAGGCGGGTGTCGTCACGGCGATGGCGTCCGCGGCCGCGCCGAAGGCGGCGGCCAGCGCGACCTCGAAGCCAGGTGTCACCGACAGCAGCTCGGCCGCGGGCCCGAGCAGCCCGGTCAGCCGGTCCTTCGCACCCAGCAGCGCGCCCGTGCCGTCCTTGCGCCGCAGCCCCAGCGCCAGCGCCTCGCGGGCCGCGGTCAGAGCGGACTCGGCCTCCGCGAGCGCGCGCTTGGCCGCCTCGTGCCGCTCGCCCAGCTCCACATCGCCGGCGTCCAGGCCGTCGACCTCGGCCTTGAGCTGCTCGTACTCCTCCTGGGCGGCGACCGCGCGTTCCTGGGCCTCGTCGCGGGCGGAGGCGAGACGGTCGATCTCGGCCTGGGCGGAGGCGGCGCGCGAGCGGGCCGCGTTGACCTGACCGCTCAGCCGGGCGAGCCCTTCACGGCGGTCGGCTATGGCGCGGGCCACGTCCTTCAGGCGCCGCTCCTCCACCGCCAGCTCGCGCTCCAGGTCGGCCCGGTGCGCGACCGTGTCCTCCAGGGCGTGCTCGGCCGCTTCCAGGGCCGCTTCGAGCTCGGCCTCCTGCTCCCGGACCCGTGCGGCCTCGCGCTCCATGTCCTCGGGGTCGCGCCCGCGCCGCTCCTCCGGCGGCTGGGCGGTCGCGCTCTTGACCCGCGCGTCCGCCAGCGACACCGTGCCGCGTACCCGCTCGGCCAGCTGCGACAGCTCGTACCAGGTCTGCTGGGCCCGCTGGAGCCGGGGCGAGAGGCGCCGTACCTCGTCCTCGAGCAGCGCCTCCCGCTGGAGCGCCTTCTTCAGCTCGGCCTCGGCGGCCTCCTTGCGTTCCTTGAGCGCGGCCTCGTCTGCGATCTCGGTCTGGAGCGCCCCTCGCAGTCGTACGAGATCGTCGGCGAGGAGCCGGAGGCGGGCGTCGCGCAGGTCGGCCTGGATGACGGCGGCCCGGCGCGCGACGGCGGCCTGCCGGCCGAGGGGCTTCAGCTGCCGCCGGAGCTCGTCCGTGAGGTCCTGCACGCGCGCGAGGTTCGCCTGCATCGCGTCCAGCTTCCGCAGCGCCTTCTCCTTGCGCTTGCGGTGCTTCAGTACGCCCGCGGCCTCTTCGATGAAGGCGCGGCGGCCCATCGGATCGGCGTGCAGGACGGAGTCGAGCTGGCCCTGGCCGACGATGACGTGCATCTCGCGGCCGATGCCGGAATCGGAGAGGAGTTCCTGGATGTCCAGCAGCCGACACGTATCGCCGTTGATCTGGTACTCGCTGCCACCGTTGCGGAACATGATCCGCGTGATGGTGACTTCGGCATACTCAATGGGCAGCGCGCCGTCGGAGTTGTCGATGGTGAGGGACACCTCGGCACGGCCGAGCGGCGGGCGCCCGGTGGTGCCGGCGAAGATGACGTCCTCCATCTTGCCGCCGCGCAGCGACTTGGCACCCTGCTCGCCCATGACCCAGCTCAGCGCGTCCACGACATTGGACTTGCCGGAGCCGTTGGGCCCCACGACGCACGTGATGCCCGGCTCGAACCGCAGCGTGGTCGCCGAGGCGAACGATTTGAACCCGCGCAGGGTCAGGGCCTTGAGGTGCACGCAGCCGGACTCTACCTTCCGGGTCGGTCTCACTCCATGAACGCGCGGTTTCACCCATGAACGTGCAGGGCACACCAGACGTTAAAGAGAGTGAAAGAGTGCGCGGGAGCAAGTAAGACAAGAAAGAAGGGACGCCGAAGCGTCCCTTGCAACTCTGATAGCGGCTGACACGGACAGCCTGTCACTGGTGGCGTCGTTGCGGTTCAGTGATCAGGTGAGCGCAGGCTCCGCCTGGGGTACGTCGATGCTCTCGAAAGAGTCGTGAGAAGCGGCAGCCGCGAGCGCGTCGTTCTCGGCCTGGATCCGTACGAGCTCGGATTCCAGGTCCTGTACACGCTGCTGGAGCCGTCGCATCTCGGCGATGAGTCGAGGGTCGGAGCCGCCGACGTAACCGAGAAGCGCCTTTGCCATGATGGATGGTCCTCCACACTGAGTGACCGACCGAAGCGGTGTGGGTCGTGAGGGAATCGCACCCGCGATGCCTGACACTCTGGCAGCAATCTTGCAGTTCCTGCTGCCGCTCTTACATGCCAAACAGCTAAGGTGCGCGGGGCTTTCAGCGTCTCACCAAAAAGTTTGACGGTCAACACGATCACGCCCCGTATTGGGGGGCAACCCGGGGCGCGCGGCCGGAAAACGGGCGGCGCTGCCTCTCTCTCGGGGCCCTGAGGGCGTGGAGATCATCCTTACTCGCCGAGCCTTCCACGGCAAGGGTTTCTTGGCAACCACCAGGTACTTTCCGCCCTGGGCGGGGGCCCGGCGCACGCCCCGCGCCCCCGCCCGGGGCGTCGCCGTCGACGAAGGACAGTGGATCTCACCGGATGGCGAAGCCGTCGTAGCCGCCGCGGGGCGTGTCCCAAATCTCAGTGACCCCGTCGACGCGGCCCGGCGTGTCGTCCCCCTGGAGCCAGTCGAGCAGGGTCTGGCAGCCGCCGCGGGGGCCTTCCGCGACCACTTGGACCCGTCCATCGGCCAAATTGAGAGCAAAGCCACTCAGGCCGCCGATCTCCAGGGCCCTGGCCCGCGTGTACCAGCGGAAACCCACGCCCTGGACGCGTCCGCGCACCCAGGCGACCAGTCGTACGTCCTCGCTCATGGCTGCACGCTAACCGGCCAATTGCACTCGGAGCACTTCCTCCTCTTCCGCCATGGGGTACCGTCCCGACGCAATGCACCTCACTCGTTCGAGTGAGGAACGTTGACCGCAAGGATGAGGAAGGCCAAGGAGATGGGACGCCACCGACGCTCCGCCGCCGGCCGCGCCGCCACAGGCCGCGCCACCGGGGTCACGCAAACGTATGAAACATATACGGCCAGCTATCTGACGGCAGACGCGGGCGACTACCCAGCTGCGGGCGATTACGCGACCGCCGATGGTTACGCCACCGCCGGCCTCTACGACTCGCCGGGCGGCATCCACGAGACGGGCGACCTCTACGCGAGGAGCGACGCCTACCTCTTCGAGTCGAGCGACGCCGCCCATGCCTCGGCCGGCTACGCGCCCGGTGGTTCGCAGCGCGGCCACCGCCGCCGGAAGAAGGGCGCGACGCCCGTACGCACCGGTCTGCTCGGTGTCTCGGCCGCCGTCGCGATGGGCGCCGTAGCGGTCGCCTCGGGGCTAATGCCGGGCAGTGACAACTACTCGATCGGCGGCAACGCGGACAAGGTGCAGGCCGCCGACACGCCGAGCGACGTGGAGACCCAGGGCGGCACGAACGGCGCGGCGGACGACCGCCAGGACGACGCGGGCACCAGCCGTGACCTGGAGCGCTCTCCCTCACCCTCGGTCTCGCCCACGAAGGCCCCGGAGAAGGAAGCCGAGACTCCCTCCGCGAAGCCGTCGACCAAGGCTCCGGCCGCCGAGGCGAAGCCGAAGCCGACCCCGTCGCGTACGGCCACGAAGGCACCCAAGACCATCCCGTCGCAGGCGGGGTCCACGGCGTCCAGCGCCGAGGCCGAGGTGCTCTCGCTGGTCAACGAGGAGCGGGCCAAGGCGGGCTGCAGCCCGGTGGCCGCGTCCAGCTCGCTGGCCGCGCTGGCCGAGGCGTTCAGCAAGGACATGGCCGCGCGGGACTTCTTCGACCACACGGACCCGAGCGGGGCCACCCCCTGGGACCGGGCGGAGGACGCCGGCATCACGAACCTCGGCGGCGAGAACATCGCCCGCGGCCAGGCCGATGCCGCGGCGGTGATGGAGGCCTGGATGAACAGCCCCGGCCACCGCGCGAACATCCTCAACTGCGACTTCAAGACCCTGGGCGTCGGCGCGCACTTCGCGTCGGGCGGCCCTTGGTGGACGCAGGACTTCGGCTACTAGCCGGACCAGCAGGTGAGGATCCCGGAACGCTAACGGAAAGTTAGCGCACCCCTGTGGTATGCGCTGCGCCGAGTACGCTTGAGGCATGGACCTCATGAAGCAGCCGGATCTCACCGAGCCTCCGGACCTCGCCTACGACGTGTTCTCCAAGGCGTGCCCGTCCCGAGGCACCCTGGAGCACGTCACGGGGCGCTGGGGCGCGCTCACACTCGGGGCGCTGCACGAGGGCTCGTTCCGCTTCAACGAACTGCGCCGACGCATCGACGGCGTGAGCGAGAAGATGCTGTCGCAGACGCTGCACGCGCTGGAGCGGGACGGCCTGGTGCACCGTGAGGCGCAGCCGACGAACCCGCCGCGGGTGGACTACGAGCTGACGCCGCTGGGCCGCGAGGTCGCCGAGCGGTTGCTGGCCCTCATCCACTTCATGGAAGACCGCATGGACGACGTGCTGGTGGCGCGTGAGCGCTACGACCGGGCGCGCGAATCAAGAGGGGCACGCGGAGCGCTCGGTTAGGGGGCTTCTGATGGATCTCCGTGGAGGAAGGAGCGGCGTTCGGTGCGTGCTCTCGGCATGCGGGCAGAAGTCCATGTAGCGGAGCTAGCTGGGCTTTTGTCCGGTGCCGCCAGAGTGCGTGCCGGGCGTCGCGACGCAGCGGGGATCCATCAGAAGCCCCCTAGGGGCGGTGGGCGACGGGCGGTCGCTGACAGCGCGGGCAGAAGTAGCTGGACCGGTTCATCCAGGGCCGCCGCCGCATCACGGTGCCGCAGCGCCGGCATGGCTCGCCCTCACGGCCGTACGCGTCGAGCGACCGGTCGAAGTAGCCCGACTCCCCGTTCACGTTGACGTACAGGCTGTCGAAGCTCGTGCCGCCGACAGCGAGAGCCTCGTTCATCACATCCCGTACGTGGCCCAGGAGTTCGGCCGTGCGCGGGCGCGTGAAACCGGTGGTCGGGCGCTCGTAGTGGAGTCGCGCGCGCCAAAGTGCCTCGTCCGCGTAGATGTTGCCGACGCCGCTGATCAATGACTGGTCGAGCAGGGCGCGTTTGATGGTCGTACGCCGTCGCCTCAGGGCCTCGTGGAACAAGGCGTCGTCGAACAGCGGGTCCAAGGGGTCGCGGGCGATGTGCGCGATGACGTCGGGCAGCCCGTCGGGGGACGTCTCGTGCAACGAGAGGCCGCCGAAGGTGCGTTGGTCGACGAAACGAAGCTCGGTGTGGACGTCGTCGGCGAATCGGATGCGGATGCGCAGGTGCTTCTCGTCGGGTGCGTCCTGCGGCTGGACGAGGAGCTGTCCGCTCATCCCGAGGTGCGCGAGGACGGCGCTCGGGGAGTCGGCTGAGCCGCCTCGGGGAAGTGGGGCCTGCCCCACTTCCCCGAGGTCGCTCAGCGGCAGCCAGAGGTACTTGCCACGGCGTTGGGCGAGCCCGATGCGGTGTCCCTTGACCCGGGCTCCGAAGTCCTCGCCGCCCGCGATGTGCCGGCGTACCGCACGCGGGTGCAGGACCTGTACGTCGGCGACGATCCGCCCGCTGACCCAGCGCTCCAGTCCACGCCGTACGACCTCGACCTCAGGCAGTTCGGGCACGGTCTCTCCTCCGGAAGCATGGACCGACGACTCGGGCGCCCCGAGCCGGGGCCTCGCGCCCGCAGCGTACCGCCGGCGCTACCGAACGCGATCGCCCGCCCCCTTTGGCCGGGGGCGGGCGATCGGTGACGGCCGTGGCCGTGGGTCGTACGTCAGTCAGGCTGAAGCGGTGTCGGACGTCGCTGTCGAGGGGGTGTCGACGGCCCCCTCGGGACGTTCGTCCCCCTCGGGCAGCTCGGTGTCCGCGACCAGTTCGGCCTCGGCGGCCAGCTTGGCGTCCGCGGCCAGTTCGGCGTCCGCGGCGGCCTTCGCCGCCGTCGCGCGCTCGTCCGCGGCGGAGCGGATCTCCCGCCACGCGGACTCCGCTGCCTGCTGCTCCGCCTCCTTCTTGCTGCGGCCGGTGCCGGTGCCGTACGAGACGCCTCCGACGCGGGCAGCAGCAGTAAAGGTCTTCTCGTGGTCCGGGCCGGTCTCGGTGACCAGGTACTCGGGCACGCCGAGACCCTCGGTCGCCGTGAGCTCCTGGAGACTGGTCTTCCAGTCCAGGCCCGCGCCCAGGTTGGAGGATTTCTCGATCAGCGGGTCGAAGAGCCGGTGGACGAGGTCGCCCGCCGCTTCGAGACCCTGGTCGAGATAGACAGCGCCGATCACCGCTTCAAGGGTGTCGGCGAGGATGGACGCCTTGTCCCGGCCGCCCGTGCCCTCTTCGCCCCGGCCGAGCCGGATGAAGGAGCCCAGTTCGAGCCCACGGCCCACCTCCGCCAGCGCACGCGAGTTGACCACCGCGGCCCGCAACTTGGCCAGCTGGCCTTCGGGCAGGTCGGGGTGGGTGCGGTACAGCGTGTCCGTGACCACGAGGCCGAGCACGGAGTCCCCGAGGAACTCCAGGCGCTCGTTGGTGGGCAGACCGCCGTTCTCGTACGCGTACGAACGGTGGGTCAGTGCACGCACCAGAAGGGCGGACTCGAGCTTGTACCCGAGCCGCCCTTCCAGAAGCGTGTGGGACGAGGCTGTGTCCGCCTTGTTCTTGGCGTTTACGTCCGCCTTGGCGTCAGACATGAAGCCTCTCACCAGCCGCTCAGACCTCGAGGACCTGGCGCTTGTTATAGGTGCCGCAAGCGGGGCACGCGATGTGCTGCAGCTTGGGCTCGTGGCAACGCTCGCACGCAACCAGGTTGGGGACCGCAGCCTTCCACTGCGACCGGCGGTGGCGCGTGTTGCTGCGCGACATCTTCCGCTTCGGAACAGCCACGGCTACTTCTCCTGCTTCTCGTCGGCGCCGGCTTCGGCGCCGCTGATCTCGTCCTTCTCGCCATCTTCGAGTGAACCGGCGAGTCCCTGCAGTGCCGCCCAACGGATGTCGACGGCGTCATGGTGGTGGCCCGGTTCGTCCGAGAGACGCACTCCGCACTCGGAGCACAGTCCCTCGCAGTCTTCCTGGCACACCGGCTGCATCGGCAGTGCGAGCACCACCGCATCACGCAGCACGGGTTCGAGGTCGAACAAACCGTCCTCGATGAAGAGCCTGTCCTCGTCTTCCTCGGCGTCGTCGGCCGGTTCCGCTTTGACACGGCCCCGGTCGTCGGCGTCAGGGTACGAGAACATCTCCTGGAAGTCCGCTTCGAGCTGCTGCTCAAGCGGCTCCAGACACCTTACGCACTCCCCCTTGGCCGTCGCACGGGCGGTGCCGGTGACGAGCACACCTTCCATGACCGACTCAAGCCGGAGTTCGAGCTCCACCGGGGCGCCTTCCGGCACTCCGATGACTCCCGCCAGACCGAGGTCCTTGGGAGCGCCGATCTCACGGGTCAGGCGCTGCAGCGCGCCAGGACGCCGCCCCAGCTCGTGTGTGTCGAACACGAGAGGATTGCGGTGGTCGAGGCGGGCGTTCAGAGCCATTCCTGCTTTCGATCTTGAAGCTCAAAGGGACGCTGCCCCTGAGTGTCCCCCGGGCAGCGCAGATCGCGGACGTACACGCGACCGAAGAGCCAGGATACTGGACCATTCGCTCTCGGCCCAATCCGGTGTGCGCCCGCGCCCCCGCGCTCCGGCGTACGCCCCCGGCTCAGCGCCCGCCGCGCTCCTGCTCGTACTGCCGCAGCTGCTCCGCGCTGATCATGCTCGTGTCGAAAAGACTCGTCTCGTCCAGAGCGTGCGCCTGCGGCTGCTGTTGCGGCTGGTGCTGTTGCGGCTGGGCATAGCCCTGCTGGTCCTGGCCGGGGTCGTACGCGCCCTGCTCACCGTTCGGGTCGTAGCCGGGCTGCTGCGGGTAGGCGGCGTACGGGTCGGCCTGCTGCTGGTAGCCGTACGGGTCCTGCTGGGCGTACTGCTGCTGGTAGCCGTAGGCGTCGGGCTGCTGTTGATAGGCGTACGCGTCCTGCTGGCCGTACTGGTGCTGGGCCGGGATCGCCGGAGTCTGGGGCTGGGCCGGGGCCGCCGGGGCCTGGGGCTGGGCCGGCTGACCGGCGAGCTCCGTGAGGCCGTCCAGGTACTCGGCGTCGGTGGTGTGCTGCGCGGGCGTCCCGTCGTCCGTGAAGCCGCCCAGATCGCCCAGGTCGTCGCTGGCGATCCTGCCGTGCAGCTTCTGGCGGCCGCGGCCGACGGCGTCCAGCGTCTTGGCGAGGACGGCCTCGAAGGCGCCGAGCTTGACGTCGACGTACTCGTCGGCGTTGCGGCGCAGCGTCTCCGGGTCGTGGCTGCGCTCGGGGGCGTCCTCGTCCTCGTACCCCTGCTCGTCGGTGCCCGGGCCGGTGCCGAGGAGTTTCTCGCGGCCGCGGCCGACGGAGCCGAGGGTCTTGGTGAGGACGACCTCGAAGTTGGCGAGCTTCGAGTCGACGTAGTCGTCGGCCTCCGCGCGGATCTCCTCGGCCTCCTGGCGGGCTTCGGTGAGGATGCGCTCGGCCTCGTTCTGGGAGCGGCGGGCGACCTCGGTGTCGGAGATCAGGCTGCCGCGCTCGGCGTGCGCGGACTCGATGATCCGCTCGGCCTCCAGGCGGGCCTGCTCGACCAGCTGCTCGCGGCCGCCGATCAGCTCCTGGGCCTGGGCGAGGGAGCCGGGCAGCGCCTGGCGCACCTCTTCGAGCAGGGAGAGGAGCTCGGCGCGGTTGACCACGCACGAAGCCGACATGGGCATGGAACGGGCGTTGCCCACCGCCGAGACGATCTCATCGAGCTTCTTCTGCACGTCCACCGTGTGCTCGCCACTCTCTACAGCTGTGATGGAGACGGACGGATCGACTGTACGGCCACTCCTGCCCCGCCCGACACCGGGTGACGCACTGTCAGCTTTCCGGGGGCCGCTCAGTCCTTCTTGAGGCGCTTGCGGAGCGCCTCGAGGACCAGCGGTGGCACCAGGTGGGAGACGTCGCCGCCCCAGGTCGCGACCTCCTTGACGAGCGAGGAGGAGAGGAAGCTGTAGGTGGGATTGGTGGGGACGAAGAGGGTTTCGACGCCCGAGAGGCCGTTGTTCATCTGGGCCATCTGCAGCTCGTAGTCGAAGTCGCTGACGGCACGCAGGCCCTTGACGATGGCGGGGATGTCGCGCTGCTTGCAGAAGTCGACGAGGAGGCCGTGGAAGGACTCCACCTCGACGTTGCCGAACTCGGCGGTGACCTGACGGATCAGGTCGATCCGCTCCTCGATCTCGAACAGGCCCCTCTTGGACTGGTTGATCATCACCGCGACGTGCACGACGTCGTACAGCTTGGAGGCTCGGGCGATGATGTCGAGATGTCCGTTGGTAATCGGGTCGAACGACCCGGGACAGACGGCGCGGCGCAACTGAGGTCCCTCGCTCTCCGGTCCGGTCATCGTGCGTCTTCGCACGTAGAGGCGGCGCGACCGTACCAAAACGTTCCCTCGCCGTAGCGACGGGAGCGCAGTGCCAGGAAGCCTTCGGGCCACCGGAATTCGCCGCCTCTAGTACTGCGCTCAACGGTGACGAGAGCTTCGCCCGTGAGCCACCCCTGGGCGCGGAGTGTGAGCAGAATCTCGCGAAGATCGTCGTCCGTGACGGCGTACGGCGGATCCAGAAAAACCAGGTCGTACGGGGCTTCCGGCGCTCCGGCGCGGATGATCTGCTCCGCTTTGCCCGATCTGACCTCGGCGCCGGGGAGGCCGAGTGCCTTCACGTTCTCCCGGACGGTGCGTGCCGCGCGGGTGTCGGCCTCGACGAGCAGGGTGTGTCCGGCGCCGCGGCTCAGCGCCTCCAGGCCGACGGCACCCGAGCCCGCGTAGAGGTCGAGGACGCGCTCCCCGTCCAGGGGACCGCCGAGCAGGGACTGCCAGGTGGAGAAGAGGCCCTCGCGCGCCCGGTTGGAGGTGGGGCGGGTACCGGTTCCCGGCGGGACGGCCAGGCGGCGCCCACCCGCCTGGCCGGCGATCACGCGGGTCATCTCGGGTCCTTGTTCGAGGGAATGGTCACGTATTCAGTTTGGCAGGTGGGGGTGCTTTGCGTTGTGGGCCGCTGCCGGTTGGTGGGGGCTGGTCGCCCCACGATGGGGGTCCCCCGCTCATGGGCCCCCGCTCGAGCGAAGCCGAGAGTGGGGAGAAGCCGAGAGTTGGGGAGGAGCCGCACATCGACACAGCCCCGCGCCCCTGAAGGGGCGCCTGGTGCTCAGCCCTTTTCCAAGTACTGCTCCCTTTCCTCGTCCAGCAGGGCCTGGAGAGCCGTGCGCAGCCCGGGGAACCGCTCGAGGTCCGGGTCGGCGGCGACGACCGCGGCCGCCTCGTCCCTGGCCTCGGCGATGATCTCTTCGTCCTCCATGACGGCGAGCATCCGCAGTGAGGTGCGGGCACCGGACTGGGCCTGGCCGAGGACGTCGCCCTCGCGGCGCTGTTCGAGATCGATGCGGGACAGCTCGAAGCCGTCGAGGGTGGCCGCCACCGCGTTCAGGCGCTGGCGGGCCGCGCTCGCCTCCGGCATCTCGCTGACCAGGAGGCAGAGGCCCGCGGCGGAGCCTCGGCCGACGCGGCCGCGCAGCTGGTGGAGTTGCGAGACGCCGAACCGGTCGGCGTCCATGATCACCATCGCCGTGGCGTTCGGCACGTTCACACCGACCTCGATGACCGTCGTGGCGACCAGGACATCCGTCTCGCCGGCGGCGAAGCGGCGCATCACGGCGTCTTTGTCGTCGGGAGCCATGCGGCCGTGCAGGACTTCGACCTTGAGGCCCCGCAGGGGGCCGTTCGCCAGTTGGTCGGCGATGTCGAGGACGGCGAGGGGCGGGCGCTTCTCGGCCTCGTCCTCGGGGGACGGCTTCTTCTTGGACTTCTTCGGGTCGTCATCCTCGTCGCCGATGCGGGGGCAGACGACGTACGCCTGATGGCCGTTCGAGACCTCCTCACGCACGCGCTCCCACGCGCGCGAAAGGAAATGGGGCTTGTCGGCGGCCGGTACGACATGGCTGGCGATGGGCAAGCGCCCGGCGGGGAGCTGGTCGAGGACGGACGTCTCCAGGTCGCCGAAGACGGTCATGGCGACCGTACGGGGGATCGGCGTGGCGGTCATCACGAGAAGGTGCGGCGGCTGCTTGCCCTTGCCGCGCAGAGCGTCGCGCTGCTCGACCCCGAACCGGTGCTGCTCGTCCACCACGACAAGCCCAAGGTCGTGGAACTGCACCTTGTCCTCGATCAGCGCATGCGTCCCGATGACGATCCCCGCCTCGCCCGTGACCAGGTCGAGCAGCGCCTGGCGCCGGCCGGCCGCGCCCATGGAGCCGGTGAGCAGTACGACCTTGGTGGAGTGCTCGGCCCCGCCGAGCATGCCGCCCTCGGCCAGCTCCCCCATCATCTCCGTGATCGACCGGTGGTGCTGCTGGGCGAGGACCTCGGTGGGCGCGAGCATGGCGGCCTGCCCACCGGCGTCGACCACGGCGAGCATGGCGCGCAGCGCGACCATCGTGTTGTGCGTCACGGTGAAGTTGTCGGTGACGTAGGCACGGCTCGGATGAGCGACGCGGATGCACTGGACCGGTTTGCGGCCCACGTACTCCACTGCCCGAATGCCTCGTCGGAACGTGTTGTATTTCGGCCGGGGGCGCACACGATCGGCCTTGCGGGACAGCCTGAAGGGCGCGTACTCGTCGGGGAGCGCCACCGACACGTTGAACGCGGCCCTCCTGGGCAGCACCCTCGCCCGGCCGCCCAACGAGCGCACCAGCCATGCGACATCGTCTGCGAGCCTGCGTGAAGCGGGGCAGAGAGAGACACCCATCCCGTCCGCGTGCACTGTGCCATCGGTGTCCAGAAGTCCCTGCAGGAGAGCGAGGCGATTCTTGATCGACGTGTTCTTGAAGTCCTCCGGAATGAACGTGCTGTGGGACGTCATGCCCCACAGATCCAGGCTGCGCAGGGCCTGGATGACAGGATTGCGCTCACCGCCGGAGCGCTGCTTCAACTGGATGGTGTAGTCACACCGGGAGCCCTTCACCGGAACCAGTCGGCAATCCGGTGCAACGGCACTTGCCGCGGCGTCGCGGATCTCGTCATCGATCGTGGACAGGCGCAGATCGTGCCGGAACGAACCGTCGCCCAGCAGCAACCCGAAGAGATAGGGATCGAGCGGCAACTCGACATCCTGTCCCAGGTCGACCGGAGTTGCGGCAGGGAGATACCACTTCGACGACCCGTTCGCCTTGAACGTGTCGAGACGGATCTCCCGAGCGGTCATCACCTTGGGTACCTGGCCACGATGCCAGCCACGGCTCGTACCCACGATCCAGAGATGCTCGTCGTCGCACTCCACGGAACTGCCGTCGGAGAGCACCAAGCGCCAGACGTCGCGCTCTCCCTGAGGGAAGACCCCGTCGATCAGGGCGATCTCTCCGTTGGGCACGACAACCTCGTCGCCCTCCTGCAGGGCTCCCATCCGCCGGAAACCCATAGGCGTCAGCACCAGAGAGTCAAGGGGCTGAGCCTTCCCGGAACCCACCTCTCCCTGAAGCAGCCGGTGCATCGGATGCTCCGTGGCCAGGTCGTCGAAGATCTCCTTGGAGACCTTCTGCTGGCCCTCCGTGAGCGTGAACGGGAGCTTGGCGTCGAAGGCGGTGAGGAGGCCGTCGGGGGCCGGTTCGCGGGGGACGGCCGGGAGCTGGGCATCCGCGTGGCGGCGCCGGGCCAGGGCGACCTGGAGGACGAAGGCCTCGTCCCACTTGAGGCGGGAGCGGGCGTCCTCGATGTCCGCCTTGGTGTGCGGGCGGTGGATCTTCAGCAGGGCCTCGGGGAGGGAGACCAGGCCGCGGCCGGCCCGGAGGGCGTCCGGCAGCGGGTCGACGGCCTCCTGGGCGCTCGGCAGCACCGTCTGGATCGCCTTGGCGATCTTCCAGGACTCCAGCTTGGCGGTGGCGGGGTAGAGCGGGATGAGGGCTCCCGCCCAGGTGTCGATGGTCTCCTCGGCGCTCTCCTCGGTGTCGCCGCGCAGCAGTTCGTACGCCGGATGGGCCAGTTGGAGGCGGTGGTTGAAGACGGAGACCTTGCCCGCGAACAGCGCGCGCGTGCCGGGCAGGAGCTCCTTGTGGGGCTTGTGTACGCCGTTGCCGAAGAAGACCAGCTTGAGGTGGCCGCTGCCGTCCGTGATGGTCACTTCGAGGCGCTGGCCCTTGCCGCGGGGGGCCTTGGACGAGGCGAAGGTGAGCAGGCGGGCGTCGGCGACCTGGGCGACCACCGTGACGTGCTCGTCCATGGGCAGGTCGGCGAGGTGGGTGAGCTGCCCGCGCTCCTCGTACCTGCGGGGATAGTGGTGCAGCAGGTCGCCGACGGTGTGCAGGCCTAGGTGCTCGGCCATCACCTTCGCGGTGGCGGGTCCGAGTACCTTCTTCAGTGGTTCTTCGAGCACGGGCACGAGATCCATTGCACACCACGCCACTGACAATGCCGTATACGTCCGGGAAATCCGCTGGTCAGGCGGTTCGTTTCGGGCTTAGGATGTCGCGCTCCGGCCTTGTTCGCGGTCACCCTCTCGCGGGACCGCCCGACCCCGCGCCGTCGCGAGTCCCCCCACCGGCGCTGCGACGATGGACTCCCAGACCTCACAGTCATCACAGGCATCCCAGTCACCCCATACGTTCCAGGTCGACCTGCGCGGTCTCGTGGACCTGCTCTCCCACCATCTCTACTCCAGCCCGAAGGTCTATCTGCGCGAACTGCTGCAGAACGCCGTGGACGCGATCACCGCCCGCCGTGCCGAGCAGCCCGACGCGCCCGCCCTGGTCCGGCTGTTCACGGAGGGCGGCACCCTGCGTGTGGAGGACTCCGGGATCGGGCTCACCGAGACGGACGTGCACAGCCTCCTGGCGACCATCGGCCGCAGCTCCAAGCGCGCCGAGGGTCTGGAGTCGGCGCGTTCGGACTTCCTCGGGCAGTTCGGCATCGGGTTGCTGGCGTGTTTCGTGGTCGCCGAGCGCATCCGGGTCGTCAGCCGCAGCGCGCGTACGCCCGACGCCCCGCCCGTGGAGTGGACGGCGACGGACGACGGCTCGTACACCGTGCGGACGCTCCCTCATGAGGCCCGTACCGAGCCGGGCACGACCGTGCACCTGGTGGCCCGCCCGGGCGCCGCCGACTGGCTGGCCGAGGAGCGTGTGCTGTCGCTGGCCCGGGATTTCGGATCGCTGCTGCCGTACGACGTACGGGTGGGCGACGAGACGGTCACGGACCTTCCGGCGCCCTGGGACCGCTCGTACCCGAGTCCCGCCACCCGAAGGGTGGCCCTGGCGCGGCACTGCCACGACCTGTTCGGCTTCACGCCGCTGGACTCGATCGAGCTGGACGTGCCGATCGCCGGGATCCGCGGGATGGCGTACGTGCTGCCGTCCGCCGTCAGCCCCGCTCAGCGCGCCGGACATCGCGTGCACCTGAAGGGCATGCTGCTCACCGAGCGGGCCGAACAGCTGCTGCCCGACTGGGCGTTCTTCGTGCGCTGCGTCCTCGACACGGACAGTCTGCGGCCCACCGCGTCGCGGGAGTCGCTGTACGAGGACGAGACCCTGGCGGGCGTACGGGACGCCCTGGGCGAGCGGATCCGGGCCTGGCTGACCGGACTCGCGGCCGGCGATCCGGAACGGCTGGCCGCCTTCCTCTCGGTGCACCACCTGGGCGTGAAGTCCCTGGCCCGGCACGACAGCGAGATGCTGCGCACGATGCTGCCGTGGCTGCCCTTCGAGACGACCGACGGTCAGCTGTCCCTGGAGGAGTTCGCCCAGCGGCACCCGGTGGTGCACTTCACGCGGACCGTGGAGGAGTACCGGCAGGTCGCGCCGATCGCGTCCGCGCAGGGCGTGGGGGTCATCAACGGCGGTTACACGTACGACAGCGAGCTGGTCGAGGCGCTGCCCTCGGTGCGGCCGGGGACGGTCGTGGCGGAGCTGGACGCCGACACCGTGACGGCACATCTGGACGCCGTCGACCCGGCCGAGGAGCTGGCCCTGTCGGCCTTCCTGGGGGCCGCGCGGGCGAAACTCGACCCCCTGGGATGCGATGTCGTCCTGCGCGCCTTCCATCCCCTCTCCGTGCCCGCGCTGCACCTTGACGACCGGTCCGCACGCCACGAGCAGGCGCGCGCGGACGCCGAGGAGCAGGCCGACGACCTGTGGGCGGGGATCCTCGGCTCGCTGCGCGGCAGCGCCCCCCGCGCGCGGCTGGTGCTCAACCACCTCAACCCGCTGATCCGGAGGATCAGTTCACTCGACGACCGGGAGCTGATCGGGACGGCCACGGAGTCCCTGTACGGGCAGGCCCTGCTGATGGCGCAACGGCCACTGCGCCCCGCGGACTCGGCGCTCCTGAACCGCGCGTTCATCGGCCTTCTGGAGTGGGCCACCCACAGCAACTCACCGGAGGAGGGCCACCGATGAGCCAGTCCATGGACAGGGACAGGGACAGGGACAGGGACTTCGAGACGCTGCGCCGGGCGATGCAGGAGAACTACGAGCAGCCGGAGGGCCCCGCCCGCAACGCGCGCGCGGAGCACCTGCTTTCGGAGGCCGAGAAGCTGAACATCCCGCTCGCCGTGATCGAGGCGCTCGGCCACCAGCTGAAGGTCTACAACTACAGCTCGGAGAAGGACAAGATGTTCGTCCCCTTCGCGCGCCTGCTGCGCATGTGGGACGAACGGCCCGAGGACTTCGACGAGTACGAGACCCATTCCCTGCACTGGGTCTTCAAGTGGGTGTCCTCGGGCATGCTGGGCCAGCCGCACATCCCGCTCGCCTCCATAGAGAAGTGGCTCGGCGAGATGGAGCACCGCTACCGGCTCGCCGGGCACTCCGAACGGGCCGTGCGCAGCGCCGAGTTCAGCGTGGCCCGGCACATCGGTGACCTGGAGCGGGCCGAGCGGGCGTACGCCGCGTGGCTCGGCGCGGACCGGGACCGCATGGCCGACTGCCACGCCTGCGAACTGCACGACCAGGGCGCGTGGCAGGCCGAGGGGCGCGCGGACGCCGAGGCGCTGGAGCTGTGGCGGCCCGTCCTGGCGGGCGAGTACACGTGCGCCCACGAGCCGCACGCGGTCCTGGCGTCCTCCCTGCTGCCCCTGCTGCGCCTGGGCCGCCTGGACGAGGCCCGGGCCCACCATCTGCGCGGCTTCCGGCTCGTACGGCCCATGGAGAGCATGCGCGGGGCGTACGCGGACCACGTGGAGTTCTGCGCGCTCACCGGCAACGAGGCGCGCGCCCTGGAGCTGCTGGCCGAGCGTCCCGCGTACTTCACGGACTCCGGGGAGCCGCGCAGCCGGATGAACTTCCTCGCTGTGGTCGCCCTGCTGATGGACCGGCTGACCTCGCTCGGGCTCGGCTCGGGGACCGTGCCCAGACCGGCCGACCGCACCTGGACCGCGGGCGAACTCGCCGCCCACGCGCGCGTGGAGGCCCTTTCGCTGGCCGCGCGCTTCGACGAGCGCAACGGCACGGCGTACGTGAGTGGCCGCGTCCGGGAGCGCATGGACCAGCTGCCCCTGGTGGAGCGGCTGCCGTTGGGCGTACGGGCCGCACGGACCGTGACCGCACCGTTGAAGCCCGCGCCCATACCGAGGGCCACCGCGGCCGACGCCTCCGCCACCGAGCCGGACCTGACCGCGCTGCTCGCCGAGGCCCGCCGGCTCTCGGACTCCCTGCACCCGGAGTCCGTCGCGGCGTGGGCCGCGGTCTCTCAGGCGGTCGGGGACGAGGCCGGGAAGCTGGACATCCGCGACCGCGCGGAGATGACCGATCACGAGGCGATGGGCCACGGCCCGGAGGGCGTGGAGCTCTTCGCGCGCGCCGCCGAGCTGTACGTGGCGGCGGGCGACCCGGGCGAGGCCCTGGCGGCACGCGCGCGTGGAGCCTTCGTACTGGCTCTCTCGGGGCGGACCGGCGAGGCGCTGGCCGCGGTCGCGGAGCCGTACGAGCAGGTGCTCGCCCTCTTCGCCGAAGGCGGTACCGGGGTCCGGCAGGCGGCTTCCGTGCTGGTGGGGCGGGCTCGGATTCTGTTGCAGCGGGTGCACGAGGCGGCGGAGGGGGGCGAGGCCGGAACCGGCTCCGAGGCCCTCGCCGCCGCGGAGAGCGCCGCTCGGGAGCTGCTGGCACTCACCGAGCCGCACACCGGGGACGGGGACCTCCTGGTCGCCTCACGGGCCGCGGAGGCGCAGGCCATGCTCGGGGAGCTCGCCGCGCACGCCGGGGACGCGGAGACGGCCGCGGAGCTGCTCACGCGGGCTTCTGAGGCGTTCGTCGCGGCCGGACTGCCGTGGTTCGCGGTGGAGTACGAGGCCCGGCTCACCGGTATCGTGCGGCTGGGCGACGCCGAGGCCGCGGAGCGGGCGGCCCGGGCCGCGCTGGAGCACGGGACGCCGTTCATGGAGGCGACCGGCCGGGCGCAGCTGCATCTTCAGCTGGCCGAAATACTCGGCGCCACCGGGCAGTTCGGGCCTGCCGCGGATCATGCCCTGGAGGCGTCACACTGGGCCGACGAAGGCGGCGAAGGGCCCACACTTGGCGCCTGGGCACGACATCAGCTCGGCGGCTTCCTGCTGCGCCAGGGGCGCTGGGCCGAGGCCGCGGAGGTCCTGGAGTCGGCGCTGCCGGAACTGAGCGCGGAGACGCACGGCGACGGTGCGCTCGTGCAGACCCACTGGTGGCTCGGTGACTGTCACACCGAGCTCGGGGAGCACCGCGAGGCCGCCGAAAGCTGGCTCCGAGCCGCCGAGATCGCCCGGCACTGGCCCGACCAGCGCGACCACGCGATGCTCGCCCATCTCGCAGCGGAGGCCCTCGGCCACGCGGAGCTGCTCCCCCAGGCGGAGCAGGCCTACGAACGCGCCGGTGACCTGTGGCGGTCCCTCGGCAACGTCCACGGGCTGATCCGCTCTCTGCGGGCCCGCGCCTGGCTCGCGGTGCGCGAGGACGGCGCGGGGCTCGACGCGGCACGAGAGTTGATGACGGCGGCGCTCGGGGAGTGCGAGACCGCGGCACCGGAGGACGACGACGAGCGGGAACAGCTCGTCGCCGAACTCGGCCAGACGCATCGGCAGTTCGGTGATCTGATCGCCCGCTCCGTGGTTGACGACGCCGACGACGACGCGATCCACGCCGTCTTCGAGGAGGCCCTCGCCCAGGTCGTACAGGCTGCCACGGTCTTCGCGTCCCTCGGCCCGAACCACCTCCACGGCCGTGCGAGTGCCGAGCTGGCCGCCGGTTGGCTGGCGGCCGACCTGGAACGCCACGAAGCGGCCGCGGCACACGCGCGCGTGGTGCTCGGTGCGTACTCCGGGGCGGACGACGCCGACGAGACGGCGGCGGCCCGGCGGGCGGAGGCGGAGAGGCTGCTGCGGGTCACCGGAGCTGAGGACCGGGAGTCGAAGGACCAGGAGTCGAAGGACTAGGAAGCGGCACGCGGAGCGGGAGGCGTCCCGCCCCGCGCCCGCCCCCTGCCCGCGGGACGCGGGACGCGTCTACTCCACGCCGATCAGCAGCAGGGCTCCCTGGCGTCCGCCTTGGTACACCACCGTGTCCACGGCCATGTACGACTCCCTGACCCGGGACTCCAGGTGTCCGGCGATCGTGTCGGGGGCGTCGTCGCCCAGCACCAGGGTCACCATCTCGCCGCCCGCCGCGAGCATGCGGTTCAGGACGGTCTCGGCCGTTGCCGTGATGTCGGAGCCGATCACGGCCACGTCGCCGTCGATGAGGCCGAGGATGTCACCGGCCTGGCAGATGCCGGCCATGGTCCACGACTGGCGTTCCGCGACGGCGAGTTCGGCGTACCGGGTGGCCCCGGCGGCCGAGGTCATCGCGACGACGTCCTCGTCGAAACGCCGCTCGGGCTCATGCACGGCGAGCGCGGCGATCCCCTGGACCGCGGAGCGCGTGGGGATCAGGGCGACCCTGACGCCCTCGGTGCGGGCCTGCTCGGCCGCGGCGGCCGCGGTGTGGCGCAGTTCGGCGTCGTTGGGCAACAGCACCACCTCGCGCGCGTGCGCCCGCCGAACCGCCTCGACGAGCTCCCCGCTCGCGGGCGGCTCCCCTGGACGCGCGAGGACGATGGTCGCCCCGGCGCCGGCGTACAGGCCCGCCAGCCCCTCTCCGGGGACGACGGCCACGACCGCGCGCGCTGCCCGCTCCCGGACCGGCCGCCCGGCGGCGCCCGCCGTGTGCGCGTCGCCGAGCCCGAAGTGCGTGATCCGGATCCGGTACGGCCGACCGGCCTCGACGCCCGCCTCCACGGCGGCGCCGGCGTCGTCGACGTGCACGTGGACGTTCCACAGCCCGTCCCCGCCGACCACGACGAGCGAGTCGCCGAGCGAGTCGAGCCGCTCCCGCAGGCGCACCACGGCCGCGTCCTCCGCCTCCAGGAGGTAGATCACCTCGAACGCGGGCCCGCCCTCTTCCAGAGCCGGGGCGCCGTCGACGCACTCCCCCGCGTCGCTCATGTCTCCGACGGACTCCGGCACACCGGCCTGCACGCGCGCGTGCGGTGCCTGCGTGTCCGGGCCCGCCCCCACGCGCGCGTGCCCCACAAGAACCGGCACCGCCCCGGCGGCCGGCGCCTCGCCCGTGAACGTCTCCACCAGCGCCGCCAGCACGGCCACGAGCCCGCGTCCGCCCGCGTCGACCACTCCGGCCCGCTTCAGGACCGCCAGCTGCCCCGGAGTCGCCGCGAGCGCCGCCCGCGCTCCCTCGTAGGCCGCCCGGGCGACCGCGCCGCAGTCGCCCTCGGCGCCGGAGGCCGCGTCGGCGGCGGCCGAGGCGACCGTGAGGACCGTGCCCTCGACCGGATGCGCGACGGCCTGCCGGGCCGCGTCGGCCGCATGCCGGAGGGCGAGCCGCAGAGCCGGTCCGTCGGCATGAATGGCGTCACTCTTGGCGGCTAGTACCTGGGCCATGCCACGGAGGAGCTGCGCCAGGATCGTCCCGGAGTTCCCCCGGGCGCCTATGAGCGCGCCGTGCGCCATCGCGCGCATCGTGTCAGCGAGAGCCGGCCGCTGGGCCACCTGCCCACCAGAAGCCCCCTGTCCGGCGGAGTCCTCCTGCCCGCCCGAGGCCTCCTGCTCGCCGGAAACGGCGGCATGCGCCGCGAAGACCGCCTCGACGGCCGCGGCCGCCGACTCCACCGTCAGGTACAGGTTGGTGCCGGTGTCCCCGTCCGCCACGGGATAGACGTTGATCGCGTCGATCTCCTCGCGCGCGCGACCGAGGGCCTCCAGCGCGAGTCCGCACCAGGCGCGCACCACGAGAGCGTCCAATGTGTGCGGCACCTGCGGCACCTGCGCCTCCTTGAGCAGCCGGAACGTGGGACGCAGCGTAGACCCAGGTCAGGTTCCCGCCGGAAGAGGGCCGGGCGGGAGCCCTGGCCGACCATGGTAGTTTCGTTGTACGGACGCAGTCGTTGTATGCTGCTCCGGTTGCCCGATCCGATCGGGCCTTCTCCCTGGCACCGCCACTCAGATCCTAGATCTTGATCCCGGCATGCCGGGATCCACCGTAAGAGCATCTGAAGTCTTTGGAGTGACCCGTGGCTGCCAACTGCGACGTCTGTGGCAAGGGGCCGAGCTTCGGCAACAACATCTCGCACTCTCACCGCCGTACGTCCCGTCGCTGGAACCCGAACATCCAGCGCGTCCGTACCGTGATGGGCGGGACGCCGAAGCGCGTGAACGCTTGCACCTCGTGCATCAAGGCCGGCAAGGTCTCGCGCTGACGCTCTGCTAGCGCGCGGCCACTGCTGGTTCGCTGCTCAAAGCCGGTCCACCTCGGTGGACCGGCTTTTTGCTGTGCTCGGGTGCGGCCGAGCGCGTAAGCGTTTACGCAATCGCTTACGCGTCACCCGCCCCGAAGCGCCACCCGTGATCCACCGGACCGATCCCGTCCCCGAGCGCGAAGCCGGCCTCGATCGCCCCGGTGACGTACTCCTTCGCCGCCACGACCGCCCCCGGCACCGCCTCCCCCTTCGCGAGCTCCGCGGCGATCGCGCTGGCGAGGGTGCACCCCGTGCCGTGGGTGTGCCGGTTGTCGAGCCGGACCGCGCGCAGCCAGAGCTCGTCGGAGCCGTCGGTGAGGAAGTCAACGGCGTCACCGCTGAGATGACCGCCCTTGATCAGCACCCACCTCGGGCCGTACGCCAGCATGGCCGCCGCCGCGCGCCGCATCCCGTCCTCCGACTCGACGCGCACCCCCGTGAGCTGGACGACCTCGTCCAGGTTCGGGGTGGCCACCGTCGCGACGGGCAGCAGTTTCGTCCGTACGGAATCCAGCGCGGACGCGGCCAGCAGCGAGTCGCCGTGCTTGGAGACGCCGACCGGGTCGACGACAGCGGGCGCGTCCGTGGCGCCGATCAACTCGGCGACGGTCTCGACGAGTTCGGCGGAGGCGAGCATGCCGGTTTTGACCGCGTCCACACCGATGTCGTCGACCACGCTGCGGTACTGGGCGCGCACCGCCTCCACCGGAAGTTCCCAAGCGCCTTGTACGCCCAGGGAGTTCTGCGCGGTGACGGCCGTGATCACGCTCATGCCGTGCACGCCGAGCGCGAGCATCGTCTTCAGGTCGGCCTGGATCCCGGCCCCGCCACCGGAGTCGGAGCCCGCGACCGTCAGCACACGAGGCGGAGCACTCCTCGCGCTCCCGACGCTCCCCGCGCCCCTGGCACTCATGACTCGATGTCCGCGAAGTGGTCCCAGCCGCCCTTGCTGGTCCACGGCGCCCCGTCGACCGTGACCTGCGGCAGCGCCGACGGGTTGAGGACCTCGCCGATCACCTTCCAGCGGGCGGGCAGCTTCACGTCCGGCGGGAAGGTCGCGACGATCGCGTGGTCCTCGCCGCCGGTGAGCACCCACTGGATCGGGTCGACGCCGACGGCCTGTCCGATGTCGTTCATCTGCGACGGGATGTCGACGGCGCCGGAGCGGATGTCGATGCGCACCTTGCTGGCCTCGGCGATGTGCCCGAGGTCGGCGATCAGCCCGTCGCTGACGTCTGTCATCGAGGTCGCGCCGAGCCCGGCGGCCGCGGGGCCCGCGTGGTACGGCGGTTCCGGGCGCCGGTGGGCCTCGACGAAGGCACGCGGCGAGCGGAAGCCGCGGGAGAGCACGGCGTGCCCGGCCGCGGACCAGCCCAGCCAGCCCGTCACGGCGACGACATCGCCGGGCTGGGCGCCGGACCGGACCACCGGCTCGTGGTTGCGGAGATCGCCGAGTGCGGTGATCGCCACGGTGATCGTGTCGCCGCGTACGACATCGCCGCCGACCACGGCCGCGCCCGCGACCTGGCATTCGTCCCGCAGGCCGTCCATCAGCTCCGACGGCCAGGTGGCGGGGAGTTCGGCCGGCACGACCAGGCCGAGCAGCAGCGCGGTCGGTACGGCGCCCATGGCCGCGATGTCCGCGAGGTTCTGCGCGGCCGCCTTGCGCCCGACGTCGTACGCCGTGGACCAGTCCCGCCGGAAGTGCCGCCCCTCCAGGAGGATGTCGGTGCTCGCCACGACCCTGCGGTCGGGGGCGGCCACCACGGCGGCGTCGTCGCCCGGCCCGACGCGTACCGCCGGGGTGGTGGTGAGCCGCGAGGTGAGCTCCTTGATGAGCCCGAACTCTCCCAACTCTCCCACGGTGCCCTTCATCGTCGTACGTCCCCTTCTGTTACTGCTTCTGCCCAGTCGCGAGCCGTCTCCGACCTGGGTACCGTCGAGTTGACCGTCAACTTGCGCGGTCCGTGCACCCCGGCACGCAAGCCCCAGTCCCCGCGGGTCTCCCCGCGGCGAGCAGCGACGCGATACCGTGGCGTTCCTTTTCCCCACATGATCCTCGTGGCCGCCCTGGAGGTTCCGTGGTACAGGCGTACATCCTGATCCAGACGGAGGTCGGCAAAGCGTCGACCGTCGCCGAAACGATCAGCAAGATTCAAGGGGTGATCCAGGCCGAGGATGTGACAGGACCGTACGACGTGATCGTGCGGGCCCAAGCCGACACGGTCGACGAGCTCGGCCGCATGGTGGTCGCCAAGGTCCAGCAAGTGGACGGCATCACGCGTACCCTGACCTGCCCGGTCGTGCACCTGTAGCCCCCGTCTACCCTAGGCCGGTGGACTTCTCCCGTCACCGGCGCACCTCTTACTTCGGGCTGCCCGCCCTCGCCCTGCTGATCGTGGCCGCGGGCTGCTCCTCAGCAGACGACAACACCTCGACCGTGGTTCCCAGCCCGGACGGGAAGGTCACCGAGCTGTGCCGGAACCTGGACAAGTCACTGCCGCGGAAGGTGGATGGTCTCGACCGGGAGGATCCCGAGCCCCGGTCCGCGTTGACCGCGGGCTGGGGAAGCCCGGCGATCATACTGCGCTGCGGTGTCGAGCGGCCGCCGAAGATGGTCGATCCGAAGGTGGCCGAGGGCCGTGACCCGAACGCTGTCGCCGGCGGTGTGAACGGCGTCGACTGGCTGATGGAGGAGCGGGACGACGGGGCATACCGCTTCACCAGTGCGTCGCGCGTCGCGTACGTCGAGGTGACCGTACGCAAAGGGTCGGACACGTCCGCCGTTCTGATCGACCTGGCCGCGGCCATCAAGAAGGCGATCCCCGAGGGGATCGCCAACTGAGAAGACCGGTTGTTCGTTGACTGCGGGTCGTTTGTGGCTGGTCGCGCAGTTCCCCGCGCCCCCAAAAGCGGCTCCCACAGCCCTGGGGAAGAGTGCAGCGCGATCTAGCGCAACCCCGTAGACCTGCGCATCGCCGCCTGGATCAGGCGGTCCACCAGCTCCTGGTAGGGCACTCCGGTCGCCTCCCACATCTGCGGGTACATGGAGATGGGCGTGAAGCCGGGCATCGTGTTGATCTCGTTGATCACGAACTCCCCGTCCTCGGTGAGGAAGAAGTCCGCGCGAACGAGACCCTCGCAGGACGCGGCGTCGAAGGCCTCGACGGCGAGCCGCTGGACCTCGGCGGTCTGCTCGGACGTCAGCGGGGCCGGCACGATGCCGGGCGTCGAGTCGATGTACTTCGCCTCGAAGTCGTAGTACGCGTGCGACTGCGCCGCCGGAATCTCGGCGGGCACGGAGGCCCTCGGCCCGTCCTCGAACTCCAGGACCCCGCACTCGATCTCGCGGCCGCGCAGCAGCGCCTCCACGAGGATCTTCGGGTCGTGCTGCTGGGCAGTCGCGATCGCCTCGTCGAGACCGCCCAGGTCGTCGACCTTCGTGATGCCGATCGACGACCCCGCGCGCGCGGGCTTCACGAAGAGCGGCCAGCCGTGCTCGCCGGCGAAGTCGACGATCTTCTTGCGGGCCGCGGACTCGTCGAGCTCCCACTCGCGGGGGCGGATCACCACGTACGGGCCGACGGGCAGCCCGAAGGAGGTGAACACCCGCTTCATGTACTCCTTGTCCTGGCCGACGGCCGAGGCGAGCACACCCGAGCCGACGTACGGGACTCCGGAAAGCTCCAGGAGGCCCTGGAGGGTGCCGTCCTCGCCGTACGGGCCGTGCAGCATCGGGAAGACGACGTCGACCTCACCGAGCGCCTTGGGGACCGAACCGGGCTCGCTGTAGACGACTTCCCGGTTACCGGGGTCGACGGACAGGACCACGCCGCCCTCGTCCGACTCCGCGAGCTGTTCCACGTTCGGCTGGCGCCGGTCGACGATCGCCATCCGCTCCGGCTCGTCCGCGGTGAGCGCCCAGCGGCCGTCCTGGGTGATGCCGATCGGCAGTACGTCGTACTTCGTACGGTCGATGGCTCGCAGGAGCGCGCCGGCGGTGACGATGGAGATCCCGTGTTCGGAGCTGCGACCGCCGAACACGACGGCCACACGCGGCTTACGGGGCTGCTGCTCGGGGCTCTGGGGCAGGTTCTCGGTGCTCATATCGGCTTGAGAGTACCCGTTGGTAGGGCGCGAGTCAGCGCCCGACGGTCCCTGTCGCCCAGCGTCGTTCGGATGGTCGCTCAGCGTCATTCCCGCTGTTGCGCAGCGTGGTTCCGCGAACTGGCCGGGCCGGATTTCAGTGGCGCTCCGGCTTGGCGCTGCGGGACATCAGCTCCTTGAGGGCGACGACCGGTGGCTTGCCCTCGTGGACGATGCCGACGACCATCTCCGTGATGGGCATGTCGACGCCGTGCCGGCGGCCCAAGTCCAGTACGGACTCACAGGACTTGACGCCCTCGGCGGTCTGCCTGGTGACGGCGATGGTCTCCTCGAGGGTCATGCCCTTGCCGAGGTTGGTGCCGAAGGTGTGGTTGCGCGAGAGCGGCGAGGAGCACGTCGCCACGAGGTCGCCGAGGCCGGCGAGGCCGGAGAACGTCAGCGGGTCGGCGCCCATGGCGAGGCCGAGCCGGGTCGTCTCCGCCAAACCGCGTGTGATGAGGGAGCCCTTGGCGTTGTCGCCGAGTCCCATGCCGTCCGCGATACCCACGGCGAGACCGATCACGTTCTTGATGGCACCGCCGAGTTCGCAGCCCACCACGTCGGTGTTGGTGTACGGGCGGAAGTACGGCGTGTGGCAGGCGGCCTGGAGCCGCTGGGCCACCGCTTCGTCGCGGCACGCGACCACGGCGGCGGCCGGCATGCGGGCGGCGATCTCACGGGCGAGGTTGGGCCCGGTGACCACGGCGATACGGTCGGCGCCGACCTTGGCCACGTCCTCGACGACCTCGCTCATCCGCATCGCGGAGCCGAGTTCGACGCCCTTCATGAGGGAGACGAGAACGGTGTCGGGAGCGAGCAGCGGAGTCCATTCGGCGAGGTTGCCGCGCAGCGTCTGTGAGGGAATGGCGAGCACGGTGAAGTCGGCGTCGCGCGCGGCCTGAGCGGCGTCCGTGGTGGCCTTCAGGTTCGCGGGGAGTTCGATGCCCGGCAGGTAGTCCGGGTTCGTACGCGTGGAGTTGACCGCTTCGGCGAGTTCGGCCCGCCGTCCCCACAGCGTCACGTCGCACCCGGCGTCGGCGAGCACCATGCCGAAGGCCGTGCCCCACGATCCGGTCCCGAAGACGGCCGCCTTGACGGGCTTGCCGGATGTCGTCACTTGCCGTGCTCCTCTTCCCGCTCTGCCTTTTCTTGCTCTGCCTTTTCCTGCTCTGCTTGTACCCGCGCCGCCTTTTCCCGCTCTGCCTTTTTCCGCTTTTCGTGTGCCCGTGTCCTGCGCCGCTGATCGATGCGCACCTGGCGCGGGTCGTACGGCGTGCTGGGCGCCTTCTCGCCGCGGATCACCTCCAGCTGCGCGGTGATCGCGGCCATGATGACCTCTGTCGCCTCCTTCAGGAGGTCGGGGGTCATCTCCTTGTCATAGAAGCGCGAGAGGTCCACGGGTGGGCCCGCGAGTACATGGTGCGTCTTGCGCGGAAGGACGTCCGGCTTCTTGGCGTACGGCGGAAGCAGCAGGTTGGCGCCCCACTGAGCGACCGGAATCACCGGGCACTTGGTCTGCAGGGCGACCCGTGCGGCCCCCGTCTTGCCGGTCATCGGCCACAGGTCGGGATCGCGGGTCAGGGTGGCCTCGGGATAGAACGCCACGCACTCCCCGCGCTCCACGGCGTCGATCGCGGCCCGATAGGCACTGAGCGCGTCGGTGCTCTCGCGGTACACCGGGATCTGCCCGGTGCCGCGCATGGCCGCCCCCACGAAACCCTTCCTGAAAAGCCCGCTCTTCGCGAGGAATCGCGGAACACGGCCCGTGTTGTATTGATAGTGCGCGTACGCGAAGGGGTCCACGTGGGAATTGTGGTTCACCGCGGTAATAAATCCGCCCTCGGCCGGAATGTTCTCCATTCCACGCCAGTCCCGCTTGATCAGAACCACCAACGGCGGTTTGCAGAGCACCGCCGCGAAGCGGTACCAGAAGCCGATTCTGCGGCGGGGCACGCGCGACACCTTCCTCTAGGGCCTGGGGGGCCGCACAAGTGTCGCCCCAGGCCGCCTGTCTGTCGAGAACACCGTACGCCCGCCCGTCTCCCACCACCGCCCTTACAAGGAGCTTCGCCGTATCCCCCCTGCCGCCTGCCCGCCACGGTGTCCGGGTCACAATAGGCGCGACAAGGGAGGGACGGAGCGCTCGTGCAGTGGACCTTGGTCGTACCCCTCAAAGCCCTGTCGCGGGCGAAGAGCAGGCTCTCGGACACCGCGGCCGACGGCCTGCGCCCCGGGCTCGCCCTCGCGTTCGCACAGGACACCGTGGCCGCGGCGCTGGCCTGCCCGGCGGTCGGGGATGTGGCGGTCGTCACGGGCGACGTACTGGCCGGGCGCGAACTGGCCGCACTGGGCGCCCGGATCATCCCGGACGAGCCGGGAGGCGGCCTGAACGCCGCCCTGGGGCACGCGGCGTCGGCGGTACGCACCAGACGCCCCCGAAGGCCGCTGGCGGCCCTGAACGCCGATCTTCCCGCTCTGCGTCCCCTGGAATTGGCCCGCGTCCTCACCGCGGCCGCCGAATTCCCCCGCGCTTTCCTCCCGGACGCCGCCGGAATCGGCACAACTCTCCTGGCCGCTTCCGCAGACCACGAATTGCTCCCCGCATTCGGCACCGATTCCCGCGCCCGTCATCGCGCGTCGGGAGCCATGGAACTGCTCTTGACCGCCGTGGATTCCGTACGCCAGGACGTAGACACCGGCGCCGACCTACGAGCGGCCCTCACCCTTGGCGTGGGCCCCCGCACGACAGCGGCGGTAGAGCGGCTGAAGGCCGCCTGACCTGCCTCTCAGCACGCCCGCACAACGGGCGCCCCATAAGAGGCGCGGGGCTGTGTCATTTGCGGCTCCGCCGCGATGGGGGTCCCCCCGCTCGAGCGAAGTCGAGAGTGGGGGAGCGCTCAGCCCGGACAACCCGCACTCCGCGCACCGGCCTCAGAGACCCGCCCCAAGCGGAGCGCATACGCTTCACCTCATGCAGGCGACCGCGTACACATACGACCCCGAGACCCACAGCGGCCAGGTGCTGCTGGACGACGGCACCCCCGTGCCCTTCGACGGCCCGGCGTTCGACAGGGGCGGCCTCAGGATGCTGCGCCCGGGCCAGCGGGTGCGGATCGAGCTCGAGGGCGAGCAGGACGACCGCCGCATCACCCTGGTGACACTGCACACCTTCTGAGCGCGCACACCTTCCGGCCGTGCCGGACACGCCGCGGGCCGGGCTCCCCAAAGGGAGTCCGGCCCGGCGCGTGAGTACCCAGCACCCCTACTCCTAGCGGGCGGTGGCCTTCTTGGCGGTGGTCTTGCGCGCCGCGGTCTTCCTCGCGGGCGCCTGCTTGGCCGGCGCGGTCTTCTTGGCCGTCGCCTTCTTGGCGGTCGACTTCTTCGCCGCCGCCTTCTTGGCCGTGGTCTTCTTCGCCGTGGCCGTCTTGGCGGTGGTCTTCTTGGCCGCCGTCTTCTTCGTCGCCGTGGTCTTCTTCGCCGGCGCGGCCTTCTTGGCCGCGGCCGCCCTCGGCGTGACCTTCTTGGCCGTGGTCGCCCTCTTGGCCGCGGCCTTCCTCACCGTGGCGGTGGCCCCGCCGGACAGGCTGCCCTTGGGCGCCTTCTTGACCGCCACATCGTGCTTCGGGAGCTTCTTCGAGCCGCTCACCAGGTCCTTGAAGCCCTGGCCCGCGCGGAAACGCGGCACGGAGGTCTTCTTGACCCGAACACGCTCCCCAGTCTGTGGGTTACGGGCGTAACGGGCCGGGCGGTCCACCTTCTCGAAGGAACCGAAGCCGGTGACCGAGACCCGTTCCCCGCCCACAACCGCGCGGACGATGGCGTCCAGTACGGCGTCGACCGCGTCGGCGGCCTGCTGACGCCCGCCGACCTTGTCCGCAATCGCTTCTACGAGCTGCGCCTTGTTCACGTCTTCCCCTTCGGAGACATTGCCAGAACGAAAGTGTTCAAGCTTTTTCGCACATTAGGCAGATATATACCGCAAATCAAACACGAAACGGGCTAATCACCCTAGTGCCGCAACGAACTCGGGCCGGTGCGGAGTTCCTCAGCGTTCCTCTTCGGGGATTCGGCCCTCGTCGAGGTCCGTGGTGAACCGCTCCAGACGCCTTGTCGCATCGGCGAGATCGTGCTTGGCCACGGCCGTAATGACCAGCAGCTTCCGGGTCAGCGCCATCCGTACGCCCTCCGGGACTTGCAGTGCGCGCACCCTTGTGTGCGCTTCCTTGAGTTGGGACGCGACTGCCGCATAGAGCTCGAGTTGGCCGTCGTGTTCCATGCACAGATTGTGCCATCTGGGGCGAGTTGTCGCCTGCGCAGGGGGTAACTACCGCCTCCCGAGGGCCTCCTGCGCGTCTCCCCACAAGGCTCTGCCGAGGCTCGACTACCCCATCAAGCCCCCTTGAAACAAGGCCAGTTGAGGCCAATCACCGAGGCCGTGAGACCTCTTGCGGAGGCAGACACAGATGTACCCCCAACCGTCCACGATTGGGGGTACAGAGGCCTGTTGAGCTGGCCGGAATCAGCCTTGCGGGTTCGGGCCTGACCACACTCGGAGGTGAACCGACCCGAGGGCGACCGAACCTGAGGGTGATCAGACCTGAACGGTCCGCGGCTTGTGCGAGGGCCGCTTGGCCTCGTACGTGGAGATGTCCGCCTCGTTCTGGAGCGTGATGGAGATGTCGTCCAGTCCGTTCAGCAGCCGCCAACGGGCGTTCTCGTCGAGTTCGAAGGCGGCCGTGATGCCCTCGGCGCGCACCTCGCGCGCCTCAAGGTCCACAGTGACCTCAGCCTGCGCATCCTTCTCGGTGAGCTCCCACAGCGCATCCACGATCTCCTGCTCCACAATCACCGTGAGCAGGCCGTTCTTGAGCGAGTTGCCGCGGAAGATGTCGGCGAAGCGGGACGAGATGACGGCCCTGAAGCCGTAGTTCTGCAGCGCCCACACAGCGTGCTCACGCGAGGAGCCGGTACCGAAGTCGGGACCCGCGATCAGGACCGTGGCGCCTTCGCGCTCGGGCTGGTTGAGGATGAACGACGAGTCCTTGCGCCAGGCCTCGAACAGCCCGTCCTCGAAGCCGTCCCTGGTCACCTTCTTGAGCCAGTGGGCGGGGATGATCTGGTCGGTGTCGACGTTGCTGCGGCGCAGCGGGACGGCCCGGCCGGTGTGCGTGGTGAATGCTTCCATGACTGATCAGACTCCAGCGGGCGTACGGGTGTCGGCGTCGGACAGGTCCGCCGGGGAGGCCAGATGGCCCAGCACGGCGGTGGCGGCGGCGACCTGCGGCGACACCAGGTGCGTACGGCCGCCCTTGCCCTGCCTGCCTTCGAAGTTGCGGTTGGACGTGGAGGCGGAGCGCTCACCGGGGGCGAGCTGGTCGGGGTTCATGCCCAGACACATCGAGCAGCCCGCGTGCCGCCATTCGGCGCCGGCCTCCTTGAAGACCAGGTCCAGGCCCTCGGAGACGGCCTGCAGACCGACGCGCGCGGAGCCGGGGACCACCAGCATCCGTACGCCGTCGGCGACTTTGCGGCCCTCGACGATCGATGCGGCCGCGCGCAGATCCTCGATACGGCCGTTGGTGCAGGAACCTACGAAGACGGTGTCGACCTTGATGTCGCGCAGCAGCTGCCCGGCGGTCAACCCCATGTATTCCAGGGCCTTTTCGGCGGCATGGCGCTCCGAAGCGTCCTCGTACGAAGCAGGGTCGGGGACGGACGCCGAAAGCGGCGCACCCTGACCGGGGTTGGTGCCCCAGGTGACGAACGGCGCGAGGGAGGCGGCGTCGATGACGACCTCCTCGTCGAATTCCGCGTCCTCGTCCGACTTAAGGGTCTTCCAGTACGCGACGGCGGCGTCCCAGTCCTCGCCCTCGGGGGCGTGGGCGCGGCCCTTGATGTACTCGAAGGTGGTCTCGTCGGGGGCGATCATGCCCGCGCGGGCACCGGCCTCGATCGACATGTTGCAGATGGTCATCCGGGCCTCCATCGAGAGTTTCTCGATGGCGGAGCCGCGGTACTCCAGGATGTAGCCCTGGCCGCCGCCCGTACCGATCTTGGTGATGATCGCCAGGATCAGGTCCTTGGCCGTGACGTCCTCGGGCAGTTCACCGTCGACCGTGATGGCCATGGTCTTCGGGCGGGCCAGCGGGAGGGTCTGGGTGGCCAGCACGTGCTCGACCTGGGAGGTGCCGATGCCGAACGCCAGCGCCCCGAAGGCGCCATGCGTGGAGGTGTGGGAGTCACCGCACACGACCGTGGTGCCGGGCTGGGTCAGACCCAGCTGCGGTCCCACGACGTGCACCACGCCCTGCTCGACGTCACCCAGGGAGTGCAGACGCACGCCGAACTCGGCGCAGTTCTTGCGCAGCGTCTCGAGCTGGGCGCGGGAGACCGGGTCCGCGATGGGCTTGTCGATGTCGAGGGTCGGGGTGTTGTGATCCTCGGTCGCGATGGTGAGGTCGAGGCGGCGCACGGGGCGCCCCGCCTGACGGAGGCCGTCGAAGGCCTGGGGGCTGGTCACCTCGTGCAGCAGGTGCAGATCGATGAAGAGAAGGTCGGGCTCGCCCTCCGCGCGCCGGACGACATGGTCGTCCCAGACCTTCTCAGCGAGTGTCCTACCCATCGCTTTCCCCTTTGTTTGGCTCGTTCGCCTCCGGGGCGCTCCAGCCGGTGTCGAGGGTCCGATCGTGCTCGGCCGCTCGCCTCCGGCGTGCCCCTCCGGCTCTCTCGCCGCTGTTCTCGGGCATGTGGTCGCCGGGCCCATGAATTACGGGCCGCTGTGTATACCAGGGTGGCGCGTTCCACGGAAAATTGAACTTGCGTTTCACAGAGTGAGACGCGAATATCGTTTCATGGACAACAGTAGCGGCGTCGGCGTTCTGGACAAGGCAGCCCTTGTCCTGAGCGCTCTGGAGTCCGGTCCGGCCACCCTCGCGGGACTGGTCGCGGCGACCGGACTGGCACGGCCCACGGCACATCGCCTCGCCGTGGCACTTGAACACCACCGTATGGTGGCGCGCGACATGCAGGGCCGTTTCATTCTCGGCCCGCGGCTGGCCGAGCTGGCCGCCGCGGCGGGTGAGGACCGCCTCCTCGCGACGGCGGGCCCGGTACTCACGCACCTGCGCGATGTCACGGGCGAGAGCGCGCAGCTCTACCGCCGCCAGGGCGACATGCGCATCTGCGTCGCCGCGGCGGAGCGCCTGTCGGGCCTCAGGGACACGGTCCCGGTGGGCTCGACGCTCACCATGAAGGCCGGCTCCTCGGCCCAGATCCTGATGGCCTGGGAGGAGCCGGAGCGCCTGCACCGCGGCCTGCAGGGCGCCCGCTTCACGGCGACGGCGCTGTCGGGCGTACGGCGCCGGGGCTGGGCCCAGTCGATCGGCGAGCGTGAGCCGGGCGTGGCGTCCGTCTCCGCGCCGGTGCGCGGGCCGTCGAACCGCGTTGTCGCGGCCGTCTCGGTGTCCGGACCGATCGAGCGCCTCAGCCGCCACCCGGGCCGGATGCACGCCCAGGCGGTCATCGACGCGGCCGCCCGCCTGTCGGAGGCGCTGCGCCGCACGGGCTGACCGCCCGCATCGACTTCGGCCGGCCGGTCGCTTCAACGCCGCAGCGATCGGCTGGAGTTGACGTTGTCCCTCAGCTCAACCAGCTCAGCACGAAGAAGCCCTCCCCAACTGGGGAGGGCTTCTTCTTCGTGTACCCCCGACCGGATTCGAACCGGCGCTACCGCCTTGAGAGGGCGGCGTGCTAGGCCGCTACACAACGGGGGCAAGGACCACAAGTGATCCAGCTGGGCTACCAGGACTCGAACCTAGAACAACGGAACCAGAAACCGTCGTGTTGCCAATTACACCATAGCCCAATGGTGGTCTAGACCACCCTGAGTACCCCCGACCGGATTCGAACCGGCGCTACCGCCTTGAGAGGGCGGCGTGCTAGGCCGCTACACAACGGGGGCCCTAGCGATCCTGCATGAGAGTCAGCGGGTGCGACCCGGACTGTCCCCCCTGGGAAGGATCTGTACCCCCGACCGGATTCGAACCGGCGCTACCGCCTTGAGAGGGCGGCGTGCTAGGCCGCTACACAACGGGGGCTTTGCGGAATGGATCTCCGCGGTTGCAGATGAGCTCTGCGAGCTGGCCTACCAGGACTCGAACCTAGACTAACGGAACCAGAAACCGTCGTGCTGCCAATTACACCATAGGCCACTGAAACGCAACCCCTGTTGGGGATCTTGTTCTAGTATGCGCCTTCGAGGCCTGTCCTTACGGTCGACTCTCCGGCGGCGCAGGAAGAACATTACCTGAAGGTGGACGGCGCTCCAAAACGGGTATCGGGCCGGAGGATCCCAGGAAGTTCGCCGAGCGAGACGATCCGGCGCAGGCCAACGAGCCGATCCGTCGGCCGGCCCGGCGCGGCGTCCCCGCCCGGGACCGCGACGGCGCTCCCGCCCGCGCGGTCGATCCAGACCGAGAACAACCCGGCGTCGGCCGCGCCCTGCCCGTCGATCTCCGGGTGATCCCCGACGTACGCGACCTCGTGGGGCGGCAGTGCCAGAGCGTCGCAGGCCGCGTGGAACGCCTCGGCCGCGGGCTTGGAGACGCCCAGCTCGGCCGCGCACAGCACCGACTCGAAGCGGTCGCGTACGCCGAGGACGCTCAGCTTGCGGTCCTGGACTCGGATGCTGGAGTTGGAGAGGACCGCGTGGCGGTGGCTGCCGGCCAGCGTGTCGAGGACGGGCAGGACGTCCGGGAACAGCGCCCAGGCCGCTTCGTAGTGCCCCATGTACCGGTGGAACCAGGCTTCGGCTTCCTCGTGGGTCAGGGGCGCGTCCAGAAAGGCCCGTACGCGGTCCCGGCGCGCTTCCTCCCAGTCCGTCGTCTCCCCCGACGCGAACCTCGCCCACTGCTGGTCGGTGAGTTCCCGCCAGCGGGCGAGGGCCTGCTCGACGGACGCGTACCCGTCGAGCAGGCCCTCGGCGGCGAGATGTCCGCGCATTCCGGCCCGGTCGGCCGTCGTGTAGTCGAAGATCGTGTCGTCGACGTCCCACACCACGGCTTTGATCGTCATGGCTCGACGGTAACGCCGGGCCCTCGGCCGTGTCTGTCGATCGTCGGGTGTCTGCCGGTCGCCGGTCGGCGTCGGCCGGGCCCTGGCGTCGCGGGGCGTACGACGCCCGAAGAACGCCGAACCCAGTTGGACAAGGCTGTACGCGTCCTGGCGCGTGACCCGTTCCGCGAACTCGACCGCCCGGCTGGACCCGAACGAGCATCTGCGCAAGGCGTACGTGGCCCCTGGCGTGACGCTGGAGTACATGGCGGCCGAAGCGATCCTGGTCATCCTCGTGCTGGAAATCTTCGACGAGAGCCACTGCCTGGTCGACGAGAACGACACGGTCCGAACCCATGCCGGAGGGGCGGCGTCCGAACCGGACGCCGCCCCTCTGTACGTGTGCCGTGCGACTACGCGGCCAGCTTCGCCAGCGCCGCGTCGATACGGGCCAGTGTCTGCTCCTTGCCCAGGATCTCCAGGGACTCGAAGAGCGGCAGGCCGATCGTGCGGCCGGTGACGGCGACACGGACCGGGGCCTGGGCCTTGCCGAGCTTGAGGCCGTGGGCCTCGCCGGCGGCCAGGACGGCCTCCTTCAGGGACTCGGGTGAGGTCCAGTCCGCCGTCTCCAGCTTTTCCCTCGCCGTGCGGAGGAGGGCGTCCGACCCCTCCTTCATCGCCTTCGTCCAGGACGCCTCGTCGAAGACCGGCTCCGGGAGGAACAGGAAGTCGACGTTGTCCGTGATCTCGGAGAGGACCTTGAGGCGGGTCTGGGCGTGCGGGGCGATGGCCGTCCACTTCGACTCGTCGAAGGCCTCCGGCTCCCATGGGGCGAAGGGGGCCTTCAGCCAGGGGGTGCAGCGCTCGGCGAAGTCCTTCGCGTCGAGCAGGCGGATGTGGTCGGCGTTGATCGCTTCGCACTTCTTGAGGTCGAAGCGGGCCGGGTTGGGGTTCACGTCCGTCACGTCGAAGGCCGCGACCATCTCGTCCATCGTGAAGATGTCCTGGTCGGCGGAGAGCGACCAGCCGAGCAGGGAGAGGTAGTTGAGCAGGCCCTCGGGGAGGAAACCGCGCTCCCTGTAGAGGTTCAGCGAGGACTGCGGGTCGCGCTTGGAGAGCTTCTTGTTGCCCTCGCCCATGACGTACGGGAGGTGACCGAAGGCAGGGGTCCGCTTGGCGATGCCCAGCTCCGTCAGCGCCTTGTAGAGGGCGATCTGGCGGGGGGTGGAGGAGAGCAGGTCCTCGCCGCGCAGGACGTGGGTGATCTCCATCAGGGCGTCGTCGACCGGGTTGACCAGCGTGTAGAGCGGGGCTCCGTTGGCTCGTACGATCCCGAAGTCCGGCACGTTCTCCGGCGTGAAGGTCAACTCGCCGCGGACCAGGTCCGTGAAGGTGATCGCCTCGTCGGGCATGCGGAAGCGGACGATGGGCTCGCGGTCCTCCGTCTTGTACGTCGCGATCTGCTCGTCGGTCAGCACGCGGCAGTGGCCGTCGTAGCCGGACGGCTTGCCCGCGGCGCGGGCCGCGTCGCGGCGGGCGTCGAGCTCCGCCGTCGAGCAGTAGCAGTAGTACGCGTGGCCGGCGTCCAGGAGCTTGCGGGCGACGTCCTGGTAGATGTCCATCCGCTGCGACTGGCGGTACGGGGCGTGCGGGCCGCCGATCTCGGGCCCCTCGTCCCAGTCGAAGCCCAGCCAGCGCATCGCGTCGAGCAGCTGGTCGTACGACTCCTCGGAGTCGCGGGCCGCGTCGGTGTCCTCGATGCGGAAGACCAGGGTGCCTTCGTTGTGCCGGGCGAACGCCCAGTTGAACAGGGCGGTGCGGACCAGGCCCACGTGGGGATTGCCGGTCGGGGACGGACAGAAACGTACGCGGACGTTCGCGTTAGCCACGCTTGATCACCTTGTTGGTGAGAGTGCCGATGCCTTCGATGGTGACGGCGACCTCGTCGCCGGCACTGAGCGGGCCGACCCCTGCCGGGGTGCCCGTGAGGATCACGTCGCCGGGGAGCAGCGTCATGGCCTCGGTGATGTTCACGATCAGATCCTCGATGGAGTGGATCATCTCGCTGGTACTGCCCAGTTGTCGCTGCAGGCCGTTGACCGTGCACTGGATGGTGATGCCCTCGGCGATCGCGGCCAGGTCGAGGTCCGTCTCCACCCAGGGGCCGAGCGGGCAGGAGTTGTCGAAGCCCTTGGCCCGGGCCCACTGCTTCTCGCGCTTCTGGACGTCGCGCGCGGTGACGTCGTTGGCGCAGGTGTAGCCGAGGATGACGTCCTTGACGCGCTCACGCGGGACCTCACGGCACATACGGCCGATGACCACGGCCAGCTCGGCCTCGTGGTGCAGCTCGTTCGAGAAGGAGGGGTACGCGATCTCGTCGCCGGAGCCGATCACCGAGGTGGACGGCTTGAAGAAGGCGAAGGGGGCGTCGGGCACCTCGTTGCCGAGTTCCTTCGCGTGCTCCGCGTAGTTGCGGCCGAAGGCCACGACCTTGTTGGGGAGCACGGGCGGCAGCAGCCGGACCTTGCTCAGCGGGACCTTCGTACCGGAGAGCTCGAAGTCCGAGAACGGGATGCCCTTGATGATGTCGAGGACGAGCCCGTCCGTCGATCCAGGAGGGCCCTCGCCCTCGACCGCGCCGAACGCGACGTTGCCGTCGATGGAGAACCTGGCGATGCGCACGGGATCCTTGCGCCCCTCACTGAACTGGCCGGAGTCTGACGCTCCAGGCTAGCGCGGGGAAGGGTGCCCCGAGGATCCGGACGCCGCTCGCCGATCCGGCCCGGCCCGGATCCTCGGGCACACGCCTCAGGGCCCGGCCTCGCGGGACTGTGCCGGGTGGGGCGTGGGAAGATCAGTCCGCGGGGGTGGCCGCGACCGGGATGTCCATCAGGACCGTGCGGCGGGGGTTGGCGGTCTGGGCGGGAAGCGCGGTGAACTCGGCGGGCTGCTCCTGCCACTCCGGTGTACGCAGCTCCTCGGCGTCCTCGAGGTGCGCCAGCGTGGTGCGCTCCGGATTGGCTATGTTGCGGAACATCATCGTCGTCTTCATCTGCGGTTTTGGATCCTGTCGGTACGGGCGCCGCGGGGTCGGGGATAACCGTCGCGCGGGCACGGGTTGTCGGATTTGCCATACATGTAAAGCGTCAGGCTAAACGCGTGATTCCCTGTCGAAGCCGTGAAGACGCCGTGATCACCGTGTGAGTTTTCTCACTTACTAATAGGCAAATCGGTCATTTCTGACCATCAAGTACCCCTACCGAAACGGACATTGCCCCCCTGAAGCAACCATTCCGCTCCTGATCATCTCGACTGGGACACCGGTTACCCCCGGGCGACTCGCACCCATGTATCCGTTATGGGTCGGATCACTTTCTACATGTGGTAACTCAGCCCTCACAAAGTGTCACGGTGGTCACAGCATGGCCAATGGGCCTTGTTGGAGATCCTGCACTGTGCTGGAATTCCACGGACCGCCGCGGGAACGAACCGGCGCGCAGGGGGCGCAACGCAGCGCCGAGTGGCGGCGGAAAGGGGAATCTGCGCCGGTCACTCAAGACCACCATGGGGGCGCGTTCAAGGCGCCCCCAAGACGCCGACACCGTCCCACCGTTCACGCGGAGGGGCGCCTGGTCCAGAGGTTGCGACGCTAGTGCAGGGACGTTTCAAGAGGGATGGCAGCGCTTCGGCGGAGCCGGAGCCGCGCGGCGGGACCGACCGCGGTTCCTCGCCCCAGCACGCCCAGAACCCGGGACCGGCGCAGGCCGGCGACAGCGGTGAGCGCTCCTCGCGCCCCGGCGCGCCCAAGGGCACCAACGGTGCCCCGAGCGCGGTGAACGGTGCTCCCGGCACCCCGCCCGCCGCGCCACCGAAGGCGAAGGGCCGCAGCGGCCCAGGCTCGCGAATAGCCCTGCGCAACTGGCGCATCTCCACGCGTCTGGTCTCGCTGCTCGCGCTGCCCGTCGTCGCCGCGACCTCGCTGGGCGCGCTGCGCATCAGCGACACCATGGACGAGATCCAGCAGCTCGAGAACATGAAGCTGCTGACCGACATGACCAAGCAGGCGACCAGGCTCGCCGCCGCGCTCCAGGACGAGCGCGACAAGTCGGCCGGTCCCCTCGCCCACGGCGCGACGGCGTCCAACTACACGGTCAAGGGCGCCCGGGACAAGACGGACCGCGCGCGTGCCGTCTTCATGGAGGGCACCCACCAGTTCGACGACGCGGACAACGACGAGAACCTCGACGGCGTCCGTGACAACGTCGTGGCCATCGCAACCCAGCTGAACACGCTCAGCGGCGTCCGCAACAACGCCTACCAGGACGAGGACAACTCCTCCCAGACGGTCGAGGCGTACCACCGGCTCATCGAGCAGCTGCTCGGCCTCTCCCAGGACATGGCCCAGGCGACCAGCAACCCGGAGATGATCCAGCGCACACGTGCCCTGGCGGCCTTCTCCACCGCCAAGGAGTACGCGTCCATCCAGCGTGCCGTCATCGCGGCGGCCCTGCCGGAGACCAACGCCACGTACGGCAACCTCTCCGAGAACGACCGGCAGTACGGTTTCTCGGCCTTCGAGAACCAGAAGGCCGAACTGACCAGCTTCTCCAGCATCTACGAGGGCAACTCGACCGAGCTGACGAAGCCGCTCGACGAGCCGAGCCCGACCATCAAGGCGGCCGACGACTACGCGGAGCGCGTGCTCAGGCGTGAGGGCGGTCTCGAGCTGCGCGGCAAGCGCTCGTACCTGGACTGGGTGGACGCCGACACCCCCAAGTACCAGGAAATGTCGAAGATCGAGCTCACGCTCCTCGACCAGATGGAGCAGAAGGCCCGTGAGCTGCGCAACGAGGCCCAGCAGGAAGCGATCATCTCCGGTGCGCTGATCCTGCTGGTGCTCGGTGTCTCGCTGGTCGGCGCCTTCGTGGTGGCCCGCTCCATGATCCGCTCGCTGCGCCGGCTCCAGGACACCGCGACCAAGGTCGCCCAGGAGCGTCTGCCCGAGCTGGTCAAGCAGCTGTCCGAGTCCGACCCGCAGGACGTCGACACGTCCGTCGAGTCGGTCGGTGTGCACTCCAAGGACGAGATCGGCCAGGTCGCCGCGGCCTTCGACGACGTGCACCGCGAGGCCGTACGACTGGCCGCCGAGCAGGCCCTCCTGCGAGGCAACGTCAACGCGATGTTCACCAACCTCTCGCGCCGCTCCCAGGGCCTGATCCAGCGCCAGCTGTCGCTGATCTCCGAACTGGAGTCCCGCGAGGCCGACCCGGACCAGCTGTCCTCGCTCTTCAAGCTCGACCACCTCGCGACCCGCATGCGCCGTAACGGTGAGAACCTCCTCGTTCTCGCCGGTGAAGAGCCCGGCCGCCGCTGGACCCGCCCGGTCCCGCTGGTCGACGTGCTCCGTGCCGCCGCCTCCGAGGTGGAGCAGTACGAGCGGATCGAGCTGTCCTCGGTCCCGACCACCGAGGTCGCCGGCCGGGTCGTCAACGACCTCGTGCACCTCCTCGCCGAGCTGCTGGAGAACGCCACCTCGTTCTCCTCGCCGCAGACCAAGGTCAAGGTCACCGGACACGCGCTGCCCGACGGCCGCGTACTTATCGAGATCCACGACACCGGCATCGGCCTCTCGCCCGAGGACCTCGCGGCGATCAACGAGCGACTCGCCTCGCCGCCCACCGTCGACGTCTCGGTCTCCCGCCGCATGGGCCTGTTCGTGGTCGGCCGGCTGTCGCAGCGGCACGGCATCCGCATCCAGCTGCGTCCGTCCGACTCCGGTGGTACGACCGCGCTGGTCATGCTGCCCGTCGATGTCGCCCAGGGCGGCAAGAAGGCTCCGGGCAAGCAGGGCCAGGGCGCTCCCACGGGCGGCGGCCCGGCCGCCGCGCAGGCCGCGGCCGGTGTCGCGGCCGCCCGTCGGGGCGGCGCCGGAAGCGGTCCCGCCCTCGGCGCGGGCGCTCCCGCCGCCGGCGGTCGGCTCAACGCCGGGCAGCAGCGCGGCCAGGTCGGTGCCGGCGCCGGACCGCGGGCCGCGCTGCCCAGGCCCGACGCGGGCGGTCGCCCGGGTGGGCCGGGCGGAGCGCGCGGCCCCCAGCAGCCTCCCCAGCCCCCGCAGGGCAGGCCGGCTCCGGCCGGTGCCCCGCAGGGCCTCCAGGCCACGGGTACGGGTGCGCCGCAGGGCTTCGACTTCAACGACAGTGGCCGACAGGACGCCTTCGGCGGCGGACGCCAGGACACCATGGGCGGCGGCAACCGCGGCCCCGTCCCCCCGCCGCCCCCGCAGCCCCCGCAGCGTGCGAACAACGCCGAGCAGGGCCGTCCCCAGCAGCCGCAGCTGCCGCCGCGCGGTGGTCCGCGCGCCGAGCTGCCCGGCGGAAACCCGCAGCCGCGGGTGCCGAGCTGGAGTGACGACAACGCGCAGCCTTCGGTGCCGCGTTCCTCGCTGGACACCCCGCGTGGCCACGAGGAGCCGGACGCCACCTCGCAGATGCCGCGGATCGACGACCGTCAGGGTCCCGGTTCCACGGGCGAGTACCCGCGGCCGGACTTCGACGCTCAGCGCCCCGGCGCGGGAGCGCAGCAGGGCGGCGGGCAGGGCAGCGGTCCGTTCGTCCGTCCGGACGTGTTCGGTGCGCCGAATCCTTCCGCCACAGGGCAGAACGGTGTGCAGAACGGTTCCGTCGGCGGTCGGTTCGACCGCCAGGACCCGTCCTCGACCGGCCAGTACGCGATGCCCGGCTACGACAGCGGCGCCAACGGCCAGTACGCCAACGGCCAGGCCAATGGCCAGTACGCGGCACCGGGCCGGGACGTGTCGCAGGACACCGGCCAGTTCCCGATGCCGGGCCAGGGCGAGCGGCAGGGCGGCGGTACCGGCCAGTTCGAGCGGCCGGGGACCAACGGCGCCCGGCCCCCGCAGCCGCAGCCCCGCCAGCACCTCCAGCGTCCGCAGCGTCGGCGCCCCGCGCTCCCCCAGGAGCCCGAGGCACTGCCGCCGGCGACGAGCCCCGGCGACGGGCGCACGCCGCTGTACGACACCCTGGAGACCAACTGGTTCAACCAGCCCCAGGGCGGCGGCAACGGTGCCCAGAGCGAGTCGGCTCCGCAGCAGCCCGCACAGGCTCCCGCGGCACCGCAGCGCCCGGCGTCCGCCGCACCCGCGTCCGCCTCCTGGCGGACCACCCCCAATGATGAACTCGGCCGCCAGGCCGAGCGGGTACGCCAGCCCTCCGCGGGTGGCGTGACCGTCTCGGGTCTGCCGCGCCGGGTCCCCCGCGCGAACCTCGTCGCGGGGACGGCTCAGCAGCAACAGCACCAAAGCGGTCCGCAGGTCTCGCGTGCGCCTGATGACGTACGCGGTCGGCTGACCAATCTTCGTAGGGGCATTCAGCAGGGCCGGCAGGCCGGAACCGGCCAGACCGGCAGCTTCCCCAGCCCCACTCACCAGCAGGAGCGTTAGTTGAGCCAGATGAGCCAGGCGGCACAGAACCTCAACTGGTTGATCACCAACTTCGTTGACAACACCCCCGGGGTGTCCCACACCGTCGTCGTCTCCGCCGACGGTCTCCTTCTGGCAATGTCCGAAGGCTTCCCGCGCGACCGCGCAGACCAGCTCGCGGCCGTGGCCTCCGGACTCACCTCACTCACGGCCGGCGCCTCCCGGATCTTCGAGGGCGGCACGGTCGCCCAGACAGTCGTCGAGATGGAACGCGGCTTCCTCTTCCTGATGTCCGTCTCGGACGGATCGTCCCTCGCGGTTCTCTCCCACCCGGACTGCGACATCGGCCTCGTCGGATACGAGATGGCGCTGCTCGTCGACCGTGCGGGCGCCGTACTCACACCGGATCTACGTGCCGAGCTCCAGGGCAGCCTGCTCCACTAGCAAGGTTTCACCGTACGAACAAAACCGTCCGGCCGCCCTCCCCCCACCGGCCCCGTCAGACGGCACGACTGACCGACTTGCTGTCCCGCCCGGAGGACCCACATGACCCCGCCCACCGCCTCTCACGATCCGTACGCCCAGCCGTACGAGGACGAGGGCGACCAGCCGCTGGTACGTCCGTACGCGATGACCGGCGGCCGGACCAGGCCGCGGTACCAGCTCGCCATCGAGGCACTGATCAGCACCGCGGCCGACCCGGCCGAGCTGATGGGACTGCTCCCTGAGCACCAGCGGATCTGCCACCTGTGCCGTGAAGTGAAGTCGGTGGCCGAAGTCTCGGCCCTCCTGTCCATGCCGCTGGGTGTGGCACGGATTCTCGTCGCGGACCTCGCGGAGGCCGGACTCGTCGCGATCCACCAGCCGGGTGGCGACGAGAGCAACGGCGGCGCCCCGGACGTGACACTGCTCGAAAGGGTGCTCAGTGGACTTCGCAAGCTCTGACGGAGGGCGGGCGACCACCTCCGCGAAGATCGTGGTGGCAGGTGGCTTCGGCGTCGGCAAGACCACGTTCGTGGGTGCCGTCTCCGAGATCAACCCGCTGCGCACCGAGGCCGTCATGACGTCCGCGAGCGCCGGGATCGACGACCTCACCCACACCGGGGACAAGACCACCACGACGGTGGCCATGGACTTCGGCCGTATCACCCTGGACCAGGACCTGATCCTGTACCTGTTCGGTACGCCGGGTCAGGACCGTTTCTGGTTCATGTGGGACGACCTGGTACGCGGCGCCATCGGCGCGGTCGTGCTGGTGGACACCCGCCGTCTCGCCGACTGTTTCCCCGCGGTCGACTACTTCGAGAACAGCGGCCTGCCCTTCGTGATCGCCCTCAACGGCTTCGACGGGCACCAGCCGTATACGCCCGACGAGGTCCGCGAGGCCCTGCAGATCGGTCCGGACGCCCCGATCATCACGACGGACGCCCGCCACCGCGCGGACGCCAAGAGCGCGTTGATTACCCTGGTCGAGCACGCTCTGATGGCGCGTCTGCGCTAGGGCCGTCCGGAGGACCATGGGTTGGCACTCAAGTCGGCAATGCCGTACGGCAGTTGTCGTAGACACACTGGAGCCGACTGTGTCGTTTGACACGGTCGGCCTTGGTGTTCATAACGTTTCGACAGAGATATTGAGTGGTATCGACACGCGTCGTTGCCGTCTGATGCCGCTGTGCTCACAAAGGCCCCGCCTTTTGGCGGGGCTCGCTCTTTATGACCGTTTTATCTGGGGCGTACGTCACTCGGAATCTTCGGTTCCGAGTGTTTGGAAGAGCACACCCTGACGTGCTGGAATGCGAGAACTGCCCAGTAGTAAGGGCCGGAAGACACATGCGGCACGACGACAGGTGCCGAGCCGAGAGGTTGTTGGTCGAGTGAGGCGAAGCAAGAACGGTCCCGAGCCGTCGGCACGGGGCAACTTCACCCCGCCGCCGCGCGGAGCGGCTCCCGCACACATGCCCGGCTCGGAGCCGACGGCCCCACCCGCTCCGAGCGGCGGCCGTTTCTCTCCGCGCAACTGGCGCGTGCCGACCAGGCTGAACGCGATCCTGCTCATACCCGTGGTGGTCGGCCTCGTCATGGGCGGCTTCCAGGTGAGGAGCTCGATCGACACCTGGCAGGAAGCCGAGGACGCCGAGAGCACCGCGCGTCTGGTGCGGGCCTCGCTGACGTACGCGAACGCCCTCATCGACGAGCGCGACATCACAGCAGCGCCGCTGCTGCAGGGCAAGAAGAACGACCCGGCCGTGGTCAACGCCCGCGCCGCCACCGACAAGGCCAAGGTCGGCTTCGACGAGGCCGCCGAGGGCGCGCCGGCCAAGGCGGGCCTGGAGCGCCGTCTCGCCCTGTTCCGCAAGGGCGAGACCGGTCTGAAGGATCTCCGTGCCGCCGCGTACACGAACAACCTCAAGGGTGTGGAGACCGAAGAGGGCTACGTCGAGATCCAGCACCCGCTGACGGAGTTCGCCAACGAGCTCGGCCTCGGCACCGGAAACATCACCAGCTACGGCCGCACGGTCTACGCCATCACGCTGGCGAAGGGCGCTCTGTCCCTGCAGCGCTCCATCGGTATGCACCTGATGGTCAAGCCGGGCCCCTCCGACACGAGCCTCGCCCAGCAGCGCGTCGCCCTCACCTCGTACGCGTACCTGGAACCCATCGCCATCCAGGAGTACGTCGGCGGTGGCACCGAGGCGGACGCCGCCAAGCTCGAGCAGACCCAGAAGCAGCTTGAGGCGGACGGCAAGAAGCAGGCCCAGGAGGCCGCCGCCAAGAACCCGGACTATGTCCCGCCGCCGTCCACCGTGGACATGATCCGGGGCATGGGCACGATCACGTCCACGGACCAGAGCATCCGGGAAGGCCTCGGCACGAAGGGCATCACCGCCGCGAACTGGTGGGCGGTCAACACCGCGAAGTTCAACGCTTACCGCACGATCGAGTCGGACTTCTCCAACAGGGCCGTGGCCGAGGCCTCGACCATCTCCGACAACGCCAAGCGCGACGCCATCATCACCGGTTCCGCCGTCGTGGTCGCCCTGCTCGCCGCGTTCATCCTGGCCAGTATGGTGGCGCGCCAGATGAGCCGCTCGATGCGCCAGCTGCGCAACGCGGCCTTCGGCGTCGCCGAGCAGCGTCTGCCGATGCTGGTCGACCAGCTCTCGCGTACCGACCCGGGCCGCGTCGACACCCGTGTCACGCCCATCCCGATCAACACCACGGACGAGATCGGCGAGGTCGCCCGCGCCTTCGACCAGGTCCACCGCGAGGCCGTCCGGCTCGCCGCCGAGCAAGCTCTGCTCCGTGGCAACATCAACGCGATCTTCACCAACCTGTCGCGCCGCAACCAGTCGCTGATCGAGGGCCAGCTGACCCTGATCACCGACCTGGAGAACAACGAGGCCGACCCGGACCAGCTGGAGAACCTCTTCCGCCTGGACCACCTCGCGACCCGTATGCGCCGCAACGGCGAGAACCTCCTGGTCCTCGCCGGCGAGGAGCCGGGCCGCCGCTGGGACCAGCCGGTCCCGCTGGTCGACGTGCTGCGCGCCGCCTCCTCCGAGGTGGAGCAGTACGAGCGCATCGAGCTGTCCGGCGTCCCGGAGGCCGAGATCCACGGCCGTGCGGTGACCGACCTCGTGCACCTGCTCGCCGAGCTCCTGGAGAACGCCACCACGTTCTCCTCCCCGCAGACCAAGGTCCGCGTCACCGCCACCCGGCTGCCCGACGGCCGCATCATGGTCGAGATCCACGACAAGGGCATCGGCCTCACCGCCGAGGACTTCGCGGACATCAACCACAAGCTGGCCAACCCGCCGACCGTGGACGTCGCGATCTCGCAGCGCATGGGCCTGTTCGTGGTCGGCCGGCTGTCCGACCGGCACGGCATCCGCGTCCAGCTGCGCCCCTCGGGCGAGCAGGCCGGTACGACGTCCCTCGTCATGCTCCCCGACGCGATCACCCACGGTGGCGGCGGCGAGCAGCAGTCGCAGCGCGACGACTTCACGGTCTCGCAGATCATCCCGGAGCAGCAGGCCTTCCAGGGCGAGCAGTTCCAGGGCCAGCTGCCGATGCGCACGGCCGCCGAGCTCGGTTTCGACGACAGCCGTTACACCGAGGTCCCGGACGACATACGCGAGCTGGACCCGGTGGGCCGCTCGCTGATGCGCGAGGAGCGCCGCGCGCAGCTGGAGGCCCAGGCAACCGAACCGGAGGGCGGGGCCCCGTCCTTCCCTGACGAGTTCGCCGCGCAGGCCGGCTACGACAACGGGCAGCCCGGGTACGACGGCGCACCGCCGGCCGCGTACACCGAATCTCCCGCGTACGACCAGCAGACGCCGTATGGGGAGCAGCAGCAGACGTCGTACGACGAGACGTACTTCCCGCCGAACGGCGGTTACCCGGAACCGGGTTATGCGGAGCCGGTCCAGGAGGAGCACCAGGCGGCTCACGGCTCGCCGCGGGACACGTTCGCGGGCTTCGAAGACCAGTCCTACCAGGACGACTGGCCGCAGCAGGAGACGTACCAGAGCGACTACCGGTCCGAGTACGCTCCGGAAGCGGAACCCGCGCAGGCCGCTGACGTGGCCGAGCAGGACCGCGTAGGCTTCGATCGTCCGGGACCGGCTGCCTCCGCCGCCCACGCGCTGACCGACGCCGGGCTTCCGCGCCGCGGATCCACCGACGCCGGGCTTCCCCGCCGCGGATCCACCGCGAGCGGCAACGGCCAGCAGGCCGTGAGCCAGGAGGCGCCCGCGTCCCCGGACAAAAATGGCAGCAACGGCAGTGGCGGCAACGGTTCCGGCAACCCCGACTGGCGGTCGTCCAACGACCAGATGTGGCAGCGCGCCGAGCAGCTGAAGAAGCCCAAGGCGGGCGGAGTCACCTCCTCCGGTCTGCCGCGGCGGGTACCCAAGGCCAATCTGGTCGAGGGCACCGCGGAATCGACCCCGCAGGGAGGCCCTCAGGTCTCCCGCGCTCCCGAGGACGTCCGGGGCAGGCTGAGCAACCTGCGCCGGGGCGTGCAGCGGGGACGCAACGCAGGTAGTGACACGAACGGCCAGGGCTTCGGCCCTGACAGCACCTACAACCAGGAGCGTTAGTGTGAGCCCGATGAGCCAGGCGGCACAGAACCTGAACTGGTTGATCACCAACTTCGTGGACAACACCCCCGGGGTGTCCCACACGGTGGTGGTCTCCGCCGACGGACTCCTTCTGGCGATGTCCGAAGGGTTCCCGCGCGACCGTGCCGACCAGCTGGCGGCCGTCGCGTCGGGCCTTACCTCACTGACCGCGGGCGCGTCCCGGATCTTCGAGGGCGGGAGCGTGAACCAGACAGTTGTGGAGATGGAGCGAGGATTCCTCTTCATCATGTCCATTTCCGATGGTTCGTCTCTCGCAGTACTCGCACATCCGGAAGCGGACATCGGTCTCGTCGGGTACGAGATGGCCCTTCTGGTGGACCGTGCCGGTACGGTCCTGACGCCGGATCTGCGTGCCGAGCTCCAGGGGAGCCTTCTCAACTAGCAGACAAGCGATGCGTTTTGGCGTCCCGTGGCCGTAAGGTTTCGGGACGCGGCTCCACAGTGATGGGCCCGGCACAGTCGGAGGAGGAGAAAGTGGCAACACCCCCAGGCGGTTCGTCTTCGGGCAACTGGTCGTATGGCCCTGGCCAGGGTCAGAGCGGCAACGACTCGCCGAATCGGTACAACTTCCCCTCCGCACCGACGCCGCGGCGGCAGCAGCCGTACGCACCCCAGGGCCCCCAGGGTCCCGGTCCCTCGCCGTACGACCAGCCGCCGGCGCCGCGCATCCAGCCCGTGCAGCCGCACCGACGCTCCCCCGAACCGTCGCCCGCGGGAGGCGCCAGCAATCCCCTGGTGCGCCCGTACGCGATGACCGGCGGCCGCACCAGGCCGCGATACCAGCTCGCCATCGAGGCACTGGTGCACACCACCGCACAGCCGCACCAGATGCAGGGCCAGTTGCCCGAGCATCAGCGGATCTGCAACCTCTGCCGGGAGATCAAGTCGGTGGCCGAAGTCTCGGCCCTCCTGACGATCCCTCTCGGCGTGGCCAGGATTCTCGTCGCCGACTTGGCGGAGGCGGGCCTGGTCGCCATCCATCAGCCCGGCGGCGATGAAAACGCCGGCGGTCAGCCAGACGTGACTTTGCTCGAAAGGGTGCTCAGTGGACTTCGCAAGCTCTAGCGGAGGGCCTTCCCGCTCCACCACGTCCGCGAAGATCGTGGTGGCGGGCGGCTTCGGCGTGGGCAAGACCACGTTCGTCGGGGCCGTCTCGGAGATCAACCCGCTGCGTACCGAGGCCGTGATGACGTCCGCGTCGGCGGGCATCGACGACCTGACCCACACCGGGGACAAGACGACGACCACCGTCGCCATGGACTTCGGCCGTATCACCCTGGACCAGGACCTGATCCTGTACCTGTTCGGTACGCCCGGCCAGGACCGCTTCTGGTTCATGTGGGACGACCTGGTACGCGGCGCCATCGGCGCGATCGTCCTGGTCGACACCCGCCGTCTCGCCGACTGCTTCCCCGCGGTCGACTACTTCGAGAACAGCGGCCTGCCGTTCGTCATCGCGCTGAACGGCTTCGACGGCAACCAGCCGTACAACCCGGACGAGGTCCGGGAAGCGCTCCAGATCGGCCCTGACACCCCGATCATCACGACGGACGCCCGTCACCGCGCGGACGCCAAGAGCGCGCTCATCACGCTCGTCGAGCACGCCCTGATGGCGCGCCTGCGCTAGCGCTCCGCTTGGTACGAAAAGCTGGGGGCGCCCTCCGAGTCGGAGGGCGCCCCCAGCTTTTCGCTTCCGAGGGGCCCGGGGAACAGAGTCCGAAGGGCGGCGCGGGAGACTGCTTTTCCGGGGCGCGGGGCTGTGTCGATATACGGCTCCGCCGCGATGGGGGTCCCCGCGCTCGAGCGAAGTCGAGAGTGGGGGAGCGAGCAACCACGGACAACCGCAGCCTACAAACGCCCCACACCCCAACGGCGCTCGCCAGGGCGCACGATGAAGGGCCCCTCCGCCGGGAGGGGCCCTTCATCAAGTACGGCTCAGCGGCGCAGCCTACCCGTGCCAGCTGTGCGGCGCCCGGAACCCGGGCTCCCGCTCCAGCCGGCGCCAGCCGGCCTTGGCGCGGCCGCGGTGGGCAGGGGCGTCAGCGGGAGCGGAGGCGGCACGGGCCAGGAGGATCGCTGTGAGGGCGGCGACTTCCTCGGGCTCGGCGTGGCCCTTCTCGACGCGAATATCAGGCATGTCCATAGGTGTCAGTCTCCGTGAGAGAGAGGTCCGCGGGGTTGCCGCGACGGGTCCGCGAAGTTACTGAGGGGAGTTACTGAGGCGGGTTGCCGTGTTTGCGGGAGGGCAGGTCGGCGTGCTTGTTGCGGAGCATCGCGAGGGAGCGGATGAGGACTTCACGGGTTTCGGCGGGGTCGATGACGTCGTCGACCAGGCCGCGCTCGGCCGCGTAGTAAGGGTGCATCAGCTCGGCCTTGTACTCCTTGACCATGCGCACGCGCATCGCCTCGGGGTCCTCCGCCTCCGCGATCTGGCGGCGGAAGATGACGTTCGCCGCCCCCTCCGCGCCCATCACGGCGATCTCGTTGGTCGGCCACGCGTACGTGAGGTCCGCACCGATGGACTGGGAGTCCATGACGATGTAGGCACCTCCGTAAGCCTTGCGCAGGATCAGTGAGATCCGCGGCACGGTCGCGTTGCAGTACGCGTACAGCAGTTTCGCGCCGTGGCGGATGATGCCTCCGTGCTCCTGGTCGACACCCGGGAGGAACCCGGGGACATCCAGCAGCGTGATGATCGGGATGTTGAAAGCGTCGCACATCTGGACAAAACGCGCAGCTTTTTCCGATGCCTCGATGTCCAGGACGCCCGCGAGGGACTGCGGTTGGTTGGCGACGATGCCGACCACCTGTCCGTCGAGCCGGGCGAGGGCGCAGATGATGTTGCGGGCCCAGCGCTCGTGGATCTCCAAGTAGTCGCCGTCGTCGACGAGTTCCTCGATGACCTTGGTCATGTCGTACGGGCGGTTGCCGTCCGCGGGGACCAGGTCGAGGAGCACGTCCGAGCGGCGGTCCGCCGGGTCCTCGCAGGCCGTGTGGGGCGGGTTCTCGCGGTTGTTCTGCGGCAGCATCGACAGGAGGTAGCGGACCTCCGCGATGCAGGTCTCCTCGTCGTCGTACGCGAAGTGCGCGACACCGCTCGTCTCCGCGTGGACGTCCGCGCCACCGAGCCCGTTCTGGGTGATCTCCTCGCCGGTGACCGCCTTGACGACGTCCGGGCCGGTGATGAACATCTGCGAGGTCTCGCGGACCATGAACACGAAGTCCGTCAGGGCGGGGCTGTAGGCCGCGCCGCCCGCGCACGGGCCGAGCATCACCGAGATCTGCGGGATGACCCCGGAGGCACGGGTGTTGCGCTGGAAGATGCCGCCGTACCCGGCGAGGGCCGACACACCTTCCTGGATACGGGCGCCGGCGCCGTCGTTGAGCGACACCAGGGGCGCCCCGGCCGCGATGGCCATGTCCATGATCTTGTGGATCTTCGTGGCGTGGGCCTCGCCCAGCGCGCCGCCGAAGATACGGAAGTCGTGCGCATACACGAAGACCGTGCGCCCCTCGACCGTCCCCCAACCGGTGATCACACCGTCCGTGTACGGCTTCTTGGACTCCAGGCCGAACCCGGTCGCCCGGTGCCGACGCAACTGCTCGACCTCCTGGAACGAACCGGCGTCCAGCAGGAGCTCGATCCGCTCCCGGGAGGTCAGCTTGCCCTTGGCGTGCTGGGCCGCGGTCGCCTTGTCGCTGGGGCCGCGCAGAGCCTCCGCACGGATCGCGTGCAGCTCGGCAACGCGCCCGCGGGCGTCCGTGGGTTCGTCGGCCGAGGGTGCGGTCTCCGAGGATGCGGTCTCGTCCAAAACGGTCATGTAGCGACCTTACGAAGCCCACCAAGGAAAGGGGGCCATCGACTCCGTACAGTCTCCGGCCCGTTTTACTGGTAGCCCTGAACAGAACCCCGACCGCATGCAGGCGATCTGACTGCTCAGGGGGCATTCGGCTTGTAGAGGTCACACAAAGCGATCAGCTGAGAGCCACCTCACATTCGTGCGTGGCGCATGCCTTCCCCGGGGTGACGCGCAGCCTCAGCCGACGCCCGGTGTCGAGCACCTCGACCGTCGGATCGGCGCGCACGACCCGGCGTACAGGGTGGTCCCAGACGACCTCCAGGGCCTCTCCGGTCCGCGGAGGTTCGCTCACGCAGAGGGTAGCGGTGCGGCCCCGGCGGCGCACGAGCATGCTCGCGGCGGCCGAGGCGGTGAGCGGGCCGGCCGTGCCCGCCTGCCAGAAGTTGGCGGCGATCAGGCCCAGGTGCGCCACGGAGACGGCCTGGCGGCCGGAGTCATTGGCGAGGACCGACAGGCGACGGCGGTCGGCGGCGCGGGCGGCGACCGTGCGGCGGGAGGCGCCGGGGAGGGCCACGTACGCGTACGTCGCGTCCACCGGGTCCGTGCCGTGGTCGAGCCAGAGGGTCTCCCAGCGGCGGGTACGGCGCTCGGTGGTGCCGGCTGTGTTGATGTCGGACCAGGCTCCGGTGCGGTCCTCGCGGAGAGTGCGCAGGGTGGCCTCACCATGGAGAATCCAGCCGCCGTGGCCCTCCAGGTGGGCCCAGCGAGGCCCTCGTACGAAGGTCTGGGTGCCGCCCTCCCCCAGGTTCCGGTTGTCGACGACCGTCTCGACCGGGACGCCGTCCGTGGCGGTGATCCCCGAGCCGAGGCAGACGATCTCGTCCGCGAGGCAGAACCACGACTTGCGGGCCTCCAGGGTCGACCCGAGCCCCTTCAGGTGCTGCCCGACCGCCGCGAACTCCCCGTCCGTCGTGCCGCCGACCCACCGCACCGCCGGCTTGGGCTCGCCCCACTCGCCACCCGCCTTGTCGGCAAGTCGCTTGGTGGACACGGTCGTTCCGGGCAGCCGGTACCAGTCGACGGTCGGCCAGAACCAGTCCGTGTACTGGTCGCTTCTGCCCTCGGCCCACCAATAGAGCATCCCGGCACCCGTGTGCCAGCCGCGCGGGTTCTCTCCGTTGCCGCACTCGTAGTAAGCGATCCGGTCGCTCGCCATGGCGATGTTCGCGGTGAAGGAAGGGCGACGGTGGACGGCCCGGTCCATGGCGGCGAAGAGGCGGTGGCCGACCGGCTCGGGTGCGGGCGCGGCCGCCGAGTCGGCGACGGCGTGCAGCCGCGCCAGATCGGCGACCCCGAACTGACGTGCCGTCAAGATCGGCGTGACCGTGTCCCGTTCGATCCATCCCTTGATCCGTCCGTGCCAGCGCTCGCGCTCCGCCGCGTCGGCGCCCTGGGCGAGGAGCGCGAGCGCGGCGATCAGTGCCTGTCCGTGGAAGTGGTCGCCGCGCATGACCTGGCGGTCGTCGCTCTTGAGGTAACCCCGGCTGATGGCCCGCCCGTTGACGCTGTCCATCATCAACCCGTCGTGGATCAGGGGCGCGTACGCATGCTCCACGCTGTCGAGAATGATCCGCTTGCCGGGATCGGTCACCTCCCAGGTCGAGCCGTCCAGCAGCGCGAAGAGGCGGCCGAGTCCGTCGAGCAGGACCTGTCCGTACGTCCCCGAGTACGCGACCCAGGTGTGCTGGACGAACGACCCGTCGGCGTACAGCCCGTCCCCCTGCGTGACGTACGGGAAGACCGGCGAGAGCGCGTCCCGGGCGAGCGCGAGCTTCTCCGGGGCGCGGCCGAGGATGCCGCGGAGGGCGACCGAGCGGCAGAGGTCGACGCGGTTGGCGCCGGTCGAGGTGCCGGAGTAGTCGCGGAGCATGGCGTCGGGGATGAAGTGGTCGACGGCGGCGCAGGCGGCGGCGACTCGGGCCTCCGTCAGCTCGTCGTGGAGGGCGGCCGCGATGTCCATGAGGAGACGGGGGCTGCCGATCTGCCACTCCCACCAGTTGCCGTAGCGGGTGGTGGAGGGGTTGTAGATGGTGGTCGAGAGGTGGTCGAGGCCGCGGAGGATGCCCGCCCGGAGGGTCGCGTCGCCGGTCGAGCCGGTGCCCTCCTGGAGGTACGCCTGCGTCATCGTCCACAGCCTGTTGTAGCTCTGGGTGATACCGGAGGGCGGGTCGAAGGGGTGGCCCGGCCAAAGGGACGTGGGCGTCGGGGCCATGGACCCGCGGAAACCGCGGGCGAGTTCGCCGGTCTCGGCGAGGCGGGCGGCGTACGGCTCGGCGGTCGGGTCGTAACCGGCACCCAGGGCGATCTCGAGCCAGCGGTGACGGAGGGTGTCGTATTCGTCTTCATCGTCGGCCGCCGCGTACGCGGCGGGAGTGAGCGCGAGCGTCGAGCAGGCGCCAGCCGTGAGCGCCGCTGCCAGCAGGAACGTACGGCGGGTGGGGGTCATGGCAGGCGATGGTGCCCGAAGTGTCCGCTGTTCACCAGAGGGGCAACGGGTGGCCTTAGGCGTAGACCATTGGCAACCCTGCGTAATCGGCACAATGCGCCACGCTTTAAGTTGAAACCCGTACGGAATAGGTCTATGGTCGCTGTCGTTGAAGGTTCAACAGGTTCCACAGATTGAACAGCCAGCTTCGGCGCAAGGCCGGGGCTCGTCCCCCAAGGAGCTAGTCATGGGTCTCTTCGGCCGCAAGGACTCCACCACCGCCACCGCCACCGCTGCGCCTGCCGCCGCGGTGAACCCCGAGCTGGCCGCCGTCACCGGCGATTACGCGATCGACCCCTCCCACTCGGCGATCGGTTTCGTGGCCCGCCACGCCATGGTCACCAACGTCAAGGGCGGCTTCCTCGACTTCTCCGGCAGCCTCCACCTGGACGGCACGGACCCCTCGCAGTCGACCGCGTTCATCGACGTCAAGATGGACAGCATCGACACCGGTTCCGCCGACCGTGACGGTCACCTGAAGAGCGCGGACTTCTTCAAGACGGAGGAGTTCCCGACCATGACGTTCCGCTCCACCAAGGCGGAGGCCCTGGGCGGCGACGACTACCGCATCACCGGTGACCTGTCGATCCTCGGCACCACCAAGCAGTTCTCCATCGACCTGGAGTTCAACGGCTCCGCGAAGGACCCGTTCGGCAACGAGCGCGTCGGCTTCGAGGGCAAGGCGGAGCTCCTGCGCTCCGAGTGGGGCCTGTCCTGGAACGCGGCGCTGGAGACCGGGGGCGTTCTCGTCTCCGACAAGATCAAGCTGAGCTTCGACATTTCGGCGATCAAGAACGTCGGCTGAGGCTGAGACTTTCGCCGGAACACTGAGCGCGCCCGCCCTCCTCCGCTGTATCCGGAGGGCGGGCGCTCGGCATGCCCGTACGGAACTGCGTCATCCATTCGGTGCCATGACCAATAACCCTGAAATGCAGCATGATTGACGGGCCATCACGCCTCTGCGGCCTGCTCTGCCACTACGGCTCCGTGTCGGTCACTTCACCCGCTGCCCCGACTCCAGCCCGGCGATCGCCTTCTCCAGCCGGGCCGTCCTGACCTCCGGGGTCCTCGCCTTCAACAGGCCCAGGATGACGAGGTATTGGTCCGTCCTGCCGAGCCCCTCGAAGAAGGCCTTGGCGCGGGGGTTCCGCTCCAGGGCGGCGGCCAGGTCGTCCGGGACCGTGGCGTTCTTCTGGGACTCGTACGCCGTCTCCCACCGGCCGTCCGCCTTGGCGGCCGCGACCTCCGCGAGCCCCGAGGGCCTCATCCGGCCGGCCGCTGTGAGGGCCTCGACCTTGCGTACGTTCACCATCGACCAGAGACTGCCCGGCCTGCGCGGAGTGTACTTCTGCAAGAAGTACGACTCGTCGAGTCTCCGGCGCCGGCCGTCGATCCAGCCGTGGCAGAGGGCCACGTCGAGGGCCTCCGGGACAGTGACTGACGTCCGGCCGGAGCCCTTCTTGGCGATCTTCAACCAGATGCCTCCGTGCTGCCCCGCGTTCTCGCCCAACCAGGCTTCCAGTTGCTCGGCATCTTCGAAGGCCTTGTTTTCCACGCCGTCGAGAGTGTTGTCCATGGGGACACGGTAGGGAGCGAATAGGACAGTCTCTGACCTAGTTGAGCGGTCGCGTTGAGGGGAGCCTCGCAGGGGGCGCTACCGTACGCCGATGTCCGCGTTCATTCAGCAACTCCCCGCCCTGATAGGCGTGATCGTCGGCGCCCTCGGCTCGTATCTCGCCATGGTGCGCGGGGACCGGGCCCGGTTCCGGCGTGAGCAGACGGCACGTTGGGAGGAGCGGCGCCTGGCCGTGTACTCCGACTACGCACGCGTGCTGAAGAGGACCGTCACCCTGGCCTACCGGGTCGCGGCCCACCGCGGCAATGACCCGCATCCGCATCCCTTGGCACCCGAGGATGCGGCGCCTCAGATGGCAGAGGCCCTCGACGCCCGCGATCCGGTCGGCGAGGAGTTGCTGATGCTCGGCGCCCCGGAAGTGGTCGATCGGGCCCGCGAGTGGGTCGTCGCGGTCATCGAGATGGAACGGTTCCTGGGAGAACAGACGCTGGACCCCGACGCCTGGTCGGCGCTGCTGGCCCGCCAGCGCGCGGCCCGGGAGCGGTATTACTCGGCGGTGCGCAGCGACCTGGCGCTCCCGCCGGGGCATTCGGGGCGGTGGATCCTCGACCGGTCGGCTCAGGAGGCGTGAAGCGTTCTCGTACGGCTACTCGCCGCTGTAAAGACGCTCCAGATCCACCAGAATCGCCTCGCCCCGGGCCCCTGCGGCCCGTAGGTCGTCCGTGAACCCCGCACCGCTGTAACAGGCGAGCCGCACGGCCGAGGTGTCGATGCCACGGGACGCGAGCAGGGACTCGGCATGGCGCAGACGGTCTAGATGGCCCATATCCATGACCTGGTCCCACTTGGCCTCGCCCAGGGAGAGCAACACGCCGTTGTCCTGGCCCACGGCACCGCGCACGACCACGTCGATTTCGTAGCTCGTGCATGCCTCCTGGTCGGGGACTGTCCCGTACGAGACATCGATCGGCATGCCGCCGAAGGTGTCCGGCGCGGCGAAGTGAGCCACCCATTCGCGGCAGATCTGCTCGAAGTGGGGCCCGACAACGGCGGACAGAAAGCGGGCGCGGGAGGTCTTCCAGACCTGATCCGCCAGGCCTCGGTCCAACAGGGCGAGCTTCGGCCGGGAGATGGCATGGTCGAAGGCGATCAACGGCTCGCCCACCCTGTAGACGCTCCGGTTCTTCCGGAATGCGTCCACCTCCCTTCGTACGAGTCCACAGTCCTGCAGGACGGTCAGCGGATGGGTGATGTCGCTGGTCGGGCGCTCCAGGCAGCCGGCGATCCGCCCTGACGTGGCATTTCCTGACGCCAGTGCCGCCAGTACGGAGTGGTAGAGGGCTCGGTCCCGCAAGTCCGACTCGTCCGCGAGGAGATAGCGGGCTTCGCGGTACAGCGGGGAGCGCGGGGACAGGGCCGTGCGGCAGACCCAGGCGTCGAAGTCCGCAAGGCCGGAGGGGACGTCGTCGCGTACGAACTCACGCCGGTAGGCAGGCGTTCCGCCCACGACGCTGTGCACGAGCAGCGCAAGTCTCGGATCCGCGATGCCCCAGAAAGCAGCAGCCTGCCGGAAGTCGAGTGGCTGCACGATGAGTTCGAGCCCGGCTCTGCCGCGCAGTGGTGACGTGCCGCTGAGCAGCTTCCCCATGAAGGAGAGGGAACTGCCACAGAGCAGGAGCCGGGTACGGGACTCAAGCCGTTCCGGGCGTCGAGGTCCGTAGGCGACCTGCACGATGGAGGGCAGGGAGGGAGTGGCCCTGGCCAGGTACGGGAACTCGTCGATGACGACGGGGAGAGGCCGTTCCCTGCCCAGCGCGAGCAGTGCGTCGATGGCCTGCTCCCAGCGGTCGAACCTCATGGGGGCGACAGTGCCGCTGTACAGCCCCAGTTCTTCGCCGAAACGACGAAGAGACTCGGCCTCGGTCGCCTCGTACGCGCAGAAGTAGAACCCACCGGCGGCCCGGGCAAGCGAGTCGAGCAGGAAGGACTTGCCCTGTCTGCGCCTTCCGGACACCACAGCCATGGTGGCCTCCGGACCTTCATCGGCGGCGAACGCGGTGAGTTCGCTCCACTCCCAGTCGCGGGCGAACATGTCCGAGGGTCTGGGCAGGTCGCGGGTGAGTCGGCTCATGGCTGCCTTCGGTCGAGATTACGGAAGTACGTTTCCCGGAAGTACGTTTCCCTTAACGACTCGGACCGGCGTCAGTCACGGCGGCGGGCGACCAGTCCCGCCCTCACTGTCTCGCCGCCTCGTGCGCCGTGTTCGTGAGCGGTGCGCCCGCCGGTAATTGAGTGGATCGGGCAGGCCGGCTCCGGCTAGCCTGCCGCCATGTCCAGCCCCGAGGCGTCAAGACTCCGGCCACCGGCTCTCCGGTGGCTCTGCGGGATGTCGGGCTGAAGCTCCTTGCCTGATCGTGTTCGAGCGCGCTCAGGCACGTCTGCGCCGCCGCCACCGGAACGCCGCACAGCGCATTGTGTCCGTTTTCGAATGTTTCGGGTGTGCGGAGTTCTGTCATGCCGTTCGGTCTGTATCTGTTGGGTCTCGCTGTCTTCGCACAGGGGACTTCGGAGTTCATGTTGTCCGGTCTTGTGCCGGACATCGCGAGGGATTTCCATGTGTCCGTTCCGGCCACCGGGGCACTGACCTCGGCGTTTGCCGTGGGGATGGTCGTGGGGGCGCCGTTGATGGCCGTCGTGAGCCGACGGTGGTCGCGGCGGTGGGCGCTGCTGGGGTTTCTGGGCGCCTTTCTGCTCGTTCATGTCGTCGGTGCGGTCACCGACAGCTTTGCCGTGCTGCTGGTCAGCCGGGTTGTGGGTGCGCTCGCCAACGCGGGGTTCCTGGCCGTCGCCGTGATGACGGCTGTCGGGATGGTCGAGGACGGCGCCAAGGGGCGGGCCACGTCCGTTCTGCTCAGTGGAGTGACCGTCGCCTGTGTCGTGGGGGTTCCCGGTGGTGCGCTGCTGGGGCAGCTGTGGGGATGGCGGTCGGCGTTCTGGGCCGTGGTCGTCCTGTCCCTGCCGGCCCTGTTCGCGATCGCACGGTCCGTGCCCGGCGGGGTTCCCCCGGGCGCTCGTGCGAGTGTGCGGAGCGAGATGCGGGTGCTGCGTGAGCCCCGGCTTCAAGTGGCCCTGGTGCTCGGCGCGTTGGTGAACGGGGGCACCTTCTGCGCCTTCACCTATCTCGCGCCGCTCATCACCGGCGTCGCCGGACTCGACGAGGCCTGGGTACCCCTCGTGCTGGCGCTCTTCGGGCTCGGGTCGTTCGCCGGGGTCGCCGTCGCGGGGCGGGTCGCCGACACCCGGCCCGGCGCGGTCCTGCTGGTGGGCGGGGTGGCGTTGGCAGCCGGGTGGGGTGTCTTCGCGCTGACCGCCGGGAACCCGGTGGCGGCGGTCCTGCTCGCCTTCGTCCAGGGCGCGTTGTCGTTCGGTGTCGGGTCCACGCTGATCTCGCGGGTGCTGTACGCGGCGACCGGCGCGCCGACCCTGGCGGGCGGCATCGCCACCGCCGCGTTCAACGTCGGTGCAGTGGTGGGGCCCTGGCTCGGCGGGGTCGTGATCGGTGCGGGGCTGGGGTATCGGTCACCGTTGTGGATGAGTCTCGTACTCGTGGGACTCGCCTTGGCCGTGGGCGGCCTGACCCGGCGGAGGCAGGCCGCCGCGGTGGCGCCGTAGACGACGCGACGGACAGACGACTCGACGGACAAACGGACAACAGGGCCCGGCCCGCACCGGGGAACGGCGGGAATATCCCGACCGGTGGGCCGCTAGCGTCTCTGAATGGCTTAGTGATCCCCAGTGTTGCTCAGAGATGTAAGCCAATCGCCTTCGTGCCCTGGTGCCGATGGACGAGTCCGCCGGCCCGCGTGGCACGTCCCTCCGGACGCTGGCCGATCAGGCACACAGATCCTGACCGGGGAGGGTGCCCGACGTCGCCTGGGCGCCGGGCGTGCGCGTCACACCCTGCCACGGGATCACTACGGTTGGCTAATCCGACTGGCGAGCCTCCGGGCATGACCTGACTGCCCGCCGAATTCGTCCACCCGCTGCGCGTCGAGGTGCCCGGCGGGCACCATCTGCGCCCGATCACCGGCGCCGACGCCGAGATCTGCTGGTGGGTGGTGGACGAGCGGGTGGGCACCGAGCTGGAGCGGGATCTGGACGCGCTCGTACCGCGGTGGATCGCCGAGGCGTGGCCCTTCGAGCGGCCGCGGTTCATCGGGCGCGATCTGTCGTGGAAGGAGTGGCTGGCGCTGCCGGACGCGGACTGACCCGAAACAGCGTGGCCGGTTTTCGCCCCTTGTGGGGGCGCTCCCGGCGTTCTCATAATTCTTCAACGGAAATTGACCGGCTCATGCCATAGAACACGCCACTTCTTTTCGTTTCGGCCTTTTTGTTCAGACTTGGCATGTGCATGTCATTCCCATTCACTTCCACCCCCCACGGAAGGCATCACGTTGAAGAACCTCCTCAAGGCTCTCAAGAGATGCGCGGTCGCCGGCGCCGCCGCCCTCGCCGTCGTCAGCCTGCAGCCCGTGTCCCCCGCGACGGCCGCCCCGGCGCCCGTCGTCGGCGGAACCCGTGCCGCGCAGGGTGAGTTCCCGTTCATGGTCCGGCTCTCGATGGGCTGTGGCGGCGCGCTCTACACGCAGCAGATCGTGCTCACCGCCGCGCACTGTGTGAACGGTTCCGGCGCCAACACCAGCATCACCGCCACCGCCGGTGTCGTCGACCTGCAGTCGACCACCGGCCGGGTCCAGGTCCGCTCCACCCGGGTCCTCCAGGCTCCCGGCTACAACGGCACCGGCAAGGACTGGGCGCTCATCAAGCTCGCCCAGCCCATCAACCTGCCGACGCTGAAGATCGCCACCACCGCGGCGTACAACACCGGCGACTTCACCGTCGCCGGCTGGGGAGCGGCCCGCGAGGGCGGCGCCCAGCAGCGCTACATGCTCAAGGCCACGGTCCCGTTCGTCAGTGACGCCACCTGCCGGTCCTACGACCAGTACGAGGGCCTCGTCTCCAACGAGGAGATCTGCGCCGGCTTCGCGGCGGGCGGTGTCGACACCTGCCAGGGCGACTCCGGCGGTCCGATGTTCCGCAAGGACAACGCCGGTGCCTGGATCCAGGTCGGCATAGTCAGCTGGGGCATCGGCTGCGCCCAGCCCAACGCCCCCGGCGTCTACACCGAGGTCTCCACCTTCGCCTCGGCGATCGCCTCGGCGGCGGCGACTCTGTGACGCACGCACACCCTTCGTACGACCGTTAGCCCCGTACGACCCGTACGACCTCACGGGCCCGGCGCAGCACAGCGCCGGGCCCGTGCTCACACCCGCTCGGTCAGAACCCTCCGCCGAAGTCCCCGCCGCCTCCGAAGTCCCCGCCTCCGAAGCCGCCGCCGAAGTCGCCGGAGTCGAAGTCGGCACCGGACATGTCTCCGCCCTCGTACCCGCCGCCGGCGCCGAAGTCCCCGTATCCGGAGCCGTAGGTGGCCGCGTACGACGGGCTGGCCATCATGGAGCCGAGCATCGTGCCGATGAGGAGGCCGGGGAGGATGCCGCCGCCGAAGTAGCCGCCGGCCCAGGGGCCGTACGCCGGGCCCGCCTCCCAGTAGGGGCGGCGGCCGGAGTCGGTGTCGACCTCGCGGACGGCGGGGTCGAGGCCGTCGGCCAGTCGGGCCTTGTCGGCGGCGCAGACCGGGACTTCGCGGGTCACCCCACCCGCCGGGGTCCAGGTGGCGTCGGCGACCGACGGGCCGTGGCGCGGGTCGAAGAAGCAGGGAGCCCGGCGGTCGGGAAGGGGGCGGCCCTCGCGGCGCGCGGCGAGGACGGCGAGCGAGAAGCGCCCGTCCTCCAGGGACTGGGTGACGGCACGTACCTCCTCGGGCCGGGTGGCCGAGGCCATGAAGGACTTCGCCTTGTCGTACGAGTCGAGGGCACGTTCGTAGTCGGCGCGCATCGCGTCGTCCGCGCCGGCCTCCGCGGGGTGGAAGTCGAGCCGTTCGAGCTCCTCGCCGAAGGCGGTGATGTCCTCGTCCACGACGACGCGGAGCTTGTCGAGCGCGGCCTGCCGCTCCGCCTCCTTCTGGCGGCGGTTGCGGCGCACGAGCGTGTAGGCGCCCGCGCCGCCGGCGGCCAGCACCGCGCCGACTCCGATCAGCACGCCCGTCCCGCCGTCGTCGCCGCCCTCGCTCCAACTGTTGGGCGCGGAGCCGCCGAGGTTGACGAGGGCCCGGTCGGTGAAGTCGTTCAGCTGGGTCTTGGTGCCCTCGCCCCGGACGCTGGTCACGAGGTTCTTCACGCCGTTCTCCGACAGGACCGCGGCGTCGGCCCTCGCGTCGAACTGGTCGCCGAGCCGTATCGCGTACAGGCCGGTGATGCCGGTCGCGGCGCGCAGGTTCCGGAAGAGGTTCTCCTGCGGGAAGTCAGCGGGGAGCACCGCGACGAAGACTGGTTTGTCCGCCTTCTCGATCTTCTCGGCCAGGGCGTCGGCGTCGGACGCCGACAGCTGCCCGGACATCGCCGGATCCACGTACACGGGGTCCTCGCGCAGGGCGTCCGCGACGGTCGAGACATCCGTGGCGGCGTGCGCCTGTGGCACGCCGACCGAGAGGACCGCGAGTGCGGCCACCACCAGCGCGATCAGGAATCCGAAGAGTCCATGGGTCCGCACGCCGTTCATACCTTCGAAGTTACCTGAACAGCGGCGAAAACGGACGGTCAGCCTGGTGGGGCGGTGGGCATCGTGCAGTGCACCACGGCACACACGCCCTCACCGCCCCACAGGCACCACTGGCGCCCCACCGGCCCCCATCGGCCCCCTCAGGCCGCCCGGTAGGCCGCCGTCAGCTTGGCCACGGCCTCTGCGTACCGTCCGGTCAGCAGCAGATGATCGGCGTCGGCGAAGGGCTTCGCGACCGCGGCAGTGATCCCCTGGCCGGCCTGCTGGTCGGCCTGCTGGCCCGTTTGCCGGCCCATCTGCTGGCCGATCCCCTGAGCGGCCTTCTGGTCGATCTTCTGCTGGACGAGCAGTCGCGCCTTGGTGACGATCGCGCGCCCGGCCTCCTCGGACCCGGCCTTCTCAGCCACTGCGGCAGCGGCGGTGAGGGCCTTGAGTGTCGCCTGGCCGCCCTCCGGGACCTTGGTGAGTGTGGTCAGCCCCCACCCGTACGGGAACTGCGGCTCGTACGACGCGTCTCCCACGTTGATCGGCAGCTGGGCCTCCGACTTCGGCCACGTGACAGGGAGCCGGCCGGTGAAGGCGCGCTTCCCGTAAAGCACGTCCGCGACTCCGTCGCCCTCGGTGCCCGGCAGCCAGGAGGCGACCAGCGCGTCGATGTCGCCGAGTTGGTCGCCGATGAGCTGCGGGCGCCCGGAGACGATCAGCACCGCGCATTTCATGGCGCCGCACACCTTGTCCACGGCGGCCCGGTCGGCGGCGGAGAGCACCAGGTCGTGACCGTTGCCGACATCGCCGACACCCTCGGCGTACGGGGTCTCGCCGACGACGACCACGCCCACGTCGTAGCCGTCGGTCGGGGCGGAGGCATCCTTCGAGTACGCCACCGAGGCGCCCGTACCGCGCATGCCCTCGAGAATCGTCGTCCCGTCGGTGATCTCCCCGGACGAGCCCTGCCAGGTGATGGTCCAGCCGCCGGCCTGGTTGCCGATGTCGTCGGCGTTGGACCCGGCGACGTACACCTTCTGCGACTTCTTCAGCGGCAGCACTCCGCCCGCGTTCTTCAGCAGGACCTGGGACTGGGCGGCGGCCTCGCGGGCCACGGCCCGGTGCGCGGCCGAGCCGATCTCGTCGATGCCGGAGCGGTCCGCGTACGGGTTCTCGAACAGTCCCAGCCGGAACTTCTGCGTGAGGACGCGGGACACGGCGTCGTCGATGCGCGCCTCGCTGACGCGGCCCGCCTCGGCCTCGGCGATCAGGGTCGAGCGGAAGTCGGTGTAGGCGTACGGGACCATGATCATGTCGAGGCCCGCGTTGATCGACGTACGGACGTCGCTCGCGTAGTCGCCGGGGATCTGGTCGATGGCCTCCCAGTCGCTGATGACGAAGCCGTCGAAGTCCATACGGTCCTTGAGGACGCCGTTGATCATGTCGGCGCGGGCGTGCATCTTCACCGCGCCCTTGCCGTCGCCGACGATGTCCAGGGAGGAGAAGGACGGCATGACCGAGCCGACGCCCCGGTCGACGGCCTCCTGGTACGGGGAGAGGTGGACGGCCTCGAGTTCCTTGCGGGTCACGGTCGTCACACCCTGGTCGATGGTGTACGTGCCGGTCGTCGACGAGCCGTACGCCGTGCCGCCGTCGCCGACGAAGTGCTTGGCGGTGGCGAGGACCTTGTCGCCCCGCTTCAAGTCCTTGCCACTGCGGGCGCCTTGGAGTCCCTGGATGATCGTCTCCATGGACTTCACCAGGGCCGGGTCCTCGCCGAACGACTCGTACGCCCTTCCCCAGCGGTCGTCGCGCGTCACGCACACGCAGGGGGCGAAGTCCCAGGGCACACCGGTGGCCCGGGTCTCCGCGGCGGTCACCGCGCCGGTCTTCTGGGCGAGTTGGGGATCTCTCGACGCGCCGAGGCCGATGTTGTGCGGCATGATCGTGGCGCCGACGAGGTTGTTGTGGCCGTGCACCGCGTCCACGCCGTAGATGAGCGGGATCTGCAGCCTCGTGGCCAGGGCGGCCTTCTGGTAGCCGTCGATCATGTCGGCCCAGGCCTCGGGGGTGTTCGGCGTGGGCGTGGAGCCGCCGCCGGAGAGTACGGAGCCGAGGGCGTACGTCGTGATGTCGTCCTGGGAGGCGAGGGCGCCGCGTTCGGCCTGGGTCATCTGGCCGGCCTTCTCCTCCAGGGTCATGCGGGAGAGGAGGTCGGCGACGCGCTTCTTGATGGGCAACTTCGGGTCGAGGTAGGGAAGTCCGTGGGCGTTGACCACGATCCGGGGGTTCGCGGCGGGCGCCTCGGCTCCCTTGACGGTGAGCTTCAGAGGAACCGCGTCCGCCATCTCGGCGGCGTCGTCCCGAAGCGTCGGAACGGTGACCGTCCGGGTCGCGCCGGACGTCGTGCCCGCGGGGAAGGTGACCTCGCCCTTCACCGGGCCGACGTCCTCACCGGTGGCCGTGTACGCGACGGTCACGGGCTCGGCGAGCGGGGCGCCGCCGGTGGTGACGGAGAGGGGCACGTGCGCCGCCGTGCCCTCCTCCACGGGGTACACGGCGGCGCCGGTGGTGAGCTGGGCCTTCGCTTTCGCCTCGTCGGCGGTGGCGGGCGACGTGGCGAGGGTCGGCAGGGCTGATAAGAGCGACACGGAGACGAGCAGGGCGGTTCTGCGTGGGGCTTTCCGCATGACTTTCCCTTCGGCCGGACTGAGGACGCGGGGCTGTCAACTCTCGTAGTGCGCCGGACATTTGGATCGGAACGCGAGTCAACTGGGGCCCCACGGGACCGTCAAGGGGGCATGTGGGTGTTTTCGCCCCCGCCGCCCCTACCCTCCCCCGCTCTCGGCTTCGCTCGAGCGGGGGGACCCCCATCATCACTGGGGCTCCGCCCCAGACCCCGCCAGGGGGCCAGCCCCCTGGACCCCCGCTCCTCAAACGCCGGAGGGGCTGAATTTCTGCTGGCCTGCGCTGAATTTCCGCTGGCCGCATTTCGCTAACCTTGCGGCCCAGTCCGGCCGTCTTCAGCCCGTCCGGCGTTTGAGGACGAGGCCGTCCAGGCCGAAAGCGGGGGCCTGGGGGCGGCGGCCCCCAGGGAGGCGGCGCCGAGTCTCTACTCCGCCGGCTCCACCCCGGCCCGCAGCAGCCCGTACGTGTACGCGTCCTCCAGCGCCTGCCACGACGCCGCGATCACGTTCTCGGCGACGCCCACCGTGGACCACTCACCCGCACCGTCGGACGTCGAGATCAGGACGCGCGTCGTTGACTGCGTGCCGTGCTTGCCCTCCAGGATGCGGACCTTGTAGTCCACCAGCTCCAGCGCGGCGAGCTGGGGGTAGATCTTCTCCAGAGCGACACGGAGCGCCCGGTCGAGCGCGTTGACCGGCCCGTTGCCCTCCGCCGTGGCGACGATGCGCTCGCCCTTGGCGAAGAGCTTCACGGTCGCTTCGTTGGCGTGCGTGCCGTCCGGACGGTCCTCCACGATCGCCCGCCAGGACTCGACCTGGAAGTACCTGCGGGCCTTGCCCTCGGCCTCCTCCCGCAGGAGCAGCTCGAAGGACGCGTCGGCCGCCTCGTACGTGTAGCCCTGGAGCTCGCGCTCCTTGACCCGGCCGACGACCCGGCCGACCAGCTCGCGGTCGCCGCTGATGTCGACACCGAGCTCCTTGCCCTTGAGCTCGATGGAGGCGCGGCCCGCCATGTCGGAGACGAGCATGCGCATGGTGTTCCCGACGAGCTCGGGGTCGATGTGCTGGTACAGGTCCGGGTCGACCTTGATGGCCGAGGCGTGCAGGCCCGCCTTGTGGGCGAAGGCCGAGACACCCACGTACGGCTGATGCGTGGACGGGGTCAGGTTGACGACCTCGGCGATCGCGTGCGAGATGCGGGTCATCTCGGACAGCGCGCCCTCGGGGAGGACCTTCTTGCCGTACTTGAGCTCCAGGGCGGCGACGACCGGGAACAGGTTGGAGTTGCCGACGCGCTCGCCGTACCCGTTCGCCGTGCACTGGACGTGGGTCGCGCCCGCGTCCACGGCGGCGAGGGTGTTGGCGACGGCGCAGCCCGTGTCGTCCTGGGCGTGGATGCCGAGGCGCGCGCCGGTGTCGGCGAGGACGGTGGCGACGACGGCCTGGACCTGGGCGGGCAGCATGCCGCCGTTGGTGTCGCAGAGGACGACCACGTCGGCGCCGGCCTCCGAGGCGGCCCGGACGACCGCCTTCGCGTACTCGGGGTTCGCACGGTAGCCGTCGAAGAAGTGCTCGCAGTCGACGAAGACGCGGCGGCCCTGGGCGCGGAGGTGGGAGACGGTGTCGCGGACCATCTCCAGGTTCTCGTCGAGGGTCGTCCGCAGTGCCAGTTCGACATGGCGGTCGTGGGACTTGGCGACGAGGGTGACCACGGGAGCGCCGGAGTCGACGAGCGCCTTCACCTGCGGGTCCTCGCTCGCCTTCCCGCCCGCCCTGCGCGTGGCCCCGAAGGCGACGAGTTCGGCGTGCTTGAAGTCGATCTCCTGCCGGGCGCGGGCGAAGAACTCGGTGTCGCGCGGGTTGGCCCCCGGCCAACCGCCCTCGATGAAGCCCACGCCGAAGTCGTCCAGGTGCCGTGCGATGGTCAGCTTGTCCGCGACGGTGAGGTTGATGCCCTCACGCTGCGCACCGTCGCGCAGCGTCGTGTCGAAGACGTGGAAGTCGTCGTCGACTCGGGAAGGGCCGCGACGGGAGGAGTCGCGCTGCTCGTCGGTTACGTCTGTCATCTCTTGTGGCTCCTGTTTCGGGTTCGGTCTACCGGAATGACCGGTTCCACCGCCCTCATGGTCCCTCGCGCTCCGGTCCTGGCTGAAGGTGGGCCAGGAAACAGAAAAACCTCTCGCGGGTGCGAGAGGTCTGCGCGCGGGTCAGGGCGAGGGTGGCCGCTCTGTACGTGGTCGTACGGAACGGTCACTGCGGACCGGCGCGCCTGCTGCCAATAATCATGGCGAACGAGAGCACGGGGGAAGTCTGGCACAGCACTGGCCCCGTGCTCACGTTCGTCTCAGTATGCGAACGGTGGATCACTCAGCGCAGTCGGCGCACGAAGCCGTCGGTTACCCCGTTCGTGTCGCCCGGGACCAGTTGCGCGGAGCCGCTCCCGAGGCCGAGGAGCCGGCCACCGCCGCCGAACGACGTGACGTAGACGCTGCCGTCCGTGACGGGGCCACCCGTGACGGACTCGCTGGCGAGCCGGGACGTGCCGGTGCGCAGATCCCGTACGTACGCGTTCTCCTCTCCCAGCGGTGCCACGAACGTGTAGGCGACGTACCGGCCGTCGTCGCTGAGCCGGGACCCGAAGAGCCCCGGGCCGCCGGCGCCGTCATGGACGACACCCCGGGTCGTGCCCGTCCTCAGGTCGCGCACGTAGGCGTGCGTGTTCGCGGCGCCGTCGGCCACCAGGTCGTCACCCGTGTAGTCGAAGGCGATGGTCCGGCCGTCCGCCGAGAGCGACGGGTCGAGGGCGAGCCGCGCGGCCGGGGAACCGTCCGGGGTGACGTTGGCCTGCTCCTCGGTGCCGGTGCGGCGGTCGTGCACCATCAGCAGACCCGCCCCGCCCCGCACGTCGTTCTGGGTGTACGCGACGTAGCGGCCGTCGGCGCTCATGTCGAGGTGGTACGAACCCCGGCCCGGGTGAGCCCGGTTGGTGATCCGCTCGGTCGTGCCGGTGCGGCGGTCGGTGACATAGACGGCGGGATGGATGAGCGGGTCGCCGGTCTCCATCTGGCTGGGCCGGGCGGTGAAGGCCACATGGCGTCCGTCGTCGGAGATCGCCGCGGCTCCGTGCGCGTAGGAGGACACGCCGTTGGGCGTCCTGCTGACGAGTTCCGTACGGCCCGTGGTGCGGTCGTGGACGTACACGTCCTGGGCCCAGGACACCGACGGCTCGGTCCAGTCGGCGAGGTTCGTGGACGTCGAGACGAGGACCACGTACCGGCCGTTGGCACTGATCGCCGCGGGCTTGGTCCCCCGGTCGGCCTGGGTGCCGTCCGTCGCGACGCTGACGCGTTCCAGCCGACCGGTGCGCAGGTCGCGCACGAACGCGTCCTCGGCGTCGTTCGTGTCGCCCGGCACCAGGTTCGGCGCATCGGATCCGAACGCGGCGTAGCGGCCGTTGGCACTCAGATACGGCGCGGACGAGTTGCTCGTCCCCTGCTCACCGGTGGCCGACACGGTGACTCGCTCGACGAGCGGTGCCGGTGCCGCCGTCGCCGTGGCGGTCGCCGTCAGTGCGAGCGTGCTGATGACGAGCGCGGCGACGGACGTCGCACGCTTGGCTCTGGTCATGTACTCCCCCGTTTTCCCCTGTAGGACGCTGCTCCCCCGGCCCCGCGCCGAGGGCTCAGGAGAATGCAAACGCACCAGAGGAAGGGGGTCAATCAGCCGCATTGCGTACAACCTGGACGGGTGTTCAGGCGTCAGGGCGTGCCAGTGCCTCGTCGACGTCGGAAAGCCGGCGGCCCTCGGCAGGGTCGTACCGGACGGGGCCGTCGGTGTACTGCGAGAGGTCGAGGGCACGGAGCCTGCGGTACGCCGCCTCGTCGAGGTGGGGGCCGAGGATGACCTGAAGCCCGGTGGCGGGGTCCTGGAGGACCACGGTCCCGACGCGGTCGGCCGACGGACCGGGTGTTCCGGAATCGCGCCGAGCCACCTTGGCGACCGCGTTGCGCAGAAGCCGATGGGTGTCCTCCGCCGCCTTGCTCCCGAGCGCGCCGGCAAAGGCCTGCAGCGGGAGGGCGATCAGCATGATCCAGGCCAGCTGCTCGATGGGACGCCGGGTCGGCACGGCTCTGGCCCGGACCGTGAAGCCCATCGAGGTGAGGGCGTCCGCGAGCGGCGTCTCGTGGCCAGGCGGGGTGTTCTCGTCGACGAACAGGTCGGCGGGGTGGGGAGGTTGGGCGGTGGCGGTCATCGGCAGTTCCTGGCGCCTCTCACGCCCCCGCCGATCGGAGTCCGGCCATGCCACGGCGAAGCCCGCCCCGGTCCCGGGGCGGGCTTCTTCATCAACAAGGAGGGACTCAGCCTGGCGAATCCCTCCGCCGGCCGGGCGGACGCACCCCGGTTCAGCCCAGGTTGTGCATCCAGCCGTGCTGGTCCTTGCTCACCCCGCGCTGGATGTCGAGCAGCGCCTGACGCAGCTTCACCGTGACCTCGCCGGGCTCGCCGCCCGACTGCTTCCACTCGGCGGCGGCGCGCTTGACCGTGCCGACGGGCGTGATGACCGCCGCCGTGCCGCAGGCGAAGACCTCCGTCAGGGTGCCGTTGTCGGCGTCGCGCTGCCACTGGTCGATGGAGACGCGGGCTTCCTCGGCCTGGTAGCCGAGGTCACGGGCGACCGAGAGGAGCGAGTCGCGGGTGACGCCCTCCAGGATGGAGCCGGTGAGGACGGGGGTGACGATCTTGTCCCCGTACACGAAGTACAGGTTCATGCCGCCCAGTTCCTCGACCCACTTGTGCTCGACGGCGTCGAGGTAGCAGACCTGGTCGCAGCCCTTCGCGGCGGCCTCGGCCTGGGCGAGCAGGGACGCGGCGTAGTTGCCGCCGGTCTTGGCGTCGCCCATGCCGCCGGGGACTGCGCGCACGCGGTCCTCGGAGAGCCAGATCGAGACGGGCTTCACGCCGCCCGGGAAGTAGGCGCCGGCGGGAGAGGCGATGACCAGGAAGAGGTACTCGTTCGCGGGCCGCACGCCGAGCCCGACCTCGGTCGCGAACATGAACGGACGCAGGTAGAGCGACTCCTCGCCGCCGTGCGCCGGCACCCACGCCTTGTCCTGCTCGACCAGCGCGTCGCACGCCTCCAGGAACGTCTCGACGGGCAGCTCCGGCATGGCCAGCCGACGCGAGGAGGACTGGAAGCGGCGGGCGTTGGCGTCGGGCCGGAACGTGGCGACCGAGCCGTCGGGCTGGCGGTAGGCCTTCAGGCCCTCGAAGATCTCCTGCGCGTAGTGCAGGACGCTGGTCGCCGGGTCGAGGGAGAGCGGACCGTACGGGACGAGCTGGCCGTCGTGCCAGCCGCGGCCCTCGGTCCACTTGATCGTCACCATGTGGTCGGTGAAGTGTCGGCCGAATCCGGGATTGGCCAGGATCGCCTCGCGCTCCGCATCGGACAGCGGGGCGGACGAGGGCTTGAGCTCGATCGTGGGCGTCGTCATGAGTGGTGTCCTTCACCGGTTGTGTGTGACGGGCCGCGCTCACGCCCGTACTGCCAGTGGCCAGTGTTAGGACGTCCGAGCATTCCCTCAATCCGCGGCTCCACGTTCGATTATCGCAAGCGCGGAGCCATGGCTGGAAAATGGCGTGAATGCGGCCCAGAGGATGATGGTGACACCCGGCAAGGCATAGGAAAAGCCGCCGGGTGCGGATGCGACCCGGCGGCTTGTGAGAGCGCGGCGGGTCAGCCGGCTACTCGTACGGCGAGCGCGTCGCCGATCTCGGTGGTCGTACGGGTCGTGGTGCCGCGCTCCGCGAGGTCGACGGAGACGGCGTCCTCGATGCGGGCGGCCTCGGCCTCGTAGCCGAGGTGACGCAGCAGGAGGGCGACGGACAGGACGGTGGCGCTGGGGTCGGCCTTGCCCTGGCCCGCGATGTCGGGCGCCGAGCCGTGCACGGGCTCGAACATCGACGGGAACTCGCCACTCGGGTTGATGTTGCCGGAGGCGGCGACGCCGATGCCGCCGGAGACGGCCGCGGCGAGGTCGGTGATGATGTCGCCGAAGAGGTTGTCGGTGACGATCACGTCGAAGCGGGCGGGGTCCGTGACGAGGTAGATCGTCGCGGCGTCCACGTGGATGTAGTCCGTGGTGACCTCGGGGAACTCCTCGGCCACCTTGTTGAAGATGTTCGTCCACAGGTGGCCCGCGAAGGTCAGCACGTTGTTCTTGTGGACCAGCGTGAGCTTCTTGCGGGGGCGGGCCTGGGCGCGGGCGAAGGCGTCCCGGACGACGCGCTCGACACCGAAGGCCGTGTTCACGGAGACCTCGGTGGCGACCTCGTGCGGGGTGCCCTTGCGGATCGTGCCGCCGTTGCCGGTGTACGGGCCCTCGGTGCCTTCGCGGACCACGACGAAGTCGATCTCCGGCTGGCCCGCGAGCGGGGTGGCGACGCCGGGGAGAAGCTTCGACGGACGCAGGTTGACGTGGTGGTCGAAGGCGAAGCGGAGCTTCAGCAGGAAGCCGCGCTCCAGGACGCCGGACGGGACCGAGGGGTCGCCGATCGCGCCGAGCAGGATGGCGTCGTGCTTCTTCAGCGCGTCCAGGTCGGCTTCGGTGAGGGTCTCACCGGTCGCGTGGTAACGCTTGGCACCGAAGTCGAACTCCTTGGTCTCCAGCTTCACATCCTGCGGAAGGACGGCGGAGAGGACCTTCAGACCCTGGGCCACGACCTCCTGGCCGATACCGTCACCGGGGATCACTGCGAGATTGAGGCTGCGAGACATACCGGCACCCTACCTCTCGTCCCACGGGATGACATGCGGTGTCCGGGATACGGACGAGGCACCAACCTGTCGGCTTCCGTTCACCCTTATGTATGGCGGTTGTTGGGGCACGCTGGGAAGTTCTCGAGCATGGACACTCCCGACGTCGGCATCCCGCCGCAGATCGCTCGCCGTATGAGCATGGCGGAGCAGCACGAGTATCTGCGGACGAAGCTCACCCGCCGCCGCACGCTGATGACGGCGGGCGCGGTGGCCGGCGGGCTGCTGACCGGATGCTCCGGCTCGGGTACGGGCACGGGCACGGCGAGCCCCAGCCGGTCGGCCGCGCCCAAGTCCGCCACAGCCAGCGGGCAGGTGCCCGGCTCCGCCGCCGCCCCCTTCGGCCGTCACCTCGCCTTCGGTGCGGACCCGAAGACGCAGATGCGGATCTCGTGGCAGGTGCCGTTCGCCGTCAAGAAGCCGTACGTGCGGGTGGGGCAGCGGCCCGACGACCTGAACCGGAAGATCGAGGCCGAGGTCCGCGCCCTGCACACGCCGGGGCTCCAAGGCGTGCGGCCGGCGTTCGAGCAGTACTACCTGCACGCCGCCCTGGACGGCCTGCGGCCCGGCACGACGTACTACTACGGCGTGGGCCACGACGGCTTCGACCCGGCCTCGCCGCGGCACAGGTCCACCATCGGTTCCCTCCGCACGGCACCGGCGAGCCCGGAGAAGTTCGTGTTCACCGCGTTCGGCGACCAGGGCGTCAGCAAGGCCGCGCTCACCAACGACCACGCGCTGCTCCGCCAGGACCCCGCCTTCCACCTCCACGCGGGCGACATCTGCTACGCGGACTCGACCGGCCACGGCACGAAGTCGGACGCGTACGACCCCGGGTACTGGGACCTCTTCCTCGCGCAGAACGAGTCGGTGGCGAAGTCCGTGCCGTGGATGGTGACTACCGGGAACCACGACATGGAGGCCTGGTACTCGCCCGACGGCTACGGCGGCCAACTGGCCCGCTGGTCCCTCCCGGACAACGGCTTCGACCCGCGGACCGCGCCGGGCGTCTACTCCTTCACGTACGGCAACGTCGGCGTCGTGGCGCTGGACGCGAACGACGTGTCGTACGAGATCCCCGCGAACCTCGGCTACACGGACGGTAAGCAGACGACATGGCTGGACCGGAAGCTGGCCGAGCTGCGGTCGTCGAAGTCCGTGGACTTCGTCGTGGTCTTCTTCCACCACTGCGCGTACTCGACGTCCCGCCACGCCTCGGACGGCGGGGTGCGCGCCGCGTGGGTGCCGCTGTTCGCCAAGCACCAGGTCGATCTGGTGATCAACGGGCACAACCACGTGTACGAGCGGACCGACGCCATCAGGAACGGAGCGGTGGGCCGGCGGCTGCCGGTCGGCGGCTCGACGGACCCGACGCGGGACGGGATCGTGTACGTCACGGCGGGCGGGGGCGGCAAGGATCTGTACGGCTTTCCGACGGACGTGAAGGACAGCTACGAGGGGCACGTCGCCGACCGCGAGTCCGTTGAGACCTCGCACTGGACGGAATCGAGGGAGCAGAACCCGGACACCGTGGAATGGTCGCGCGTGCGGTACACCGGCTTCTCCTTCCTCTCAGTGGAGGCGGAGGCGGGTACGGCTCCCCGGCTCAAGGTGTCGGCGCTCGCGGAGAGCGGAGAGCGCATCGACCACTTCGAGGTGCGGCGCGGGGCGTGAACCCCGCACCGCACCCCGTGCGGGCGCGGCTCCCGGCTTGTGGTTGAGCTGAGGTGTGGCTGAGCTGTGCTGCGGGCGGGCCTCAGTGGCCCGTCGCGCCGCCGTTGTCCCTGCGGTCCAGGGCGCGCTGGAGCGCTGCGGCGGCGTTCTTGCGGTCGGACTCGCTCGTACGGGAGACGTGACGGACTCGGCGGACGGTCGTCTCGGCCATGGGGAATCGACTCCTTATGACATCAGGGAGTGCGGACGGGTTGCGAGACGCCGGGTGGGGCGGGGAGCGGTGCCGCAGGGGTTGCCTGCCGAGGGCTCCGGCTCACGACCGCCATTCGCTTGATCGAGCGAGACGTTCGGCTCTTACAAAACTAGGCGAGGACCGAGCATCTGTCTCCACAATTACTCGGACTTCCTACTATTTGAGACGGTGGATTGGGTCACACCACTCTGACCTGCGAATACACCGATCCTGGTTGGTCTTGGTTCCTGATCAACGCGCGGAGATCACCACAGGACCTCGCCGCGGTCCGCAGCCCCGGCCGGGGCGGTCGTCGCCCGATTGTTCGCGGTGCGGCCCGGTGCGCAAACCCGGTCGCGGGAGCACGATGGGGGACGCAGCGGTCCGCGATTCCGGCCTCGGGAGGGAGACCCGATGACCACCGCACACCCTCGTACGCGTGTGATGACCCAGCATCGTTTCGGCGGACCTGACGTCCTCGTGATCGAGGAGCGGGAGCGGCCCGTTCCCGCTCCGGGCGAGATCCTGCTGCGGGTGCGCGCGGTGGGCGTCAACCCGGTTGACTGGCTGGTGCGTTCGGGTACGGCGCCGATATACGGAGACCCGCCGTTCACGCTGGGCCGCGACGTCTCCGGCGTTATCGAGGCGACCGGCGAGGGCGTCACCCCGTTCCGCCCCGGCGACGAGGTCTTCGGCAAGATTCCCGCCGGCGGCTACGCCGAGCACGTCACGGCCCCAGCCGACCACTTCGCGGCCAAGCCCACGACCCTGGACCACGTCCACGCGGCCGCCGCGCCCACGGCCACCCTCACCGCCTGGCAGGCCCTCATCGACATCGCCCAAGTCGCCCCGGGCAAACGCGTCCTGGTGCACGCGGCGGCGGGCGGCGTCGGTCACGCGGCGGTGCAGATCGCCAAGGCGGAGGGCGCGTACGTCATCGGCACGGCCCGCGCCGACAAGCACGGCTTCCTCTACAACCTCGGTGCGGACGAGGCCGTCGACTACACGGTCACGGACTTCGCCGCGGCCGTACGCGACATGGACGTCGCCCTCGACCTCATCGGCGGCGACTACGGCCCGCGTACCCTCAACACCCTGCGCCCCGGAGGCCTGTTGATCGCCGCGATACCCGGCGACCTCGGCCTCTCCCCGGAGGACGTCGAGGCCCGCGGGATGCGCTTCGCGGTCGTGCGGGCGGAACCGTCCGGCGCCCGCCTGGAGAAGATCGCCTCCCTCCTGGCGAACGACCGGGTACGCATCCATGTGGACGCGGTGCTGCCGCTCACGGAGGCGGCCAAGGCCCATGAGCTCGGGGAGGCCGGGCACACCAAGGGCAAGATCGTCCTCACGCTCCCGGAGTGAACCACCCCGCTCTCCCCTGACGGCTCCCGCCTCGCGTGCAGCCTACTGAACGACTCATCAGCAATCCGATGTCTGATGCTGTCAGATTCCTTGACAGGCCTCAATAGCCCCTCCACGCTCACAGTCATCGGATGAATGCGACTAGGAGGGGTTCTACATGGCGGTCCAACTCCGGGCCAGAACCACCGCGTTGACGCTCTGCTCCGCACTCCTCGCCACAGCCGTGGCAGCCCTCCCGGCCCGCGCCGAGCCCGGCGCGGGCCCGGCCTCCTGGGAGGTACGCGGTCCGCACGGCTCCCCGACGGCCGTGGTGAGCCTCGACCCGGCCGACGGCCACCCCGCCCTCGCCGTGAGACGCGACGGCCGCACGGTCATGGAGCCGTCCCCCCTCGGCCTTGTCACCGAACAGGCCGATTTCTCCAAGGACTTGACCCTGACCGGCCGCTCCGACCGCGTGATCACGGAGCAGTACACAGTCCCAACCGGCAAGTCCCACAAGCGAGTTGTCCGGATGACCGAGTCCCGCTTCCGCTTCCGCACGGCGGACGGCGACCGCCTGGACCTGCTGACCCGAGTCGCCCCGGACGGCGTCGCCTACCGCTACGTCCTGCCCGAAGACCACGGTGACGTCCTGCGAGAAGCCTCCGCCTTCACGCTCCCGACCACCGCCGAGGCCGTGCTCGGCCGCTACCGCGCGGACAACGAGCTCCCCTTCACCCGCTACCAGTCGGCGGCCGCGGCCCCGGCGGGCGCGTACATGATGCAGTCCCTCTTCAAGACCGACGGCGGCTACGCCCTGATCGCCGAGTCGGACCTGAACGGCGGCTACTCCGGGGCCCACCTCACCCACACCGCCAACTCCTCGACGTACGGCGTGAGTCTGTGGAACGACGAGCCGGTCCAGACGGACGGCCCGCTCACCACCCCCTGGCGCGCGGTGATCACCGGCGATCTGGCGACCGTCACCGAGTCGACGTTCACCGACGACCTCGCTCCCAAGTCCCGCGTCCGCGACACCTCTTGGATCAAGCCGGGCGCGGCCCTGTGGACCTGGCTCGCGGGCGGCAAGGAGGCCGGGCAGAGCCTGGAGGCACAGAAGAAGTACGTCGACTACGCGGCCGAGCGGGACTGGCCTTACGAAGTCGTCGACGCCGGCTGGTACTTCAAGCCCGGCGAGTGGGAGGTCATCGACCCCGACTGGCAGACGAACAGCTGGATGCCGGAGCTGGTGCGCTACGGCAAGGAGCGCGGCGTTGGCATCCACGTCTGGCTCCACTACACCCTCCTCACCGACCCCGTCGAACGGGAGAAGTGGCTGTCCACGCTGGAGCGCTGGGGCGTCAAGGGCGTGAAGATCGACTTCATGGACTCGGAGTCCCAGGAGCGGATGCGCTGGTACGACGACGTCCTGGAGTCCACCGCCAAGCACCACCTGATGGTCAACTTCCACGGCTCCACGATCCCCAAGGGCATCCAGCGCACCTGGCCCCAGGTCATGACGCTGGAGGGCGTCGGCGGCGAGGAGAAGCGCAACAACACCCCCGAGCAGCTGGCCGCGATCCCCTTCACCCGAAACGTCATCGGCTCCATGGACTTCACGCCGGGCGCCTTCCACCGCCCGTTCCGGCCCAACGTCGGCTCCGACGCGGGTGAGTTGGGCCTTGCCGTCCTTTACGAGTCCGGCATCCAGAACCTGGCCGGCACTCCGGAGTCGTACGACGCCCGCCCGGAGGCCCGCCGCTTCCTGGAGCAACTGCCGACCGGCTGGGAGGAGACCCGCCTGCTCACCGGCGACCCGGGCCGCTCCGCGGTGCTGGCCCGCCAGGCGCCCGACGGCCGCTGGTTCATCGGCGGTACGTTCGCGGGCGCGGCCCAAGCCGTGGACGTACCCATACGCCTCGGTGCGGGCAAGTGGCTCGTGGAGACCGTGACCGACGGCCCGTCGGGGCTGGTCCGCGAGCCGCACGTCGTCCGCGGCGGCGAGGCGCTCACCGTCCCGGTCGTGGCGGACGGCGGCTTCGCGGCACTCGCCTGCCGCTGGCACGAGGGCCGCACGAGCTGCGACCGCTGAGCCTCCTGGCGCCTCGCGGCTGAAGGCCTTGAGAAAGGGGCCGCCTCCGCTCCGAAGTCCCGGAGCGGGGGCGGCTGTTGGCTATCGACCGTCGAATGTCAGCCCATGTGCGGGTACGTGTAGTCGGTCGGCGCGACCAGGGTCTCCTTGATGGCGCGGGTCAGGGTCCAGCGCTGGAGGTTCTGGGGGGCGCCCGCCTTGTCGTTCGTGCCCGACGCGCGGCCGCCGCCGAAGGGCTGCTGGCCGACGACGGCGCCGGTGGACTTGTCGTTGATGTAGAAGTTGCCCGCGGCGTAGCGGAGCTTCTCCATCGTGTGAGCGGCGGCGGCGCGGTCGGCCGAGATGACCGAGCCGGTGAGGGCGTAGTCGGTGGCCGACTCCATCTGGGTCAGCATGTCGTCGTACTTCTCGTCGTCGTAGACGTGCACGGCGAGGAACGGGCCGAAGTACTCGGTGGTGAACACCTCGTTGACCGGGTCGGAGCACTCGACGACGGTCGGACGGACGAAGTAGCCGACCGAGTCGTCGTACGAGCCGCCCGCGACGATCGTGCAGGACGGGTCGGACTTGGCGCGGTCGATCGCCGCCTTGTTCTTGGCGAAGGCCCGCTCGTCGATGACGGCGCCGATGAAGTTCGACAGGTCGGTGACGTCGCCCATCGTGATGCCGTCGACCTCGGCCGCGAACTCCTCCTTGAAACCGGAGTTCCAGATGGAGGCCGGGATGTACGCACGCGAGGTGGCCGAGCACTTCTGGCCCTGGTACTCGAAGGAACCGCGGGTGAGGGCCGTCTTCAGGACCGCGCGGTCGGCGCTCGGGTGCGCGACGACGAAGTCCTTGCCGCCGGTCTCGCCGACGATGCGCGGGTACGAGCGGTACTTCTCGATGTTGTTGCCGACCGCCTTCCACAGGTACTGGAAGGTCTTCGTCGAGCCGGTGAAGTGGATGCCCGCGAGATCGCGGTGCTCCAGGGCGACCTTGGACACCTCGATGCCGTCACCGGTGAGGAGGTTGATGACGCCCTTCGGGAGACCGGCCTCCTCCAGCAGCCGCATCAGCAGCACGGCGGCGTGGGTCTGCGTCGGCGACGGCTTCCAGACGACGACGTTGCCCATCAGCGCGGGCGCGGTCGGCAGGTTGCCGGCGATCGCCGAGAAGTTGAACGGCGTGATCGCGTAGACGAAGCCCTCCAGCGGGCGGTGGTCGAGGCGGTTCCAGACGCCCGGCGAGTTGGCCGGCGGCTGCTCGGCGAGCAGGTCACGGGCGTACTTGACGTTGAAGCGCCAGAAGTCGATCAGCTCGCAGGGACAGTCGATCTCGGCCTGCTGGGCGGTCTTCGACTGGCCGAGCATGGTCGAGGCGGCGAGGGTCTCGCGCCACGGACCGGACAGCAGCTCGGCGGCGCGCAGGATGATCGCGGCACGGTCGTCGAACGACATCGCACGCCAGGCGGGCGCGGCGGCGATGGCCGCGTCGATCGCGTCCTGGGCGTCCTGCTGCGTGGCGTTCGCGTACGTGCCGAGGCGGGCCTTGTGGTTGTGCGGCTGCACGACGTCGAAGCGGTCGCCGCCGCCCATCCGCTTCTCGCCGCCGATGGTGCACGGCAGGTCGATGGGGTTCTCGGCCAGCTCACTGAGCTCGGCTTCGAGGCGGGCGCGCTCGGGAGAGCCGGGGGCGTAGCCGTGCACCGGCTCGTTGACGGGGGTGGGGACCTGGGTTACAGCGTCCATGTTTTCCGTAACTCCTTTATGAGCGGGTGGTTCGGGGCTCAAGCCCTTGGTCTCAGCCCTTGGTGAGGATCGAGCGGGCGAAGAAGAGGAGGTTGGCCGGCTTCTCCGCGAGGCGGCGCATGAAATAGCCGTACCAGTCCGTGCCGTACGCGGTATAGACGCGCATGCGGTGGCCCTCGGCGGCGAGCCGGAGGTGTTCGTCGCCGCGGATGCCGTACAGCATCTGGAACTCGTACTCGTTCAGTTTGCGACCGGCCCGGCGGGCGAGCTCCTGGGTGATGGCGATGATCCGCGGGTCGTGGGACCCGATCATCGGATAGCCCTCGCCCTCCATCAGGATCTTCAGGATGCGGACGTACGCCTTGTCGGTCTCGGCCTTGTCCTGGTAGGCGACCGACGCGGGCTCCTTGTACGCCCCTTTCACGATACGTACGCGGCTGCCGGCGGCGGCGAGGCGGCGGGCGTCCTTCTCGGTGCGGAACAGGTAGGCCTGGATCACACAGCCCGTCTGCGGGAAGTCCTTCCGCAGCTCCTCGTGGATGGCGAACATCGAGTCGAGGGTGGTGTGGTCCTCGGCGTCCAGGGTGACCGTGGTGCCGATGCGGGCGGCGGCCTCGACGACCTGGCGGACGTTGGCGAGGGCGAGTTCGTGCCCGCCGCAAGAACCAGAGGGGGTGGGCCCGGAGGGCCCTCGGTCGAGGATGGTGGTGGGCGACGGGAGGGATTGACCGAACATCGACAGCTTGACCGACATCTCGGCCCGCTCGCCCAGGCCGAGGCCCTCCAGGCGGTCGATCAGCTCCAGGTACGCGTCACGACCGGCGGCGGCCTGCTCGGGTGTGGTGATGTCCTCGCCGACCACGTCCAGGGTCACCTCGAGGCCCTGGCCGGTGAGGTCCTTGATGATCGGTACGACCTCGTCGACCGTCTCTCCGGGGATGAAGCGGTCGACGACCGGCTTGGTCACCGGAGCCGCCGAGACCAGGCGGCGCATCCTGTCGCTGCGCGACGCGGCGAGAATCACGGGACCCAGCACGGGGCACCTCCAGAACAAGGACCAGGGTGAGGGCCGTAACCGAACAGCGTGAACAGCTCGAACCATTCGGGTACGGCACGGAGTACCACCGTGAAACCTAAGGATCCCTCTGATCGTCTGCCATCGACAGCTGTCACGCATCCGTGCCCTGGATCTCAGACATCTGTATGAAGGACGGGAAAAATACGGGAGAATAGCCGCGTGACGCAGGCGAAAAGCGACTACCAGGGACGCGACTACCAGGAACTGGTCGACGAGATCTCGGAACTCCTCGGCGCCCCCGCGACGCTGGAGAACCGCGACTTCGAGCTGATCGCCTTCGGCGCGTACGACAGCGACAGCGAGATCGACGAGTCCGCCCTCGACCCGGTCCGGACCCGCTCGATCCTCACGCGCCGCTCCACCGCCGCGGTCCGCACCTGGTTCGAGGGCTTCGGCATCGCCCGCGCCACGGGCCCGGTCCGTATCCCGCCGACGCCGGAGGCCGGTGTCCATCGGGGCCGGGTGTGCCTGCCGGTACGCCATCGGGGTGTCGTCCTCGGTTATGTATGGCTGCTCGACTACACCCCCGGTCCCACCGAGCGGCAGCTGGCCGCGGCCATGGCGGTGACCACGCGCATCGGCGCCCTCCTCGCGGACGAGGCCCAGGCGGGCGCCGACCTCACCCGCGAACTGCGCGCCGTCCTGACCGCCGAGCGCGGCTGGCAGCGGGACATGGCGGTGGCGGAACTCCGCACGGCCCTCGGCGTACGCGGGGACGGTCCGCACACGCTGGTCTGCGTCGCCCCGTGGCCTTCCGCCGACCCCGACGACGCCCCTTCGGTCCGCACGATCCCGGGCGCGACCGCACTGTGCACGGTCCCGTGGGGCACCACGGGCCAGAGCCTGGCGCTGCTGGTCCGCCTGCGCTCACCGGAGGTCCTGACACCCGCGACAACGGGGGCGTCGCGCCTCCTGAAGGAAGCGGAGGGCGTTCAGGGAGTAGCGGGAGTAGAGGGAGTGGAGAGCGTTCATGGAATGCAAGGACCAGCCTCGCCCCCTTCCGCTTCCCCTTCCCTCGCCCGTTCCGCCACCCCCTCCCCTTCCCCCGCCGCCGGAGTCGCCGGCCCTCGCACCGGCCTCGCCGACCTGGGCACCGCCTGGCAGGAGGCCTCGGCCGCCGCACGCGCCGCGCTGGCGGAACCGCGCCTGGGCCCGGTAGCCCACTGGGCGTCCATCGGCCCGTTCCGCCTCCTGACGACACTCCCACCGGACGCCGCCCACGACCCCGCCGTCCGCCCCCTCCTGTCCTCCGCCCACCGCGAACTGGCCCGCACCGCCGAGGTCTTCCTCGACTGCGCGGGCCAGGCGGGCCGCACGGCGGCAGAACTGGGCATCCACCGCCAGACCCTCTACTACCGCCTGTCCCGCGTCGAACAACTCACCGGCCTGGACCTGGACGACGGCGAGGACCGGCTGCTCCTGCACATGACGCTGAAGGCGCATCGGCTGTGAGGGGTCTGGGTCCCGCGACGCCTGGACCGGACGGGCCGGCGACACCATCGCCGAGTACAAGGCCCAGTGGACCAGGCACAACATCATCGACTTCGGGTTCTGGGGGGACGAGTGAACGACAAGCAACTTATCGAGAAGATTGGTGAACATCCCGAGGGATATGGCCTGAACGGCACCTACTATCCGACGGCCATGTTCCTCACGGGGATCGACGTCGGCAGGTCGGGCGGGCTGCTGCGCGGCTTCACGGAGTGGCTGGTCGTCCGCAGGGGCGAGTGCAGCAGCTTCTACTGGCACAAGCTCGTCCTCCTGGACCTGTTCCCCGACATGCACCTCAACGGCTGGAAGGACCCGGCCCACCTGTTCCCGGAGCAGCACCAACAGGTCGTGGAACACTTGTTCTCCCTCGTCCTCGAGTTCCTGGACGTACGGAACAAGCCGCGAGAACTGGGTCTGATGTACACGCGGTACGAAGCGATGTACGCGCACATCTGGGGATAGACGAAGAAGGGCCGCCCCAACGATCTCGTGGACCCCCGGCAACCAACCCGTCGCATGCCCCGACTCGTTGTCCGTCGTGATCGAGTGCGTCTCGTGCACGATCACCACGCCCATGCCGCCTCCGCCCAGCAATCGGTCCCCTTACGCCCGAGGCTGACACACAGACAGCAGCCTTCGCTCTCGACGGAACACCCGAGTTCGCCCCTGTCCCGCCGACCACCTCTGCGTCGTCGGCGTCGCCATCGGGACCGTCGAGGTCGAAATCCGGACGCCACTACTGAAAACGATTGTCATCATGCTACGGTCGGCGCACATCCCATTGACCACCCCTTTACCCGGAGTGCTCCGTGCGCCTGCCCGCCCGCCTTCTCCCCCTCTCCGCGGTCACCGCGGCCTCCACCCTGCTGCTCACCGGCTGCTTCTCGGAATCCGCCTCGGACGACTCCGCGGCCGACGGCGACGGCAAGCGCGTACGCGTCGCGATGATGCTCCCGCCGCGCTCCGGCCTCTCGCCGCTGTCCGACGACGCGTTCAAGCTGTCGCGCTGGTCGACCGCCGAGACGCTGGTGACGCTCGACGAGGACGGCGACGCCGAACCCGCCCTCGCCACCAGGTGGCAGCAGAACGGCAGAACGTGGACCTTCGAGATACGGGACGGCGTCACCTTCCACGACGGTACGAAGCTCACCGCCGAGGCCGTCGTCCGGTCGCTCAGCACGGCCGCCTCCGCCTCACCCAAGCCGCGCATTCTCGACGGCGTCGAACTGACGGTGAAGGCCCAGGGCGGCGACTCGGTCGTCGTCACCACCGCCACCGAGGACCCGCTGGTCCCGCAGCGGCTGAGCTCGCCGCAGCTGTCGATCCTCGCGGCGAGGGCGTACGAGGGGAAGACCGTCAGTCCGGTCGGCGCCGGCACCGGCCCCTTCGAGCTGACGAAGGTGAACGGCACGTCGTCCGCGACCCTCGACCGTTACGACGGCTACTGGGGCGGCAAGGCCAAGTCCCCCGGTATCGACGCGAAGTTCGTACCGGACGGCACCGCCCGCGCGGCCGCCCTGCGCAGCGGAGAGGCCGACGTCGTCGAGGCGGTGCCGGTGTCGCAGGCCGCACTGCTCGACGAGGACCTGGTCACCGAGGTGCCGATGCCGCGCACCAACACCCTCTACCTGAACACCGAGAACGGTCCCTTCAAGGACGCCTCCCTCAGGGCCGCCGCCCGGGAAGCCATCGACGCCGAGTCGATCGTCAAGGGCGTGTACGAGGGCCGCGCCGACCTCGCCAAGGGACTGCTCGGACCCGCCCTCCCGTGGGCCGCCGACCTGCGGACGCCGGTCAAGCGCGGCGTCAGGGCCGGTGTCCCGGACGACAGGAGCATCACCATCGGTACGTTCACCGACCGCGCCGAACTTCCCGAGGTGGCCCAGACGCTGCAACAGCAGCTCCAGAAGGCCGGCTTCAAGGTGAAGCTGGACGTCCGCGAGTACGCGAACATCGAATCCGACGCGCTGGCGGGCGAGTTCGACGCGTTCATCCTGTCCCGGGCCACGATCCTCGACTCCGGTGACCCGGCCGCGTACCTCTACAGCGACTTCGGCTCCAAGGGCTCCTTCAACATCGCCCAGCTGAACGACAAGAAGGTCGACGCCGCCCTGCTGAAGGCCTCCGAGACGAAGGCCGGCGACGCGCGCCGCAAGGCCGTCATCGAGGCGGAGGCCGCGGTCCTGGCCACCGACGCCGCGGTGCCGATGCTCCACGAGCGCGTGATCCAGGGCGACGCGGCCGGTGTCGTGGACGTCGTGCACGACCCGCGCGAGCGCACGCTGATCACCACGGCCACCTACGTCAAGTGACGTCCGCAGCAAGCCTGTTCACTCCCGGCAGCCGAACCGCTCTCACCCGGCTCGGCTGCCTCGCCGCCGTCCTCGCCACCGTCGGACTGCTCCCCTGGCTCTCCGGCCGCGACCCCGCGCTCACCGTCCTGCGCGCCCGCTCGGCCGAACAGGAGGGGACGCCGGAGGCCCTGGCCGCGATCCGCGCCGACCTCGGACTGGACGAGGGTCCCCTTTCCCTGCTGGGTGATTGGGCCTCCGGCCTTGCGCACGGCGACTTCGGCACGTCCTGGGTGTCGGGCACCGACGTCCTGCCGTCGGTCGTCTCCGGGCTCCAGGTCTCCCTGGCCCTGATGGGCGCGGCCCTCGGCATCGCGTTCCTGGTGACCTGCGCCGTGGTCGCGCCCGTTCTCGTACGCGGCCGGGGGTCGGCCGGCGCGTTCGCCGCCATGCTCGCCGCACTGCCCGAATTCCTGCTCGCCACCGTGGCGTTGCTGGTCTGCGGGGTGTGGCTGGGCTGGCTGCCGACCTCGGGCTGGCAGGGACCGCAGTACATGGTGCTGCCGGCTCTCGCGCTCGGCATACCCGCGGGCGGGCTACTCGGCCGCCTGGTCGCCGACGCGCTGCCCGCCGTCCTCGAGGAGCGGTGGGTGGAGCTGTGGCGCGGCGCGGGAGTCAACGGCGTACGGATCTCGGCGGCGGCCCTGCGGCGCGTACTCCCGCCGCTGGTACCGCAGTTCGGGATGGTGGCCGTCGGGCTGACGGGCGGGGCGGTCGCAGTGGAGACGGTGTTCGCGGTGCCGGGCATCGGGCGTACGGCGCTGGGGGCGGCCAAGTCGCAGGACCTGCCGCTGCTCCAGGGCGCCGTCCTCGCACTGCTCGCGCTGGGCCTCGTCACAGGCGCGCTGGCGGCCGTCGTACGACACCGACTACTGGGCCCCGCCCTGCGGGACGCGGGACTGACGCTCCCCGCGGCCCGTCCGGTCCGCGCCCACCCGGCCATTCCCGCGGTACTCGGAATCGCGCTTCTGACCTGCATCGGCTGGGGTCTGCTGCGCGACCCGTACACCGTGGACACCACCGCCCGCCTCGAAGCGCCGTCCTGGGCGTTCCCCCTCGGCACGGACGGGCTCGGCCGTGACGTGCTGGCCCGGCTCGGGCACGGCGCCGCGTCGACGGTCGGCACGGCGGCCGCGGTCTGCCTGGTCAGCCTGCTGCTCGCGCTGGCCCTCGGCTTCCTGCCGAGCCTGGCGGCCGGCGCCTCGGACATCGCGAACGCACTGCCGCCGGTGATCGTCGGCATCCTGGTCGCGGCGGCCGCGGGTCCCGGCACCGGAGGGGCGGCGCTGGCCGTGGCCCTGATCTCCTGGCCTCCGCTGGCGGCGCACGCGGCGGCGCTGGTGCAAGAGGTCCGGGCCTCGACGTTCCTGCTGTCCCAACGGGCCATCGGCGCAAGCCCGTTCTGGATCCTCACCCGCCACGTCCTGCCCTCCGTGGCGGCCCCGGTCACCCGCCACGCGCTCCTGCGCCTCCCCGGCATCGCCCTGGCCCTCGCCTCCCTCGGCTTCCTCGGCCTCGGCGCACAGCCGCCCGCACCGGAGTGGGGGCTGCTCCTGGACGAGTCCCGCGCCTATGTGGAACGCGCCCCTTGGGCGGCCCTCGCCCCGGCGGTGGCGCTGGCCCTGCTGGCAGGTCTCGCCGTTTCGTCCGCGGCGTACGCGGAGACCGGCGGCGCCCGCTCGGCCTCAACGACCCGAGCACGTGTCGCCTCCGCCCTCGCCTCCCTCCGCCCACGTAGGGAGTCACCCCGTTGAACTCCGAAGTCGCCGAAGTTCCCGAAGGCCGCGGAGACCGTGAAGTCCTCCTCTCCGTCCGGGACTTGCACATCGCTTTCGGTGCCGTCGAAGCCGTACGGGGCCTCTCCTTCGACGTGCACGAGGGTGAAGTCCTCGCTGTGGTGGGCGAGTCGGGCGCAGGCAAGTCACTGACGGCCCGCGCGCTGCTGGGCATGCCGCCAAGGGAGGCGACGGTGACGGGCACCGTCCGGATGGGCTCGTACGAAACGGTCGGCGCCCCCCGCTCCGTACGCTCCGCACTCTGGGGCCGCCGCATCGCCCTCGTCCCCCAGGACGCCCTCTCGGCGCTCTCCCCGGTGCACCCCGTCGCCGATCAACTCGCCGCCGCCGTACGGTCCGTGGACCGTGTCTCCCGCAAGGAGGCGCGGGCGAGGGCGGAGGCCGCGCTGGAGGAGGTCGGCATCGCACCGGGCCAGACCCGTGCCTACCCGCACGAGTTCTCCGGCGGCATGCGCCAACGGGCCGTCATCGCCATGGCGTTGCTCCACTCCCCCGACCTCGTGATCGCCGACGAGCCGACCACCGCGCAGGATCCGGAGACGCAGAGGCAGGTGCTCGATCTGCTGGCCCGCCGGACCGGAGCCGCGGGCGCCGCCCTGGTCCTGGTCACGCACGATCTCGCGGCGGTACGCGAACACGCCGACCGGATGCTGGTGTTGTACGCGGGCCGGTTGGCGGAAGCAGGACCGGTGGCCGAGGTGTTCGCGCGGCCCAGGGCTCCGTATACGGCGGGCTTGCTGGCATCGGTACCGGTAGGAACGCCCCGCAAGGGGCGCGGGGAACTGCGCGACCAGCCACAACGAACCCGCGGCGTATCCACTGCCAACCCCGCGGAGCGCAGGCGGCTTCCAGCCATCGCCGGCGCACCACCCGCGCCCACCGACCTCCCACCAGGCTGCGCCTTCGCCCCCCGCTGCCCCCTCGCGGACGCGACCCGCTGCCGCACGGAGCGGCCCGAGCCGCAGACCCACGACGGCCGCACCGTCGCGTGCCACCGCTGGCGCGAACTCCCCGACCACCCCGCCGAGTTGTTCCTGGAGTCCGCGTGAGCCCCAGCCCTCTTCTGGACGTACGCGACCTCGTCGTCCGCCACGGCCCCCGCACCACCGTGGACCACGTCTCCTTCGACATAGCCCCCGGCGAGACGCTCGGCCTCATCGGCCACTCGGGCTGCGGCAAGTCCTCCACGGCCATGGCGGTGCTGCAACTGCGCCGCCCAGAAAGCGGTGAAGTGTGGTTCGAGGGGCAGGAGTTGACTTCTCTGGACGAACGACGGCTGCGACCGCTCAGGTCCGCCATGCAACCCGTCTTCCAGGACCCGTACGGATCGCTCAGCCCCCGCCACCGCATCCGCGACGCGATCGCGGAATCCCTGCGCGTGCAGGGGAATTGGGACCGTACGACCGGACCCGAGCGCGTGGCCGAACTGCTGGAACGAGTCGGCCTCGACCCGTCCCACGGCGACCGCCGCCCGCACGAACTCTCGGGCGGTCAGTGTCAACGCGCCGGTATCGCCCGCGCGTTGGCCTGCGAGCCGAAGCTCCTGATCCTCGACGAGCCGGTCTCCGCGCTCGACCCGTCCCTGCGCGCCGGGATACTCAACCTGCTGGCCGAGCTCCAGGAACGCCTCGGCCTGGGCTGCCTGTTCATCTGCCACGACATGGCGCTCGTGCGCCATTTCTGCGACCGCGTCGTGGAGATGCGCGACGGCCGGATCGTCGGCACGGCCACGCTTTCCAGGGGTTCTTCCGTTCCCAGGGGTTCTTCCGTTCCCAGGGGTTCTTCCGTTCCCAGGGGTTCTTCTGTTCCTACGGGGCCTTCGGTGACGTCCCCGCCGCGATGACCCGCCGCAGGCCCTCGGTGAGTTCGTCGGCGCTGGTCGCGGTCTCCGGGTCGAAGGTCCACTGAGCGATGAGCCCGTTCATCAGGGTCAGATAGAGCTTGCCCAGCGTGTCGACGTCCTCCTCCTGGACTTCCTCCTCCCGGCCGCCCATGAGCATCGGGATGATGCCGCGCGCCGCTTCGCGCTGCGCCTTGGCCAGGTGATCGCGTACCCCGGGCAGCTTGTCGCCCATGACCGTGATCTCCATGCTGAGGTGCCACGGCGAGCCGGGCTTCCCCATGGTGCCGATGATGTTCGACCAGACCACATGGAACCGCTCCAGGGAGCCCGGTTCGGTGTCGTCGATGGCCCGCTCGCCCGCGTAGAAGTCGTCGGAGAGCCCTTCGACGATGGCGACGTACGCCTCCGCGAGCAACGCGTCCTTCGACCCGTAGTGGTAGCCGATCGACGCCAGGTTCGTCCCCGACGCCCTGACGATGTCGCGCGCTGTCGTACGCACGAAGCCCTTCTCCAGCAGGCAGCGCTTGGCGCCTTCGAGCAGATCCTCACGGTGTCCCATGCCGGCCAGCGTACCCCCGTGACATACAACCGTCCCAGACGATCGTTTTATACGCTCGTACTAGACAAGTGTTTTATACGTTCGTACAGTCCTCGCCATGACGAATCCGACGAGCGACAGCCCAAGCACTACCAACGACCCCGCACCCCGTGCCGGCCGCCGCGAGTGGACCGCGCTGGGCGTCCTGATGCTCCCGCTGCTCCTGGTCTCGATGGATGTCTCGGTCCTCTATTTCGCGGTTCCTCAAATCAGCGCGGACCTGCGACCGTCCGGCACCCAGCAGCTGTGGATCTTCGACATGTACGCCTTCGTCCTCGCCGGACTGCTGATGACGATGGGCTCGCTGGGCGACCACGTCGGCCGCCGCAGGCTGCTGCTGATCGGCGCCGCCGCCTTCGGCGCGGCCTCGCTGGTGGCGGCGTACGCGAACAGCGCCGAGACGCTGATCGCGGCCCGCGCGGTGCTCGGCATCGGCGGCGCGACGCTGATGCCGTCGACGATGGCGATCATCCGCACGATGTTCACGGACCCGGCCCAGCGCACGAAGGCGATCGCGATGTGGTCGGGTGTGATGACGGCGGGCATCGCCCTCGGCTCGGTGATGAGCGGCTTCCTCGTCGAGCACTTCTGGTGGGGCTCGGTCTTCCTGGTGAACCTGCCCGCGATGGCGCTCCTGCTGGTCCTCGGCCCGATCCTGCTCCCCGAGTCCAGGAACCCGAAGCCGGGCCGCTTCGACCTGCTGAGCGTCCCGCTGTCCATGGCAGCCGTACTGCCGGTGATCTACGGCCTCAAAGAGATCCCCTCGGAGGGCTGGAACGTCCGCTACGTCATCTCGGTGACCGTCGGCCTGCTCTTCGCCACGCTGCTCGTGCACCGCCAGCGCACCATCGCCTCCCCGATGATCTCGCCCGAGCTCTTCCGCGGCCGCGGCTTCGCCCCCGCCGTGTCACTGAACCTGCTCTCCATGTTCGCGGTGATGGGCTCGGCCTACTTCACCACTCAGTACCTCCAGTCGGTGCTCGGCAAGAGCTCCATGGAGGCCGCGCTGTGGGGCCTGCTGCCCAGCGCGCTGGTCGGGGTCGCCGCGCCGACCGCCGCGGCGCTGGTGCAGCGGGGGGTGAACCGGGCGTACGTGGTCTCCGCGGGCTTCGTGATCGCCGCCTGCGGTTACGGGCTGCTGACCGTCGCCGGTACGGACTCGATGTGGCTGGTGCTCGGCGGTGCCGCGGTCATCGCCTCCGGGCTCGTCATCGTGATGTCCCAGATGATGGACCTGGCGCTGGGCACCGTACCGGTCGAGAAGGCGGGCGCGGCTTCCTCGGTACTGGAGACCGGCGCGGAGTTCGGCGGCGCGCTGGGCATGGCGCTCCTCGGCTCCATCGGCGCCGCGGTGTACCGCGACGAGATCCCCGGTGCCGCCCCGGCCGCCGCTCATGAGACCCTCGGCGGCGCCCTCGCCGTGGCCGAGCGACTACCGGGCCGCTCGGGCGACGCCCTCGTGACCGCGGCCCGTGAGGCCTTCACCAGCGGGATGCAGGCGGCCGGGGTCGCCGGAGCGGTACTCCTGCTGGCCGCGGCGGTCCTGGCGGCGGCGACCCTGCGCGAGGTGCGGGTACGCGAGGTGAAGACCGAGGAACCGGAAAAGGTCGGCGTCTGACGGCCCAGACAAAAGTGCCGGGCGGGCCGGAGATTCCGGCCCGCCCGGCCCCTCACAAACCGTCTGGCGTTTTAGGACGAGGCCGTTTCGGTCACAAGCGGGGGCCTTGGGGCGGCAGCCCCCAGTGGCGGGCACCTCACACGAGGTTGACCGACCGAGCGGACGTCGCCCCGATCTCCTCGGCCAGCTCGGTGAGCACGTTCGGCGGAACCGTGTCGTCCACCGTCAGCACCGCCAGCGCCTCGCCACCCAGGTCGGTGCGGGACACCTGCATACCGGCGATGTTGATGCCGGCCTCGCCGAGGATGCGACCCAGCGTGCCGACGACACCGGGACGGTCGGCGTAGTTGAGGACGACCATGTGGTCGGCGAGCGCCAGATCCACGTCGTACTCGCCGACGGCGACGATCTTCTGGTGGTGCTTGGGCCCGGCGAGCGTGCCGGAGACCGAGACCTCCTGGCCGTCGCTGAGGGTGCCGCGCACGGTGACGACGTTGCGGTGGTCCGGGGACTCCGAGCTCGTGGTCAGCCGCACCTCCACGCCGCGCTCCTGGGCGAACAGCGGGGCGTTGACGTACGACACCGTCTCGTCGACGACGTCCTCGAACACGCCCTTCAGGGCGCTGAGTTCGAGCACCTTGACGTCGTGCTGGGTGATCTCGCCGTACACCTCGACGTCGAGCCGGACCGCGACCTCGCCCGCGAGCGCGGTGAAGATCCGGCCGAGCTTCTCGGCGAGCGGCAGGCCCGGCTTGACGTCCTCGGCGATGACGCCGCCCTGGACGTTCACCGCGTCCGGGACCAGCTCACCGGCGAGGGCGAGACGGACGGACCTGGCGACCGCGATGCCCGCCTTCTCCTGCGCCTCGTCCGTGGAGGCGCCGAGGTGCGGGGTGCAGACGACCTGGTCGAGCTCGAAGAGCGGGGAGTCCGTGCAGGGCTCCTTCGCGTACACGTCGAGGCCGGCGCCGGCGACCCGGCCCTCCTTGAGGGCGGAGTACAGCGCGACCTCGTCGACGATCCCGCCGCGCGCGGCGTTGACGACCCGCACCGACGGCTTGACCTTGTGCAGCGCGTCGTCGCCGATGAGACCGACCGTCTCGGGCGTCTTGGGCAGGTGGACGGTGATGAAGTCGGAGACCTCGAGCAGCTCGTCCAGCGACAGGACCTTGACACCCATCTGAGCGGCCCGCGCGGGCTGCACGTACGGGTCGTAGGCGACGACCTTCATGCCGAACGCCGACATGCGCTGGGCGACAAGCGCGCCGATGCGGCCGAGCCCGACCACGCCGAGGGTCTTCTCGGCGAGCTCGACACCCGTGTACTTGCTCCGCTTCCACTCGCCGTTCTTGAGCGCCGTGTTGGCCTGCGGAATGTGGCGCGCGGTGGCCAGGAGCAGACCGCAGGCCAGCTCGGCCGCGGTCACGATGTTCGAGGTGGGGGCGTTGACGACCATCACCCCGGCCTTGGTGGCCGAGGACACGTCGACGTTGTCCAGGCCGACGCCGGCTCGTGCGACGACCTTCAGTTTGCCGGCGGCGGCGATGGCCTCCGCGTCGACCTTGGTGGCGGAACGGATCAGGATCGCGTCGACGTCGGCGATGGCGGGCAGCAGCTCGGCCCGGTCCGCGCCATTGACGTGCCGGATCTCGAAGTCCGGGCCCAGGGCGTCGACGGTGGCGGGCGACAGCTCTTCAGCGATGAGTACGACAGGTTTCGAGCTCACGTGAGTCCTCACATGTCCAATGCGGACGGCCGTCCCGACGGCCGCATGCGGTGGAGGGTTGCTAGCCGCGTGGAAGACGCACGACGCTGTGGGCCTGACGCGTATGTGTAGTGCAGCAGTCTAGTGCCGCTGCGGAGGTCATCTTGCGCCTCCACGGAAGGATCACCCGTCCGTGGCAGGCCGCCACGGACAAGCGGTTACCCGGGGTTCGGCAACGGGGCCGCGGCACATCGCCGCGGCCCCGCCCCTACGGCTTACGCCTCGTCGTCATTGACCCACGACATGAGCTTGCGGAGCTCCTTGCCGGTGGTCTCCAGGAGCGAGTTCTCGTCCTGGGTCTTGTACTCGTTGTACTTCTTCAGACCGCCGTGGTACTCGTCCATCCAGGCCTGGGCGAAGGTGCCGTCCTGGATCTCGGCGAGGACCTTCTTCATCTCGGCCTTGGTGGCGTCCGTGATGATCCGCGGGCCGGTGACGTAGTCGCCCCACTCGGCGGTCTCGGAAATCGACCAGCGCATCTTCTCCAGGCCGCCCTCGTACATCAGGTCGACGATGAGCTTCAGCTCGTGCAGGCACTCGAAGTACGCGATCTCCGGCTGGTAGCCGGCCTCGGTCAGCGTCTCGAAACCCGCCTTGACCAGCGCGGCCGTACCACCGCAGAGAACGGCCTGCTCACCGAACAGGTCGGTCTCGGTCTCCTCGGTGAAGGTCGTCTTGATGACGCCGGCGCGGGTACCGCCGATGCCCTTGGCGTACGACAGCGCCAGCGCGAAGCCGTTGCCGGTCGCGTCCTGCTCGACGGCCGCGATACACGGAACGCCGCGGCCCTCCTCGTACTGACGACGGACCAGGTGGCCCGGACCCTTCGGCGCGACCATGCAGACGTCGATGCCGGCCGGGGGCTTGATGAAGCCGAAGCGGATGTTCAGGCCATGGCCGAAGAACAGCGCGTCGCCGTCCTTCAGGTTGTCCTTGATGGACTCCTCGTACACCTGGGCCTGGATCGGGTCCGGGACGAGGATCATGATGACGTCGGCCTCGGCGGCGGCCGCCGCCGGGGTCACCACGCGCAGGCCCTGCTCCTCGGCCTTCGCCTTGGACTTGGAGCCCTCGTGCAGACCGACCCGGACGTCGACACCCGAGTCACGGAGCGACAGCGCGTGGGCGTGGCCCTGGCTGCCGTATCCGATGACCGCGACCTTGCGGCCCTGGATGATGGACAGGTCGGCGTCGTCGTCGTAGAACAGCTCGGCCACTGGGTTCTCTCCTATGTGTGCTGGGTGTTACGTCCCACCGTACGGCGGGAGGGTGAAGGGGCGTTCCGGGGTCTCGGAATACGGGCGGCCGGCGGCTCTCCCACCGCCCGTATCCGGTCGTACGTGAATCTTCTACGAGCCTTGCGAGCCCTATGCCGACCGGTCGAGCGCGCGCAGCGAGCGGTCCGTGATCGAACGCGCGCCGCGGCCCACGGCGATCGTGCCTGACTGGACGAGCTCCTTGATGCCGAACGGCTCCAGCATCTTGAGCATGGCCTCCAGCTTGTCGCTGCCGCCGGTGGCCTCGATGGTGACGGCCTCCGGGGAGACGTCCACGGTCTTGGCGCGGAACAACTGGACGATCTCGACGATCTGGGAGCGCGTCTCGTTGTCGGCGCGCACCTTCACCAGAACGAGTTCCCGCTGAACGGCGGAACCGGGCTCAAGCTCGACGATCTTCAGGACGTTGACGAGCTTGTTGAGCTGCTTGGTGACCTGTTCGAGCGGCAGATCCTCGATCACGTTCACCACGATGGTGATACGGGAGATCTCGGGATGCTCGGTCACGCCGACGGCCAGCGAGTCGATGTTGAAGCCGCGGCGCGAGAACAGTGCGGTGATCCGGGCGAGGACACCCGGCTTGTTCTCGACCAGGACGGAGAGCGTGTGCTTGGACATGGGTCTGTTTCCTTTACCTACGGCTCTCAGTCGTCTTCGTTGTCGCCGAAGTCGGGGCGGACGTCCCGCGCGGCCATGATCGTGTCGTTGGACGTGCCGGCGGCGACCATCGGCCACACCATCGCGTCCTCGTGGACGATGAAGTCGATCACGACGGGGCGGTCGTTGATCGAGTTCGCCTCTTCGATGACCTTGTCGAGGTCGTCCGGCGAGTCACAGCGGATCGCGTAGCAGCCCATGGCCTCCGACAGCTTCACGAAGTCGGGGACGCGGGTGCCGGCGCTCGGCTGCTTACCGTCGGCCTCGGGGCCGGAGTGCAGCACGGTGTTGGAGTAGCGCTGGTTGTAGAAGAGGGTCTGCCACTGGCGGACCATCCCGAGGGCGCCGTTGTTGATGATGGCGACCTTGATCGGGATGTTGTTCAGGGAGCAGGTGGTGAGCTCCTGATTGGTCATCTGGAAGCAGCCGTCGCCGTCGATCGCCCAGACCGTACGCTCCGGCCGGCCGGCCTTGGCGCCCATCGCGGCCGGGACCGCGTAGCCCATCGTCCCGGCGCCGCCGGAGTTGAGCCACGTCGCGGGCTTCTCGTACTGGATGTAGTGCGCGGCCCACATCTGGTGCTGGCCGACGCCCGCCGCGAAGATCGTGCCCTCCGGCGCGAGCTGTCCGATGCGCTCGATGACCTGCTGCGGGGAGAGCGAGCCGTTGTCGGGCTGGTCGTAGCCGAGCGGGTAGGTCTCGCGCCAGCGGTTGAGGTCCTTCCACCAGGCGGTGTAGTCGCCGGCATTGCCCTCGCTGTGCTCCTTCTGCACGGCTTGGACCAGGTCGGCGAGGACCTCGCGGGCGTCACCGACGATCGGCACGTCGGCGGCACGGTTCTTGCCGATCTCGGCCGGGTCGATATCGGCGTGGACGATCTTCGCGTGCGGGGCGAAGCTCTCCAGCTTGCCGGTGACACGGTCGTCGAAGCGGGCTCCGAGGGCGACGATCAGGTCGGCCTTCTGCAGCGCGGTGACGGCGGTGACCGCACCGTGCATGCCCGGCATTCCCACGTGCAGCGGGTGGCTGTCGGGGAATGCGCCGAGCGCCATCAGGGTGGTGGTGACGGGCGCTCCGGTGAGTTCGGCGAGGACCTTCAGCTCGGCGGTGGCGTTGGCCTTGAGGACGCCGCCGCCGACATAGAGGACGGGCTTCTTGGCCTGGGTGATCAGCCGGGCGGCCTCGCGGATCTGCTTGGCGTGCGGCTTGGTCACCGGGCGGTAGCCGGGCAGGTCGTGGGCCGGCGGCCAGCTGAAGGTCGTCCGGTTCTGCAGGGCGTCCTTGGCGATGTCGACCAGGACCGGGCCCGGGCGCCCCGTGGAGGCGATGTGGAAGGCCTCCGCGATGGTCCGCGGGATGTCGTCGGCGTTGGTGACGAGGAAGTTGTGCTTGGTGATCGGCATGCTGATGCCGACGATGTCCGCCTCCTGGAAGGCATCCGTGCCGATCGCCTTGGACGCGACCTGGCCGGTGATCGCGACGAGCGGCACGGAGTCCATGTGCGCGTCGGCGATCGGCGTGACCAGGTTGGTGGCGCCGGGGCCCGACGTCGCCATGCAGACGCCGACCTTGCCGGTGGCCTGCGCGTAGCCGGTGGCCGCGTGGCCGGCACCCTGCTCGTGCCGGACGAGCACGTGCCGCACCCGCTGGGAGTCCATCAGCGGGTCGTAGGCCGGGAGGATCGCGCCACCCGGGATGCCGAATACCGTCTCGGCCCCGACCTCCTCGAGAGAACGGATGAGGGACTGCGCTCCCGTCACCTGCTCGGGGGCGGACTGCTGTCCTCCGGAACGGGGCCGCGGCTGCGGATGGTGGGCCCCGGTGGCCTGCTCGGTCATCGGCATTCTCTTCTCGATGCTGAGGGTTTTTGCGAAGTTTGTGCGATGTACGACTGGTGCCTGTGCAACAAAAAACCCCTCGTGCCGTGAGGCAAGCGAGGGGAGCGCGTCGGGTGCGGTCGCTGGGAGTTCCGGGTCATCGATCCGGTGCGTCCCAGCTCAGCCGACGCGCTTTCCAAGTACGAGAATTCGGGTGCGCATGGCACAGACCCTCCCCCCGGCACACAGTGCGTGTCAAGTGGGTGGGACGGGAGTCTCATCATGTGAGCGGAGCGCGGTACCGGTGCCGTACGCCCCCGAGGATGCCCCAGCCGCGTACGCGCTGCCACTCCCGCCTGCGTAAACACCACTTCCTCCGCCTCCCACGAAGATCGGCTCGACGGGGCCGTGGGGCACGGGGCAGTGCCCGGAGGCCAGGGCGCGGCGCAGTCGGTACTCGTCCAGGGGCGCGGAGAATGCCATGCCCTGTCCGTGCGTGCAGCCCATCGAGCGCAGGGCGATGACCTGCTCGGGCAGATCCACCCCCTCGGCCACGGTCTGCAGGCCCAGATCGCCCGCGATACGCAGCAGCCCTCTGGTGATCTTGTGGAGACGGGCCGACTCGACCACGCCCTCGACGAGACCGCGGTCCAGTTTCAGTACGTCGATGGGGAGGCGGCGCAGTGCGGTGATCGTCGCGCCGCCGCTGCCGAAGCCGTCCAGGGCGATCCTGACGCCGAGGCGCCTGAGCGCGTTCAAGCGGCGCTCCAGCTCGTCCAGGGAGATTTTGGGATCGGTTTCGGCCAGTCCGACGACCAGTGCGCCGGAGGGCAGGCCATGGCGGGTCAGCAGGGCTTCGACGGAGCTGAGGGGCATGGACCGGTCGAGGAGCCGACGGGCGCTCATCCGGACGGCGACGGGCACGGCATGCCCGGTGGCGCCGCGCTCGGCGGCCTGCTCGACTGCCTCCTCCAGCATCCACCGGCTCAGCTCCGCTGTGCGGTCGCTGTCCTCGGCGACGCGCAGGAACTCGGCAGGCGTGAACAGCACGCCCTGGGCCGAGCGCCAGCGTGCCTGGGCTTCGACCGCCGTGATCCGGCCGGTGTCGAGGCAGACCACGGGCTGGTGCAGCAGTGCGAACTCGCCGTCGTGCAGAGCTGCCCGCAGCCGGGTGGCCAGCTCGGCCTTCCGTACTACGTCCTGCTGCATCTGTGGCGCGTACAGCTCGACGCGGCCCTTGCCCGCGGCCTTGGCGCGGTACATCGCCAGGTCGGCGTTGCGCAGCAACTCGCCCGCGCCCAGGCCCGGTTCGGAGAAGGCGACGCCGATGGACGCGGCGACCCGGACATCGTTGCCGTCGATGGTGTACGGCTGCGAGAGGGTGACGCGGAGCCGGTCGGCGAGTTCGAAGATGTGGCGTTCGCGCGCGGTGCGGTCGCGGGTGCCGTCGCCGACGATCAGGGCCGCGAACTCGTCGCCGCCGAGCCGGGAGGCGGTGTCTCCCTGCCGGACCGCGTCCTGGAGTCTGCGGGCGGCCTGGACGAGCAGCTCGTCGCCGGCCTGGTGCCCGATGGTGTCGTTGACGGCCTTGAAGCCGTCGAGGTCGATGAAGAGGACGGCGGTGCCGCGGTCGGAGGAGCGGCGGCCGGACAGCGCCTGTCCGACGCGCTTGGTGAAGAGGGCCCGGTTGGGCAGGTCGGTGAGCGGGTCGTGCTCGGCGTTGTGCTGCAACTGCGCCTGGAGGCGGACCCGTTCGGTCACGTCGCGGCTGTTGAAGATGAGTCCGCCGTGGTGACGGTTCACGGTCGACTCGACGTTGAGCCAGCCGCCGTCGCCGGACTTGAAGCGGCACTCTATGCGGGTGGTGGGTTCCTCGGCCGGGTTGGCGGCGAGGAAGCGGCGCACCTCGTGCACCACGCAGCCCAGGTCCTCCGGGTGGATCAGCGAGGCGAGTTCGGAACCCTTGAGCTCCTCGGCGGGCCGTCCGTAGACGCCGGACGCGGCCGGGCTGACGTATTGGAGGATGCCGTTCGGTGCGGCGATCATGATGACGTCGCTGGAGCCCTGCACCAGGGAGCGGAAGTGGTTCTCCGTCTGGGCCAGTTCCTGGGTGAGGGTGATGTTGTCGATCAGCATGATGCCCTGGCGGACGACGAGGGCGAGCACGACCGTGCCGCCGGTCATGAGCACCACGCGGTCGACGCTGCGGCCGTTGAGCACGTTGTAGAGGATCCCCAGCGTGCAGACGGCGGCGGCCAGGTAGGGAGTGAGTGCCGCCAGCGAACTGGTGATGGGCCGGCCGGCCGGATACCGACTGTGACCTCCGTCCTGGAGGGGCACGTGTGCCGGTTGTCCCTCTCGGGGCCCAGGCACGTAGCCGTACACCACGCGCGTGTGCCCCTCTTCTTCCGTGTGTCCGTGTCGTGACCCCACCCAGGGGGCGTAGGCGAGCAGCAGCGAGCCGGCGAACCAGCCGGCGTCGAGCAACTGTCCGGAGCGGTAGTCGTTGTGCAGCAGTGGCGAGGTGAACAGGGCGTCACACATCACCGTCAGGGCCAGCGCGGCGATCGCGGTGTTCACCGCGGAGCGGTTCACCGCCGAGCGCCTGAAGTGCAGGGCGAGCACCATGCTCACCAGGGCGATGTCCAGCAGCGGGTATGCGAGCGACAGCGCGGTGTGCGCGACGGTCGGGCCCTCCGCCTTCGCCGCCTGGGCGAGCGCGAGGCTCCAGGAGAGCGTGAGCAGCGAGCCGCCGATCAGCCAGGCGTCCAGCGCCAGACAGACCCAACCGGCCTTGCTCACCGGCCGTTTGGCGAGGACGAGCAGTCCCACGATGGCCGGCGGCGCGAAGCACAGGAAGAACAGGTCGGCATAGCTCGGGCTGGGCACCGAGGCGTCAAGGACGACCTCGTACCAACCCCAGATGAAGTTGCCCACCGCCGCCATCGCGGACGACAGCGAGAACAGCAGCCATGCGGGTCGAAAGCGGCTGCGGCGGGTGCGGGCGCAGCAGAAGCAGGAGACGGCCGCGGTGGCCGCCGCCGCGCTCAGCCCGAAGTCGCCCATGATCAGCGCGAGTCTCGACGAGCCCCAGCCGAGCGCGGAACCGACGGCGTATCCCGCGCACACCAGAGCCAGCACGAGCTGCGGAACCACGCTCACCCCGCCGCCGGAGACCGGATGACGGGCCAGCAACACCCCCGGGGAGCTCACTGTGTCTCTCCGGTCCGTGCCGCCCCCGAGTCCCTCTGGTCCCGGTGCGCTGTGTGGGCGTGCTTCCTGCGGCCGCTGGGCCTTCGGTGGTGCTGGGCACTGTGGCCGCATCTGTGCGTCGATGCGCACCAGGGTCGCCGTCGGCGGCTCCGCCGCGTCGGATCGTTGGTCCATAGGCCGTGCATCGCCCGTCGCCCCCCTTGCTGTTGCTGTCTTTCAATCCCCGGCGCCGAACAGTGCGCGGCGCAGCCCCTGTCGGGACGATACACCAGTCTCGTCACTCAGGGACATAGTTCCTCTACGCTCCGTGACGACCAGCGGAGATGTGGGCACGGCCCGCATTCGGGAGACTGCGGAGGGTGCTGAAAGCGGACTACGCGCCCGTCGTAAGGACCACGTTCCGCAGCGGCTCCCGGTTCACGAAACGGTTCAACTGGCCCACCAGCAGCCTTTTGGCGCGCGGGTAGAACGCCGAGGTCGGTCCGCCCACGTGAGGGCTGATGAGTACGCCCGGCGCATGCCACAAGGGGTGCCCGGTCGGCAGCGGTTCGGGATCGGTGACGTCCAGGGCCGCCCGGATCCGGCCGCTCTCCAGCTCGGCGAGGAGCGCCTTGGTGTCCACGACGCCGCCGCGGGCGACGTTCACGAGCAGCGCCCCGTCCTTCATCCGCGCCAGGAAATCGGCCCCGGCCAGGCCTTTCGTCTGCTCCGTGAGGGGCGTGATCAGCACCACCACGTCGGCTTCCGGAAGGAGTTCGGGCAGTGCGGTGATCGGATGCACGGGACCGCGCGCCGTCTCGCGTGCGGAGCGCGCGACGCGCGCCACCCGCGCGACCTCGAAAGGCGCGAGCCGGTCCTCGATGGCGGAACCCACCGCCCCGTAGCCGACGATCAGAACGGTCTTGTCGGCGAGCGCCGGGCGGAACCCGGACCTCCACTCCTCCCGGTCCTGCCCGCGGACGAAGTCGGGGATGCCGCGCAGCGAGGCGAGGATCAGAGTGAGCGTCAGCTCGGCCGTGCTGGCGTCGTGCACCCCACGGGCGTTGCACAACCGCACGCCCTTGGGCAGCAGTCCGAGGCCCGGCTGGACGTGGTCGATGCCGGCCGAGAGCGTCTGCACGACCTGCACGGACGTCATCTCGGCCATGGGCCGCACCGAGATCTCGCTGGGCTTCATGTAGGGCACGACGTAGAACGCGCAGTCGGCGGGATCGGCGGGAAACTCCTGCTCACCGTTCCAGAAACGGTAGTTGAGGCCTTCGGGAAGGCCCTCGAGGTCGTCCGAGTGAAACGGCAGCCACACTTCGTAAGTCATGGTCAGGAGGCTATGCGAAGCCCCTGGAGGCGCAGAGGTTAGTTTGGGATGCCAGGAGAGGGAGGGTACGGCCAGGTGGAGCGCAGGACGATCGGGGCGGCGGCGCTCGAGGTGGGTGCTGTCGGACTCGGATGCATGCCGATGAGCTGGGCGTACTCGGGCTCACGGCAGCGGGGCGACGAGTCGCTGCGGACCGTGCACGCGGCCCTCGACCAGGGTGCGACGCTCCTCGACACCGCCGACATGTACGGGCCGTTCACCAATGAGCTGCTGGTGGGGCGGGTGCTGAAGGAGCGGCGCTCCGAGGCGTTCGTGTCGACCAAGGTCGGCCTGCTGGTGGGCGAGCAGCACGTCGTGGCCAACGGACGCCCCGGTTATGTGAAGCGGGCCTGCGACGCCTCGCTGCGACGCCTGCAGACGGACGTCATCGACCTCTACCAGCTGCATCGAGCGGACCCCGAGGTGCCGGTCGAGGAGACGTGGGGCGCGATGGCGGAGCTCGTCTCGGCCGGAAAGGTGCGCTCGCTGGGGCTGTGCGCGGTGGGCGCGCGTTCCGGCCGACGGTCGGGTGCCCGTCTGCATGACGGAACGATCCGGCAGCTGGAGCGGGTGCAGCAGGTCTTCCCGGTGAGCGCGGTGGAGGCCGAGCTGTCGGTGTGGTCGCCGGAGGCCCTGGAGGGGCTGCTGCCGTGGTGCGAGGCGCGCGGCGTCGGCTTCCTGGCTGCGATGCCGCTCGGCAACGGCTTTCTGACCGGGACGCTCACCCCCGGCCAGGGCTTCGAACCCGACGATGTCCGCGCCCGGCATCCCCGCTTCACCGCCGAGATGATGGCCGCGAACCAGCCGATCGTCGCCGGTCTGCGACGCATCGCGCGCCGGCACTCGGCAGAGGGAGTGGAAGGCAGAAAGGCAGTAGAGGCAGCAGGGACAGGAGAAGCTGAGGTCACGCCCGCGCAGGTGGCGCTCGCGTGGGTGCTCACGCAGGGGCGGCACGTGGTGCCGGTGCCGGGTGCCAAGCGGGAGTGCTGGGCCACGCAGAACGCGAGGGCGGCCGGATTGCGTCTGACGGCCGAAGACCTCGCGGAGGTGGCGGAGCTGCCCGCGGCGCAGGGATCCTGGGACTGAAGCCGAGCGGTTGGCGGGTGATCCGGCGATTCGGTGTCCGGTGATCGGGAACCCGTGAGGCGCGAGCGGTGTATGAACAGTAGAACCTGCCGCGTCGAAGGGATCCTGATCGTGCAACGTCGAGCTGTGACGGCCGTGTTGGCCGCAGCCACGCTCCTGCTGACGGCCGGGTGCTCCTCCGGTGACGGGGAGGGGTCGGACGGCGGCCAGAGCGCGTCCGCGAGTAGTACCGAACCGGGGGCCTCGGCTCCTGCCACGGAACAGGCGGCCGAGGAGGCGCCGCCCGACAAGGGCTCCGTGAAGGTCGTGCGGACCGTCACCGAAGATCTCAAGACCCCGTGGGGCCTCGCACCGCTCCCCGAGGGCGACCTCCTGGTCTCCTCACGGGACGAGGGGACGATCACCCGGGTCGACGAGGAGACCGGCAAGAAGACCGAGCTGGGCTCGGTGCCGGGGGTGGCCCCCGCCGGTGAGGGCGGCCTGATGGGCCTGGCGCTCTCCCCGTCGTACGCGTCGGACCACATGGTGTACGCGCATTTCACCTCGGAGTCGGACAACCGCATCGTGCGCATGCTCTACGACGAGAAGAAACCGGCCGGTGAGCAACTGGGCGCCCCCGACACGGTCTTCAGGGGCATCCCGAAGGGCACGAACCACAACGGCGGACGGATCGCCTTCGGCCCCGACAAGCTGCTGTACGTGGGCACGGGCGAGACGTACGAGACCGAGCTGGCCCAGGACAAGGAGTCGACGGGCGGCAAGATCCTCCGGCTGACCCCGGACGGCGAACCCGCGCCGGGCAACCCCCTCGACTCACCCATCTACTCCTACGGCCACCGCAATGTGCAGGGCCTCGCCTGGGACTCCAAGCAGCGCCTGTTCGCCTCGGAGTTCGGCCAGAACACCTGGGACGAGCTGAACGACATCAAGCCTGGCGACAACTACGGCTGGCCGGACGCGGAGGGCAAGTCCGACGACTCCAAGTACCACAACCCGATAGCCCAGTGGGGGGTCGCCGACGCCTCGCCGAGCGGCATCGCCTACGCCGAGGGCTCGATCTGGATGGCGGGCCTGCGGGGCGAGCGCCTGTGGCGCGTCCCGCTGCGCGGCACGGAGGCCTCGGCGGATCCGGAAGCCTTCCTGGAGGGCGACTACGGGCGCCTGCGCACGGTGGTCTCCGCGGGCGGCAACAAGCTGTGGCTGGTGACGAGCGAGACGGACGGCCGGGGGTCCCCGGGGAGCGGGGATGACAAGATTCTGGAGCTGGAGGTGAAGTAGAGGCAGGCGCCTACGCGGGGGCTTCTGGGTCCGGCTCGGCTTCGGGCTGCGCGGGCAGGCGTACGACGACCTTGCCGGAGGCGAGGTCTATGGGGCCCCGCCCGGGGTCACCATCGTTGAGGTCCACGCGCGTGAGCTCCAACCGCTTGCGCTCCTCCTCGGTGTGCTTTCGTCCTGGTGCGAAGAGCTCCTCGATCATGTTGAACACGGCGCCTCCCTCGGCCCGGGGTCCCTTACAGCGTAGGCCTCACCCTGTGGATCTCACCCGGCCGTACGGGCGGCGGCCGTCTCCGGCGGGAACAGCCGCAGCCGGTGCGCCACGGCCGCAGCCTCACCTCGGCCCGAGACGTTCAGCTTGGCGAGGATGTTGGAGACGTGGACGCTGGCTGTCTTCGGGGAGATGAAGAGTTCCTCGGCTATCTGGCGGTTGCTGCGGCCGACGGCGACCAGACGGAGAACGTCGCGCTCGCGGCTGGTCAGGCCGAGCGCCTCGGCGGGGTCGGCGGGGGCGAGGGCGGACCGCTCGGGGGCGAGGGCGAGCGTGAGGCGGGCGCGCTGGGCGAGCAGGTCGACGGCGTCGGCGAGCGGGCGCGCGCCGAGGTGGTCGGCCACGGCCCTGGCCAGCCGCAGGAGCTCGGTGGCCCGGTCCCGCTCCTCCTCGCCGCCGGCGGAGGCCAGCAGGGCCTCGGCGAGCCGGTGACGGACGCGGGCGAGGTCGTAGGGGCGCTCCAGCGACTCGAAGGCGATGACCGCCTCGGACCAGTCGTCCGGGGTGTCCCGGCCCTCGGCACGCAGCAGCTCGGCGCGCACCCAGCGCTCGTATGCCCCCCAGACGGGCACGTTCGTGGTGAGTGACTTGGCGGCCTTGCGGAGGCGCTCGATGATTTCGGCGCGGCCCTGTTCGACGCCGGGGAGTCCGCGGGCGTCGGCCTCCGCGGTGGCGGCGGCGAGCAGCAGGGGCCAGCCGTAGCGCTGGGTGCCCGGTGGGAAGCCGGCGGTCAGGGCCTGGTCCAGTTCCGCGCGGACGTCGACGAGGCGCCCCTCGTCGGCGGCGATGCCGATCGAGAGGAACGCGAGTGGCAGTGAGTGCTGGGGGACGATGTCGTGGGTGCCGAAGTGTGCACGAGCAGCCGTGAGTTGGCGGTCGGCCTCGGCCAGGTCGCCGCGGGCGAGCGCCAGATGGGCGTGCAGCGTACTGCGGAAGCCGCGGGGCTTGGCGCTCTGGCCGATCCGGTCCGAGTTGATCCCGGCCTCGGCGGCCTCGTCCCAGCGGCCCAGGGAGTGGAGGGACTCGGCGAGGTTGCCCCACACCCAGGCCTCGGTGTCCAAAAGGCCCAGTTTCCTGACGAGTTCGACCCCTTCCTGAAGGATCACGACGGCCTCCTGGGAACGGCCGATGCCCTCCAGGTAGTGCGGCAGGTTCACGTGGGCGCGGCCCAGCACAGAGGCGGCGCCGAGTTCCCCGGCCCGCTCCTTCACCTCGTGAACCTCGGCGAGCCCTTCCTCGATGTCGCCGGATTCGACCAGGAGTCCGCCCAGGGTGAGCCGTGCGTTCAGCTCGATGTCGCGGACGCCCACCATGCGGGCGTACTCCACGGCGCGCTCGGCGGCCAGGAGCGCCGCTGGGCCCGGCCTGTGGACCATCGACCAGTGGGCGACATTGGCGAGGACCTCGGCGTGCACCTTGGACGGCGGCAGCCCCCGGACCAGCTCCTGGGCTGTGGCGAGTTCCTGCCACCCGTCTCCGCGGGCCTGCGCCTCCACGAGGCGGGAGCGCTGGATCCAGAACCAGGCGGCGCGCAGCGGATCGCCCTCGTCCTCCAGGACGTGCAGGGCCCGCTTGGTGATCTTCAGAGCGCGCTCGCGTTCGCCGCAGAACCGGCCCGCGACGGCGGCCTCGGCCATCAGGTCGAGATAGCGCAGCGGGGTGGTGTCCGGGTCGCAGCCCCAGGGAGGGTAGACCTCGGTGTAGTCGACGGGCCGCAGTTCGGCGCGTACGGTCTCGGGGGCCGTGTCCCACAGCTCCATCGCCCGCTCCAGGAGCCGCAGTTGCTCCGAGTAGGCGTGTCGGCGGCGGGCCGCCACGGAGGCGTCGAGGACGGCGGGCAGGGCCTTGGCGGCGTCATGCGCGTGGTACCAGTGGCTGGCCAGCCGGGCGGCGCGCTCGTCGACGGGGACGAGCGTCGGGTCGGCCTCCAGCGCTTCCGCGTACCGGCGGTTGAGGCGGGAGCGCTCGCCGGGCAGCAGGTCGTCGGCGACGGCCTCGCGCACCAGGGAGTGGCGGAAGCGGAAGCCGTCCGCGTCGGGCGTCGCGAGCAGGATGTTGGCGCCCACGGCGGCCCGCAGCGCCTCGATGAGGTCGTCCTCGGTGAGCCGCGCCACGGCGGCGAGCAGCCGGTACTCGACGGTGGAGCCGCCCTCGGCGACGATCCGGGCCACCCGCTGGGATCCTTCGGGGAGGCTCTCGACGCGGACGAGGAGCAGGTCACGCAGGGAGTCGGTGAGGCCGGTGCGGCAGCCCTCGTGCGCGGCCACGGCGAGCTCCTCGACGAAGAACGCGTTTCCGTCGGAGCGCTCGAAAATCTCGTCCACCTGGGCCTGTTCGGGCTCGGAGGCGAGGATTCCGGCGATCTGGCGGCCGACTTCGGCGCGGCTGAAGCGGCCGAGTTCAATGCGGCGGACCGTGCGCAGCCGGTCGAGTTCGGCGAGCAGCGGGCGCAGCGGGTGGCGGCGGTGGACGTCGTCGGCGCGGTAGGTGGCGAGGACGAGGAGGCGGCCGCTGCGCAGCGTGCGGAAGAGGTAGGCGAGGAGGTGGCGGGTCGAGGCGTCCGCCCAGTGCAGGTCCTCCAGGAGGACGACGACCGTGCGGTCGGCGGCCACACGCTCCAGGAGGCGCACGGTGAGTTCGAAGAGGCGGGCCATGCCCTCCTCGTCGTGCCGCCCCCGTGATGTGTCGCCCAACTCGGGCAGCAGCCGGGCCAGTTCCTCCTCCTGTCCGGCGGCCGCGGCGGCCAACTCGTCGGGGAGGTGGCGGCGCAGGGCACGCAGGGCGGTGGAGAAGGGCGCGAACGGCAGTCCGTCGGCGCCGATCTCGACGCAGCCGCCGAGCGCCACGACGGCGCCCTCGCGGCAGGCCGCGGTCGCGAACTCCTCGATGAGCCGGGTCTTGCCGACACCGGCCTCACCGCCGAGCAGCAGCGCCTGCGGCTCGCCCACGGCAGCGCGGGCGAGCGCGTCGTTCAGCACGTCCAGTTCGTCGGCCCGGCCGACGAAGACCGGACTGACGGACCGGGTCTCCACAGCGCCGAGCATCGCACAGGGGTCCGACGCGGCGGCACTGGTTATCGCGGGGGCACTGGTTATCACGGCGGCACTGGTTGTCGCGGTCCTGCCCACGACCGGGAGGGTGGTGACTGGGCCCCCACCCCCTTGAGGCCCGCTTCGTCCCGCCCCGTCGTCCACCCCAGGACGGCTGCCCCCTCTGCGGCCGTCCTGGGGTGGCCCGGCGCTCACGCGGCGGATGTGAACCGGTGCCGGCGGAAACGGTTGGTATGCACCCGCCCGTCGCTGTCATCGTGGCCGGACCGCGCGGCCTCGCGCTTGGCGGCGCGGCGGCTGCGGACGACCTCACGGACCAGGCGGTAGTTGTCGGCCTCGCGGATCAGTTCGGCGGAACGCATCTGCTGGAGCTCGTACTCGAACATCTCGTACCCCTCGTGAAGAGTCGGTTTCCGGCTTCGCTCGTTGCGATGCCTCAACCTTCGTCTCCAAGGGGGGTACGCCACATCGGGAGAGTGCCGCATCTTCCACGCGCGAAGGGCCTTAGTCCCGCCGTAAGTCGCCTACGGCGGGACTAAGGCCCCTCAGAACGTGCGGTTCTTGTGCGTACTTCAGCTCGTGCGGTACTCAGCCGGCGCGGTACGTCAGCTCGTGGACGGCATGCCGAGGAGGACGTCGGAGTACTTGAGGACAGCCAGCAGCAGGCCGATGACACCGAGCGAGACACCCGCCCAGGCGACCGACTTGACCCACGGAGCCTGGGGCCGGACCAGGTCGGGGTTCCCGAACGCGGGCCGGACCAGCACCACGACGCCGACGATCAGCGCGGCCAGCGCGAAGAACCCGGCGACCAGCGCGTTGGCGTTCCAGGAATCGGCGTACACCTGCTGGATCTGATCGGCCACGCCGGCGCCCTGCACGGCCTCCAGCTGGCCGTAGATCCCGTTGCGCTCCTGCGCGACGGCACCGACCCAGCTGCCGGTCAGCGAGACGATGCCGAGCCCCGCGGAGACGACGGCGGCAGCGCCCAGGCCCACGCCGGAACCACCCTCAGCCGCGCCCGCGACCTGGTCGTCCTCGTCCTCGTCCAGGGCGTCGCCCAGGACCTCGGCGTCGGCCTGGTCCTCGGCCTCCTCAGCCGCCCCGTTCTCCTCCGTCGCGGCCGTCTCGTCGCCCTTGGTGAGCTCCACGGCCTCCTCGTCGCGCTTTGCCTCGGTGCCGGTCTTGACTCCGGCCTCGTCTTCTGTCTTGGTTCCCATGCACCGCACGGTACGGACGCTGTCTGAGAATTTCTTAAAGATCCGAAGATCCTCGCGGGGTGCCCCTTTATCGTTATCGATCCGCACGCGCGCGTGCGGCCCGCCACTCCTCCGCGAGCACGGCCCAGACCTCCGTGTCCTGCCGTACACCCCGGTACGGATAGCGCTCCCGCAGGACGCCCTCACGGGTCATCCCGAGCCGTCGGGCCACGTTCACACTCGGCTCGTTGACTGAGGCGGCGTACCACTCCACGCGATGCATCCCGCGCTCGTCGACCGCCCAGTCGATGAGGACGCGTGCCCCGCGCGTGACCAGGCCTCGGCCCGCCGCGGCGGGCTCCAGCCAGCAGCCGAGCTCGCAGTTGCCACGCTCGGCGTCGAAGATCCGGAAGAGCAGTCCGCCGACGAGCTTCCCGTCCAGCCACACCCCGTGCAGGCTGCCGGTGTCGGCGGCCTTCTTGTCGGCGTACGACTGGAGGATCTCCCGCGCGGAGGCGGCATCCGTGGCAGTCGCACCGAAGGAGATGTACTGCTGTACGAATTGGCGCCCTCGGTCGAGGTGAGCGAGGAACTCCTCGGCGTGCCACGGCTCCAGGGGTCTCAGTTCGGCACCGTCGTCACCCAGGGATATCGCGTACATCCGGCTGTTGCTCCTTCACGAGTGCCTCCAGGAGCGCGCCGTCGCGCGCCTCGGGAATCGTCGCACGGGAGGCGGCATCGGAGGCCTCGGACGCCTCGTGGGCGGGGCGGCAGTCGGGCGGCTCGATGCTGATGCGCGGCAGGCGCCGGTCGAGCCAGCGGGGCAGCCACCAGTTGGCGCCGCCCAGCAGGTGCATGAGGGCGGGCACCAGGAGCGTACGCAGGATGAAGGCGTCGAGGGCGACGGCGGCGGCGAGCGCTATGCCGAACATCGCGATGACGCGGTCGCCGCTGAGCACGAAGGCCAGGAAGACCGAGATCATGATCACGGCGGCGGAGTTGATCACCCTGCTGGTCTCGGCGAGGCCCACGCGGACGGCCCGCCGGTTGTCGCCGGTTTCCAGCCACTCCTCGTACATCCGGCTGACCAGGAACACCTGGTAGTCCATGGACAGCCCGAAGAGGACCGAGACCATGATCACCGGGAGGAAGGGTTCGATCGGCCCGGCCCGGCCCAGACCCAGCAGCTCGCTGCCCCAGCCCCACTGGAAGATCGCGACGACCACTCCGAAGGCGGCGGCGACGGCGGCGACGTTCATCACGGCGGCCTTCAGGGGGATGCCGATGGAGCGGAAGGCGAGCAGCAGCAGGACGCAGCCGAGGCCGATGACGACGCCCACGAAGAGGGGCAGTTTGCCGATGATGACGTCGGCGAAGTCGTCGTACCCGGCGGTCATGCCGCCGACCTGCAGATCGAGCGTGGTGTCGGTCTCGGCGCGCGGCAGCACTTCGGTGCGCAGCCGGTCGACGAGTTCGCTGGTCTTCTCGGACTGCGGTGAGGACTCCGGCACGACACTGAGGTACGCGGTGTCGCCGCCGCTGTTGTACGTCACCGGACTCGCCGACCGGACGCCCTCGGTAGCCCGGAGCGTTCCGCCGAGGTTGTCGAGGGCGAGCCGGTCCTGGGCCCCGCCGACGTGCGTGACGAGGGTGAGGGGGCCGTTCAGACCGGGCCCGAAGCCGTCCCCGAGGAGGTCGTACGCCTGCCGTGTGGTGGCCGATTCCGGATTGTTTCCCTGGTCCGAGGTGCCCAGGTGCAGGGAGAAGGTCGGCAGCGCGAGCAGGGCCATGACGGCCAGGGCGAGGGCGCCGAGGAGCTTGGGGTGCCGTTCGACGAAGGCGGACCAGCGGGCGGCGAACCCGGTGGGGATCTCCGGTTCGGGCCCGTGCTCGTCCAGTCGGCGGCGTTCGCGGCGGCTGAGGGCGCGCATGCCGATGAAGGAGAGCAGCGCCGGCAGCAGCGTCACGGAGGCCGCGACGGTGAGGACCACGGTGAGGGAAGCGGCGATCGCGACGCCGTTGAGGAAGCCGAGCCGCAGTATGAGCATGCCGAGCAGGGCGATGCACACGGTGGCGCCCGCGAAGACGACCGCGCGCCCGGTGGTGGCCACCGCGTTCCGGGCGGCCTCCTCGACCGGCAGCCCGCGTTTCAGGCCGCGGCGGTGTCTGGTCACGATGAACAGCGCGTAGTCGATACCGACGCCGAGGCCGATCAGCATGCCGAGCATCGGCGCGAAGTCGGCGACGGTCATGGCGTGCCCGAGCAGCACGATCCCCGCGTACGCCGTGCCGACGCTCACCAGGGCGGTGGCGATGGGCAGCAGCGATGCGGCGAGCGAGCCGAAGGCCAGGAAGAGGACAACTGCGGCGACGACCACGCCGACGACCTCGGCGATGTGCCCACCCGAGGACTCGGTGAGGGCGATGGCGCTCCCGCCCAGCTCGACCTGGAGCCCGTCCGTCTCGGCGGCCTTGGCGACGGCCACGACCGCCTGGGCCTCGCCCTGGTCGATGTCCTCGGCCGAGTCGTCGAAGGTGACGGTGGCGTAGGCCGTACGTCCGTCGTCGCTGATCTGGTCCCCGCCCCGGCCCTCGTACGGGCTGACGACAGCGGCCACGCCCGGCAGGGCGGCGATCTTGTCGAGGGTGCGGGTCATGGTCTGCTCGACGTCGGCGGCGCGCACCGTGCCGCCGGAGCCGGAGTGCCAGACGACGGTGTCGCTGTCGCCGCCGGAGCCGGGGAAGCCGTCCTGAAGGAGCTGGGTGGCGCTGCCCGACTCGGTGCCCGGCACTTCGTAGTCGTTCGAGTACGCGGATCCGGTGACGGCCGCGGCGGCGCTGACGCCACCGAGGGCGAGGAGCCACAGCAGTACGACCACAAGACGGTGCCTGACACACCAGCGCGCAAGAGCTGCCACGGACGTGCTCCCTGGGGGTGTTTCGTGGATCTTTGATCGGGAACCGCCGCTTATACAACTGAACAGCCCGCAAAGAACGCATGAGTAATGCCTAGACACTCTCGCAGCAGAAAGTGATCGTTTACCGCTTTCGTGTGTCTACTCACAGGAGTGCGAGCCAATTCACAGGACAATCATCTGAACTCTGTAGCACCGGACCCGACGAAGTCCGGCGCGGCACAGCGCCCCCGAAGGTGCGCGGGGCTGTGACATTTGCGGCTTCGCCGCGGTGGGGGAGAAGCCGAGAGTGGGGGAGCGACCAGCCACGGACGGCCCGCGGCTTCAACACCGCGCTTCCCGTTTGACACCGCGCCTCCCGCGGAGCGTCAGCGCGGCAGAAAGCCGTGCAGGAACGCCCGCAGCCCGGAGGCGATCAGCTCGTCCCGCTCCTCGTCGGGCATGCGGATCGCCCCCTGATCCGTACGGTCGGAGATCTCGATGCAGTTCCCCGGCCGCGTCTCGGACGGCGTCGCGACCCGCGTGATCGTCGTGCCCGGCGTTCTGGTCGCCGTGCCCGGCGTCCTGGTCGCCGTGGCGGGCTTCCTCGCCTTCGCTCTGCAGGCCGGCTCCGACACCGCGTACTAACGCCTGGTCGCCTCCCTCGCAGTCATGGGCACCGGCGTCGGCATGACCACCATGCCGGTCATTGCCTCGGCCACGCGGGGCCTCGCCGACTCCGAAGTCACCGCCGCCAGCACGGCGTTGAACATCATCCTCCAGGCGGCCGCGTCCGCGGGCACGGCGCTGACCGCTCTGCTGCTGACGGCCACGGACGGGTTCCGTACGACGCTGCTGTGCGGGCGGGGCGGGGCGGGGCTGATGGCGCTGGCGTTGCCGATGGCACGCGGTTGTCCGGATCAAGCCCGCACGAGCCCACCTCCAGCCCGTCCGGCCATTGAGGACGAGCGCCCACCTCCAGCCCGTCCGGCGTTTGAGGACGAGGCCGTTCAGGCCGAAGCGGGGGCCTGAGGGCGGCAGCCCCCAGGACGGTACACACGGCGAGGGGTGCACCTGAATCCCAGGTACACCCCTCGCCGCGCCCCAAGCGGAGCGACTAGCCCTCGACGCCCAGCTTCTCCAGGATCAGCTCCTTGACGCGCGCCGCGTCGGCCTGGCCGCGCGTGGCTTTCATGACCGCGCCCACGAGGGCGCCGGCCGCCGCCACCTTGCCGGCGCGGATCTTGTCCGCGACGCCCGGGTTGCCGGCGATGGCCTCCTCGACGGCGGCCGTCAGGGCGCCCTCGTCGGAGACGACCTTCAGACCGCGCTTCTCGACGACCTCGTCAGGGGTGCCTTCGCCCTTGACGACGCCCTCGATGACCTGGCGGGCCAGCTTGTCGTTCAGCTCACCGGCGGTCACCAGGGCGGCCACGCGGGCAACCTGCTCGGGCGTGATGGCCAGCGCGTCCAGGGACACGCCCGACTCGTTGGCCGTACGCGCCAGTTCGCCCATCCACCACTTGCGGGCGGAGGCCGCGTCGGCGCCCGCCTCGATGGTGGCGACGATCGGGTCGATGGCACCGGCGTTGAGCATCGACTGCATGTCGTGGGCGTTGACGCCCCACTCCGCGCGCAGCCGGTTGCGACGGGCCAGCGGCTGCTCGGGCAGGACCGCGCGCAGTTCCTCGACCCACTCGCGGGTCGGGGCGACCGGGACGAGGTCGGGCTCCGGGAAGTACCGGTAGTCCTCGGCCTCCTCCTTCACGCGGCCCGAGGTCGTGGAGCCCGTGTCCTCGTGGAAGTGGCGGGTCTCCTGGATGATCGTGCCACCGCCGTCGAGGACCGCGGCGTGCCGCTGGATCTCGAAGCGGGCCGCACGCTCCACGGAGCGAAGGGAGTTGACGTTCTTGGTCTCACTCCGCGTGCCGAACTTCTCCCGGCCGTGCGGGCGCAGCGACAGGTTCACGTCGCAGCGCATCTGCCCCATCTCCATGCGGGCGTCCGACACACCGAGTGCCTTGATGAGCTCGCGCAGCTCGGCGACGTACGCCTTGGCGACCTCGGGCGCGCGCTCCCCCGCTCCCTCGATCGGCTTGGTGACGATCTCGATGAGGGGGATGCCGGCGCGGTTGTAGTCCAGGAGCGAGTGCGAGGCGCCGTGGATACGGCCCGTCGCGCCGCCCACATGCGTGGACTTGCCCGTGTCCTCCTCCATGTGGGCGCGCTCGATCTCCACGCGGAAGACCTCGCCGTCCTCCAGCTGGACGTCCAGATAGCCGTTGAAGGCGATCGGCTCGTCGTACTGGGAGGTCTGGAAGTTCTTCGGCATGTCCGGATAGAAGTAGTTCTTCCGGGCGAAGCGGCACCACTCGGCGATCTCGCAGTGCAGCGCGAGACCGATCTTGATCGCGGACTCGACGGCGGTCGCGTTGACGGCCGGGAGCGCTCCGGGCATGCCGAGGCAGGTCGGGCAGGTCTGCGTGTTGGCGTCCTGGCCGAGTTCGGTGGAGCAGCCGCAGAACATCTTGGTCTTGGTGCCGAGTTCGACATGGACCTCGAGGCCCATGACGGGGTCGTACGACGCCAGCGCGTCCTCGTACGACACCAGGTCAGTCGTGACAGTCACGGTGAAACTTTCCCTCTCAGCCCAGCAGGACGTCGTCGTCGCCCAGGCGCTTGAGCTCCCGGTAGAGGATGGCGAGGCCGGTGACGATGGCGGCGGCGGACACGGCCGCGTCGATCAGCCGGAGCGTGTCGTTCTCGAGGCGGGCCTTCTTGGCCTGCTTCGCGACAGTGACGGCACCGAACGCGGTGGTGGCGATGGACAGGTATGTACCGGACTTCGACTTCTTGAAGCCCTTGGCCTTCGACAGTGCCTTGCTCACAGCGACGGAGCCTCCTCGATCAGCGGGTGACCCCAGCGTTCCACGAACGCGGCCTCGACGGCGGCTCCCACCTTGTAAAGGCGGTCGTCCTGCAATGCGGGGGCGATGATCTGCAGGCCGACCGGGAGGTTGTCCTCCGGGGCGAGGCCGCAGGGCAGCGACATGGCCGCGTTGCCCGCGAGGTTCGTCGGGATGGTGCACAGGTCCGCGAGGTACATCGCCATCGGGTCGTCGGCACGCTCGCCGATCGGGAAGGCGGTGGTGGGCGTGGTCGGCGAGACGATCACATCCACCTGCTCGAAGGCCTTCTCGAAGTCGCGCGTGATGAGCGTACGGACCTTCTGGGCGCTGCCGTAGTACGCGTCGTAGTAGCCGGAGCTGAGCGCGTACGTGCCGAGCATGATGCGGCGCTTGACCTCGTCACCGAAGCCCGCCTCACGGGTGAGGGCGGTGACCGCTTCGGCGGAGTGCGTGCCGTCGTCGCCGACCCGCAGGCCGTAGCGCAGGCCGTCGAAGCGGGCGAGGTTGCTCGAACACTCGGACGGGGCGATCAGGTAGTACGCGGACAGGGCCAGGTCGAAGGACGGGCAGTCCAGCTCTACGATCTCGGCGCCCAGCTCCTTGAGGAGCGAGACGGACTCGTCGAAGCGCTGGAGCACACCGGCCTGGTAGCCCTCGCCGCGGAACTGCTTGACGACGCCGACGCGCATGCCTTCGACGCTGCCGTTGCGGGCGGCCTCGACGACGGCCGGTACGGGCGCGTCGATGGAGGTGGAGTCGAGGGGGTCGTGACCGGCGATGGCCTCGTGGAGGAGGGCCGCGTCCAGAACCGTACGGGCGCAGGGCCCGCCCTGGTCGAGGGAGGACGAGAACGCCACCATGCCGTACCGGGAAACCCCGCCGTACGTCGGCTTCACACCGACCGTGCCGGTGACGGCCGCGGGCTGGCGGATGGAGCCGCCCGTGTCGGTGCCGATGGCGAGGGGCGCCTGGAAGGAGGCGAGGGCGGCGGACGAACCGCCACCGGAGCCGCCGGGGATCTTGGTCAGGTCCCACGGGTTGCCGGTGGGCCCGTACGCGCTGTTCTCGGTGCTGGACCCCATGGCGAACTCGTCCATGTTGGTCTTGCCGAGGATGACGACGTCGGCGGCCTTCAGCCGCTTGGTGACGGTGGCGTCGTAGGGCGGAATCCACCCTTCGAGGATCTTGGACCCGACCGTGGTCGGAATCCCCTCGGTGGTGAAGATGTCCTTGAGCGCGAGGGGCACACCGGCGAGGGGCCCGAGCTTCTCGCCCCGCTCCCGCTTCTCGTCGACGGCACGGGCCTGGGCGAGCGCCCCCTCCCGGTCGACGTGCAGGAAGGCGTGCACCTTCTCGTCGACGGCCTCGATACGGGCGAGGTGGGCCTCCGTGACCTCGACAGCGGTGAGCTCGCCGGAAGCGATCTTGCCCGCGATCTCGGCCGCGGTGAGCCTGATGATGTTGACGTTGCTGTTGTCCGTCATGGTGATTAGTCCTCCCCCAGGATCTGCGGCACCTTGAAACGCTGCTGCTCCTGGGCCGGGGCGCCGGAAAGCGCCTGCGCGGGGGTGAGCGACGGACGGACCTCGTCCGCGCGCATGACATTCGTCAGCGGCAGCGGGTGGGAGGTCGGCGGTACGTCTTGGTCGGCGACCTCGCTGACGCGGGCGACCGCGCCGATGATGTCGTCGAGCTGGCCGGCGAAGTGGTCGAGCTCTTCGCCCTTCAGCTCCAGACGCGCCAGCCGGGCGAGGTGGGCGACCTCCTCGCGCGTGATGCCAGGCATGCAGCGATCCTCAGGGGTGAGTGTGTGTGGTTTGGCCCAATCCTATGGGGCGCGGCCGGGTAGCCGTACATCGGTTTCCCGGCACCCACTCGCTGCGGGGATCTGTGGGGGATTGGGGCGCTCCACTCGCAGGGCCGACGGCGAGGGTCACCCACGGGAGAACCCGCACCCGGCAGACGAGCGTCACGGTGGTGCGGGCGAGCGTCACGGTGGTGCGGGCGGAGAACCCCGAAACCGGCCGGAGGCCGGGTGCACCCCCACCGACCGGCGGAGCTACTCGTCGGCCGCCGCCGCGGGCAATGCCGCAGCCGGCCGCTGCCACCCCCGAGACCCCCGAGCCCGAAGCCACGCGGTCGTCTCCTCCGGAGGCATGGCCGCCGCGACGAGCCACCCCTGGACCGCGTCACACCCGAGATCCCGAAGCCGCTCCCACGTCTCGTCGTCCTCAACCCCCTCGGCGACGACAAGCAGCCCGAGCGAGTGAGCGAGATCGACAGTGCACCGGACGATCTCGGCATCCTCGTTGTCGTAGGCGAGCCGCGCCACGAACGACCGGTCGATCTTCAGCTCGCTCACGGGCAGCCGACGCAGATGCACCAGCGACGAATACCCGGTCCCGAAGTCGTCGAGCGACATCTTCACGCCGTGCCCGGTCAGCCCGGCGAGGGTGTCCGCGGCCCGCTGCGGATCCTCCAGCAGCACATGCTCGGTTATCTCCAGCTGAAGCGCCCCCGGAGGGACCCCGTGCCGAGCGAGCCGCGCGGCCACCGCCCCCGCGAACCCGGGCGTATGCACATCCCGGGGCGACACATTGACGGCAACCGGGACATACAGCCCCTGAGCCCGCCACCGCGCCACCTGCGCGAGCGCCGTCTCCAGTACGTACTCGGTCAGATGCGGCATCAGCCCGGACGACTCCGCGATGGCTATGAACTCGTCCGGCGGCACCTTCCCGCGCTCGGGATGCACCCACCGCACGAGCGCCTCAAGCCCCGCCACCTGCCCGTCGAACCGCACCTTCGGCTGATAGTGCAACTCGACGTCTCCGGCGTCGAGCGCCCGCCGCAGATCCCCCAGAAGCCCCAGACGATCGGGGGTGTTGGAGTCCCGCTTGGACTCGTACACCTCCACCCCCGTACGGTCCCGCTTGGCCTGGTACATCGCGACGTCCGCCCGCCGCAGCAACCCCTCCGCGTCGAGCGCGTGGTCGGGAAAGACGGCGAGCCCGGCACTGGCCTCGAGCACGAGCGTCAGCCCGTCGAGGTTGAGCGGCGACCCGAGCGCGGCGACGAGATTGCGCGCGACCCGCGTCGCGGACGTCGTCGAGTCGGCGATCGGCAGCAGTACGGCGAACTCGTCCCCGCCGAGCCGCGCGGCCTCCGCCCCGCGCGGCAGCGCGACCCGCAGCCGGTCCGCTATCTGCAACAGCAGTCGGTCCCCCGCGAGATGCCCAAGCGTGTCATTCACAGACCGGAAGCGGTCCAGATCGATCAGCATCAGAGCAGAACGCGCACCGATCCGCTCGGCATCGTCCAGCGCCCGCCAGGTCCGTTCGAGCAACCACTGACGGTTCGGCAGTCCGGTGAGCGGATCACGCAGTTGCTCCTCGGCCCGGGCTCGCGCTATCCAGAGCGTGGAGTCGAGAGCGATGAGGGGGACCGAGAAGAGTGGCAGGAGCACGGGGAGGGCGACGGCGACGACACAGATCAGCGGGGCGATGCCGAGCAGCGCGACGGCGACGAGCCCCTGTCTGACCAGGGCGGTGCGGGCCACCGTCGGCAGCCTTCCCGTACGCGGCGCATGGAGGTACCAGAGGAGCGCACGGGTCACCGCGAGATACGCGACGGCCACCAACACCACCTCGGGCGCGGTGTAGATGGTCCAAGTCTCCGGTTTCCAGGGCGTCTCGACGGACGGCACCCGGCCGAACACGGCGAGCACCAGCGCCCCGGCGCCGATGCCGAGAATGTCCACCGCGCCGTGCAGCACGCCCTGCCGCCAGCGGTGACGGCGGGCTATGCCGACGAGGACGACGACGGTGAGGCTGACCATTCCGGCAGGCACCCAGCCGTACAGCAGCAGCACGGCGAGGGTGAGGGCCGCGCCGGAGCCCGTGCCGCCCCACCAGCGGGAACGGCCCAGCGCGACCAGGTGGCCGACGATGATGCCGACCAGGACGGCCAGCGCCCAGCCGACCGAACCGGACGGAAAGAGCGCGTGATGCCCGGTGAACGCCCCGTAGAAGCCCGCGCTCAGCACGAACCCCGCCGCCGCGACGACCGCCGTGGGCAGCGTGGGCCAGGACATCTGTCGCTCGGATTCCTGGCCCGGCACGGAGGAGTGGGATCCGGGAAGGGGGGTGAGGCTCCGCGGGCCGCGCCCGTACGCCACGATGCGCTGCCCCGCGGCAAGCCCCTCCGTATCCGGTCGCTTTGTCGACCGCCCGGTCCGGCGGCCCGCTCCGAGTTCCCGGCTTCGCTCCAGCAAGGGGTATCCCCAGCGCCGCACGCCGGTCACCCAGCGTGGGCGCAGCCGTGAGTCCGGGGCGGCGCTCTCGGTCGGTTCCATTCCCGTCCCTCTCACAGCCGGCGGTGCCCACGCCACGCGGCCCGATGCCCGACTAACCTTCAACGGCACCGCGTCTGAAAACCCTTCCCCATAGCTCCTGAAGAGCAGGGGATGCCCCAACCGCAGCTGGGCACGGCAGGCGCACACCTCAACAGTAGGCCGCAGAAGGCTTCCACGGGCAGCGGTCGTAGACGGTTGCCCGAATGCGACCCGGCCACCCGTATGCATCTGGTATGCGCCAAACGGGTGGTCTTCAACCCCTACTCCTCGATCGGAAGCGCGACTTCGGCCGCCGCCTCCGGTCCCTGTTCGAGTAGGACGGCGAAGCCCTCCTCGTTCAGAACCGGCACTTTCAGCTGCATTGCCTTGTCGTACTTCGATCCAGGATTGTCACCCACAACGACGAAAGATGTCTTCTTCGAAACCGAACCGGTCACTTTCGCTCCCCGGCTCTGCAGTTCTTCCTTCGCTCCGTCACGCGTGTGATGTTCGAGGGTGCCGGTGACGACGAGGGTGAGTCCTTCGAGCGGGCGAGGCCCCTCGTCCTCTCCGGAGCTCTCCTCCTCCATACGGACTCCGGCGGCTTTCCATTTGCGGAGGATCTCCTGGTGCCAGTCCACGGTGAACCACTGCTTCAACGAGGCGGCGATGGTGGGCCCGACGCCCTCGACGGCGGCCAGTTCCTCCTCGGTGGCCTGCTCGATGCGGTCGATCGAGCGGAACTCGCGGGCCAGCGCCTCGGCCGCGACCGGGCCCACGTGCCGGATCGAGAGCCCGGTGATGATCCGGGCCAGCGGGCGCTCCTTGGCGTCCTCGATGTTCTTCAGCATCGCGAGCGCGTTCTTCTTGGGAGTGCCCTCCTGGTTGGCGAAGACCGTGGCGATCTTCTCCTCGCCCGTCTTCGGGTCCCGCTTGGGCAGTCCGCTGTCCTGGTCGAGGACGTACGCCTTGATGGGCAGCAACTGCTCGATGGTGAGGTCGAAGAGGTCGCCCTCGTCCCCGAGGGGCGGCTCGGCGGGCTCCAGCGGCTTGGTGAGGGCCGCGGCGGCGACGTATCCGAAGTTCTCGATGTCCAGGGACTTGCGCCCGCCGAGGTAGAAGAGACGCTCGCGCAACTGGGCCGGGCAGGTACGGCCGTTGGGGCAGCGCAGGTCGATGTCGCCTTCCTTGGCGGGCGCCAGCGGTGTGCCGCACTCGGGGCACTCGGCGGGCATCACGAACTCCCGCTCGCTGCCGTCGCGCAGGTCGACGACCGGGCCGAGGATCTCCGGGATGACGTCACCGGCCTTGCGCAGCACCACCGTGTCCCCGATGAGGACGCCCTTGGCCTTGACGACGTCCTGGTTGTGCAGCGTCGCGAACTCGACCTCGGAACCGGCCACGGTGACGGGCTCCACCTGCGCGTACGGCGTGACGCGGCCCGTGCGGCCCACGCCCACGCGGATGTTGACCAGCTTGGTGTTGACCTCCTCCGGCGCGTACTTCCACGCGATCGCCCAGCGCGGGGCGCGCGAGGTCGAGCCGAGGCGGCCCTGGAGGGGGATCTCGTCGAGCTTGACGACCACTCCGTCGATCTCGTGCTGCACGGAGTGGCGGTTCTCTCCGTAGTAGGCGATGAACTCCCGCACTCCGTCGAGGTCGTCGACCACCTTGCTGTACGGGGTTGTCGGCAGGCCCCACGCGTGCAGCAGGTCAAAGGCCTGTGAGAGGCGGCTCATACCGTCGAAGCCCTGAAGGGCGCCGATGCCGTGCACGACCATGTGCAGCGGGCGGGTCGCGGTGATGCGGGGGTCCTTCTGGCGGAGTGAACCCGCCGCCGCGTTGCGCGGGTTGGCGAAGGGCTTGTCGCCCGCCTCCACCAGGCGGGCGTTGAGCTCCTCGAACTTCTCCATCGGGAAGTAGACCTCGCCTCGGATCTCCACGAGATCCGGGATGCGGTCGCCACTGCGGAGACGGTCGGGGATCTCCGCGATCGTCCGGACGTTCGGCGTGATGTCCTCGCCCGTGCGGCCGTCGCCGCGGGTCGCCGCGCGCGTGAGGCGACCGTGCTCGTACGTGAGGTTGACCGCGAGGCCGTCGACCTTCAGCTCGCACAGGAAGTGGTGATCGGAGGTGCCGACCTCCTTGGCTACGCGGTCGGCCCAGCCGGCCAGCTCCTCGTCGTCGAAGGCGTTGTCGAGGGAGAGCATGCGCTCGCGGTGCTGGACGGCCGTGAACTCCGTCTCGTACGCGCCCGAGACCTTCTGGGTCGGCGAGTCGGGCGTGCGCAGCTCCGGGTACTCGTCCTCCAAGGCCTCCAGGGCGCGCAGAAGCTTGTCGAAGTCCGCGTCGCTGACCACCGGCGCGTCCTTCACGTAGTACCGGAAGCGGTGCTCCTCGATCTGCTCCGCGAGCTGCGCGTGCTTCTCCCGTGCCTCGGCGGGCAGGGGTTGTGCAGACGAGGCAGTCTGTGCGTCCTTGTCGCCGGCCACCGTGTTGTCCTCCCGTTACTCTGGGTTCTCCGCGAGGGATCTCGCCGCCCGGACGCAGTGGCCCATCGCCCTGCGCGCGTACTCGGGGGAAGCGCCCGCGAGTCCGCACGCCGGGGTGACCGTGACCGCGTCCGTGAGAAGCCCCGGATTCAGCCCCAGCCTGCGCCACAGCGTCCTGACACCCATGACGCTACCGGCAGGGTCTGACAATGGGCCGTCCGTGCCCGGCACGACACCGGCGAAGAGCTTCGTGCCCCCTTCCACCGCTTCCCCGATCGTGTCGCCGTCACGCTCGGTGAGCAGTGCGAAGTCGAAGGAGACCGCGGCCACGCCCGCCCTGCGCAGCAGGGCGAACGGCACGTCGGGTGCGCACGAGTGCACCACCACGGGGCCGCCCTTGTTCACCCCGATGACGTCCCGCAGCACGGCCTCGACCGCCTGCCGGTCCATGGCCCGGTGGGTTCGGTAACCGCTCGCGCTCTTCACCTGCCCGCGCAGGACGGCGATGAGAGAGGGCTCATCGAGCTGCAGCACGACGTCGGCTCCCGGCACCCGCCGCCGCACCTCGTCGAGATGCGTCCGCAGCCCCTCGGCGAGCGACCCGGCGAGATCCCGGCAGGCGCCGGGGTCGGAGAGCGCCACCTCGCCGTTCTTCAACTCCAGGGCGGCGGCCAGCGTCCAGGGCCCCACGGCCTGCACCTTCAGCGTCCCCTCGTACCCCTGCGTGAACTCCTCGATGGCGTCGAGGTCTTCACCGAGCCACGACCTGGCCCGCTTGGTGTCCCGCCCCGGCCGGTCCCCGATCCGCCACCCGCTGGGCTCCACGCGCGCGTACAGCTCGACCAGCATCCCGGCGGTCCGCCCGATCATGTCGGCGCCGGGGCCGCGGGCGGGCAGCTCCGCCAGATGAGGCATGCCTGTCTCCGGACCTTCGAACGTCCCGGTCACGGTCTTGGCGGCTTCCCGGGCGTCCTCGCCCGGCATCGACCCGATCCCTGTCGCCGGGCCGGGCCTGAACTCGCGTTGGCTGGGGGTGCGGGGGGCGTCCCCCGGGAAAATGGTGTCGCTCACACCGGAAGCCTACGTAACTCTCCGGGGGTCAGCTCAAGGCCCGGTACACCCCGTGCCGGTCCAGGAACCGCCGCAGGCCGTCGGGGTCGGCGATCTCCAGGTTGTTGCCGAAGCGACCGCGCTCCCAGGCGATGTCGGTCTCTCCGTGGAGGCTGCCGCTGCCGACGAACTCGCCGTCGGCGTCGAGCAGGGCGAAGGTCAGGCTGCCCAGACAGCGGCAGAAGTCACCGAGGAGTTCGCCGGTCGTGGTGAGCGTACGCAACTGGGCCAGGTCGTCCGGCTCGAGCACCTCAGCCCCGGATCCGACGTTCGACGAGCGGCCCGCCACCGTCCCCGCCCTGGAGGATCACAGCGGCCTCCGTGCGGGCCCAGACCTCGTCGAGCCAGGTGCCGATGCCGTCGCCGTTCGCCGAATCCGTCATCGCCCCGGCCGTACCGTCACATCGTTGACCTCGGCGTCCCGCGGCAGGTCGAGGGCCATCAGGATCGTCGTGGCGACGGACTCGGGGTCGATCCACTTGGACGCGTCGTACTCCTTGCCCTCCTGCTGGTGGACCTTGGCCTGCATGGGGCTGGCGGTGCGGCCGGGGTAGACGGAGGTGACGCGGACGCCGTTCGCGTGCTCCTCGTGGCGCAGGGAGTCGGCGAGGGCCTTCAGGCCGTGCTTGGAGGCGGCGTACGCGGACCATTCACGGCCGGCGTTGAGACCGGAACCGGAGTTGACGAAGATCACATGACCCTGGGTGACCCGGAGTTGGGGCAGGAAGTGCCGGGTCAGCTCGGCGGGGGCGATCAGGTTCACGTTGAGCTGGTGGCGCCACGTCTTGGGGGTCAGATCGCCGACCGTGCCGAGGTCGATGACGCCGGCGATGTGCATCAGGGAGTCCACCCGGTCGGGAAGCGTCTGGTGGGAGAACGCCCAGGACAGCCGGTCCGGGTCCGCGAGGTCGCCGACCAGGGTCCGGGCCCCGGGAAACTCCCCGGCCAGCTCCTTCGCGCGGCCGGCGTCGCGCGCGTGCAGCACGAGTTCGTCCCCGCGCGCGTGGAGGCGACGGGCGACGGCCGCGCCGATGCCGGAACCCGCTCCGGTGATCACATGTGTAGCCATGTCCGCCATGCTCGCATCACCCGTATATCCGGTTCGTCTCCGGGGCTGCAGCCCCTCCAGCTCACTGCGTGCCCCGGCTCTCCTCCAGGTAGGCCAGCGCCCCCACCGGCTCCTCGGCGAAGAAGACCAGGTCCGTGAGGGGCCGCGGCAGGAAGCCCTCGTCCTCCATGCGGCGGAACTGCTCCTTCAGGCCGTCGTAGAAGCCCGCCGTGTTGAGCAGGACGACCGGCTTGTCGGTGTGCCCGTGCTTCTTCAGCTCCAGAATCTCGGTCGCCTCGTCCAGCGTCCCCGTACCGCCGACCATGATCACCACGGCGTCGGCCTTCTCCAGGAGCAGCGCCTTGCGCTCGGCCAGGTCCCGCGCGATGACCATCTCGTCGGCGCCCGCCCGTGCCTTGGCCGCCAGGAACTCCACGGAGACGCCCAGCAGATACCCGCCCGCCTCCTGCACCCCGTCGGCGACCACCTTCATGAGCCCGACGTCGGAACCGCCCCACACCAGTGTGTGCCCGCCCTTGCCGAGCAGCTCGGCGAACTCGCGGGCGGGGCGCGTGTAGCGCTCGTCGAGGTCGGCGGCGGAGAGGAAGACACAGATTTTCATGGCTCCACGCTACGGGCCGACACTGACATCACGAACCGGATCTGACATCAAGGGCAGGCTCCGGCATCGCGGTCACGCGCATCTTCGACTGACGGTGCGGCAGGGCCTCCCAGTCGTCCATGAAGCGCGCCGACAGGCCGTGTTTCGCGGCGAGTTCGACGAGTGTCTCCGTGCGGTAGTAGAAGTCTTCGTGCAGGACCTGGTGTTCCCTGCCCTCGGTCCGGTCGTAGGTGAAGTCGAAGAACCCGCCGGGCGCGAGGACACGGCCGACATGGGCGAAGCACTCTTCGATGACGTGCGGCGGCGAGTGCGAGAACACACTGTGCGCGTGCACCACGTCGAAGTGCGCGTCGGGCAGGAAGGCGAACGTCAGGTCGTCGGTGAGCGTCAGGTGGGGCAGCCGATCCTGAAGGCCTTCGCGTACGAGGGTGTCCTGGGCGGCGATCAGGATGTCCGGCGAGATGTCGATCCCGTAGTAGTGGCCGCTCTCCAGGTAGTCGATGAACAGCCGCCCGGCACGCAGGTTCCCGCAGCCGATCTCCAGCATCCTGTGCTCCGGCTTCAGGCCGTGCCGTACCAGGTAGTCGAACTGCATCCGGCCGATCTGCGTCCACCGGTCGCGGGACGGGTTGTGGCCCACGGCCGCTTCGGGACAGCGCGCGGCGTCGGAGGCCATCACCGCCCTGTAGTACGCGATGTGATCACGGCCGTATCTGAGTCGCAGCCAGGCGTCGCGCGCGGCACGACGCGCGTGCGCGGGCACCCTCCGGGGGTGCCGCAGTGCGTAGCGCACCTGGTGGGCGAGGGCTTTGCGGTTTCGGGTCAGTCTCGGGGCTCCCATGAGGACCTCCGCCGGGAAGAAGCCAGGGAAAGGGAAGAGGACGAAAGAGACGACAGGAAGAGAGGGAAGAACACGACAGCAGCGTGCGCTGTACCCGTCAAGACCGCTACCCGAGGAGGCCGAAAAGCCGTGACCCAAGGCCACCGCATCACCATCGAGCAGGGCACCGAGCATGTACGGGTCGTGCACGGCGGACAGGTGCTCGCGGAGAGCACGCGCCCGCTGCTGCTGCACGAGACGGGCCTGCCCGTGCGCTACTACCTCCCTATGGAGGACGTACGCATGGATCTGCTGACACCGTCGGACACCCACACCCACTGCCCGTTCAAGGGCGACGCGTCCTACTGGTCGCTGCCGGACGCCCCAGACCTCGTCTGGACGTACCCCGACCCGAAGCCGGAGGTCGCCGAGATCAAGGACCATGTCTGCTTCTACGAAGTAGAAGCCGTCTGAGTTCAAAAGCTTCAAAAGGCGAAGAAGCGAGGGCGTAGTGAGCGCATCCGAGTGAGTACGTCAGTACGCCAACGATGAGTTCCGGGCCGTCGGACAGTCCTCACAGTCATGGACAAGAAAACGATCTCGCGCGACGGCACACCCATCGCGTACGAAGTCAGCGGTGAGGGCCTGGCGGTCATCCTCGTGACCGGAGCCATGGCCACGGGCGCCTCCGACGCGCCTGTGGCCGCGCTCCTCGCGGACCGCTTCAGCGCGGTCACGTACGACCGCAGGGGCCGTGGCGACAGTGGCGACACGGCGCCGTTCGCGGTGGCCCGGGAGGTCGAGGACCTCGCGGCGCTCATCGAGGCCGTGGGCGGCAGCGCGGCGCTGTACGGCATGTCGTCGGGTGCCGCCCTGGTCCTGGAGGCGGCGGCGAGCGGGCTGCCGGTCAGCGCGGTCGCCGTATACGAACCGCCGTTCGCCGTCTACGAAGGGGGCGAAAAACAGCGCGCGGAATACACCGAACGCCTCACCGAGCTACTGGCCCAGGGGCGGCGCGGGGACGCGGTGGAGTTGTTCATCGCGCTGACCGGCGCACCCCCCGAGGTGATCAGGAGCATGCGGCACTCCCCCATGTGGCCGGGCATGGAGGCGGTCGCCCCGACCCTCGCGTACGACAACGCGGTCATGGGCGACGGGCTGGTGCCGCGGGAGCGGCTGGCCTCCCTCACGGTGCCGGTGCTGGCCCTGGCGGGCGGCGCGAGCCCCGAGTGGATGCGCGAGGCCGCCCGGGCCACGGCGGAGGCGGTGCCGGACGGGACGTACCGCGTGCTCGACGGTCAGGGTCACATGGTGGATCCGGAGGCACTGGCGCCGACGCTGGCGGAGTTCTTCGCGACGTATCGCACGCGCGCGGGGCAACGGCTGTTGAGCGTCCCGGCCCACCACGCGCGCGTGGCAAGCACCTTCGACGTAGCCGGGCCACCCAGCAGTACTGCGGTCGGCCCGGCAACCGGTGCACACCCGACCGGGGAGCAGCCTCAGACCGCCGCGGTGGCCGCCGCCCGCGTGGTCGTCGCGATCGTCGCCGAGCCGACCACGCGCGTGTCGTCGTACAGCACGATCGCCTGGCCGGGGGCGACGCCTCGGACGGGCTCGGTGAACCGCACCCGGAGCTCGCCGTCGACGAGTTCGGCCGTCACGGTCGTCTCGCCGCCGTGGGCGCGGAGCTGGGCCGTGTACGTACCCGGGCCGGTCGGGGCGGCGCCGCACCAGCGGGGCTTGACGGCCGTGAGCGCGTTCACGTCGAGCGCGGCGGCCGGGCCCACCGTCACCGTGTTGTCGACCGGCGAGATGTCGAGGACGTACCGCGGCTTGCCGTCCGCGGCCGGCGTGCCGATGCGCAGCCCCTTGCGCTGGCCGATCGTGAAGCCGTACGCCCCCTCGTGGGAGCCGAGGACCGCCCCGGACTCGTCGACGATGTCGCCCTCCGCCTTGCCCAGCCTGTTCGCCAGGAAGCCCTGGGTGTCGCCGTCCGCGATGAAGCAGATGTCGTGCGAGTCCGGCTTCTTGGCTACGGCCAGGCCCCGGCGCTCGGCCTCCGCGCGGATCTCGTCCTTGGTGGTGACCGTGTCTCCGAGGGGGAAGAGGGCGTGCGCGAGCTGGCGGTCGTTCAGCACTCCGAGGACGTACGACTGGTCCTTGGCCATGTCGGAGGCGCGGTGCAGCTCGCGGGAGCCGTCCTCGTTCACGATCACCTTGGCGTAGTGGCCGGTGCAGACCGCGTCGAAGCCGAGGGCGAGGGCCTTGTCGAGCAGGGCGGCGAACTTGATCTTCTCGTTGCAGCGCAGGCAGGGGTTCGGGGTGCGCCCGGCCTCGTACTCGGCGACGAAGTCCTCGACGACGTCCTCGCGGAAGCGCTCGGCGAGGTCCCACACGTAGAAGGGGATGCCGATGACGTCCGCGGCGCGGCGGGCGTCGCGCGAGTCCTCGATGGTGCAACAGCCACGCGCGCCCGTGCGGAACGATTGAGGGTTCGCCGAGAGGGCGAGGTGGACACCGGTCACGTCGTGCCCGGCTTCCGCGGCTCGGGCCGCGGCAACGGCGGAATCCACGCCGCCGGACATGGCGGCGAGTACACGAAGGGGGCGGGGGCGCTGCGTGGTCTCAGTCATAGCCCCTCCAGGGTACGGGTCCTCGGGAACCGGAGCCTTCGAGTATCCGTTCAGGACTACATGCACGATCAGGCGGGGGAGACGACGAACGACCCGGACCGGCACACCGGCGACTCCGTGCGCCGCAATGGCGACTCGGGCCGGCGCAGCCGCGACTCGGACCGTCGCAGCGACTCGGACCGGCGCGTCGGGCGCCGGGCGCTGCTCATCGGCGGGGTGGCGGCCGCCGTGGGCACGGCCGTGCTGGCCCGCGACGAGCTGGGGCGCATGTGGTGGCGGCTGCCCAGTGTGAACAAGCCGCGCGAGGAGGGCGCGGTCGACTTCCGGGGCGCGCGCTGGATCGCGGCGTCCTCGGCGAACTGGCGGATGGCGGACCGGCCCGAGGACTACGGGATAGACCGCGTGATCATTCACGTCACACAGGGCAGCTTCAAAAGCGCCGTGAAGGTCTTCCAGGACCCCGGCCACGGCGCCGCCGCCCACTACATCGTCCGCAAGGACGGTCACATCACCCAGATGATCCGCGAGCTGGACGTGGCCTTCCACGCGGGCAACCGCGACTTCAACGAACGCAGTGTCGGCATCGAGCACGAGGGCTTCGTGGACCGGCCGCAGGACTTCACGGACGCGATGTATGAGGCGTCGGCCCGTCTGACGGCACGGATCTGTGCCCGGTACGACATCCCCGTCGACCGCGAGCACATCATCGGCCACGTGGAAGTGCCGGGCACGGACCACACGGACCCGGGGCCGCACTGGGACTGGGACCGCTACATACCGCTGGTGCGGAAGGCGGCGGCCGAACCGGCGGCCGACTCGTCCACGGGCAGCGCATAGCCGGGCGGTCCCGCCCTCGCGCCACTCCCGATCACCACTCCCGGTCAGCGCTCCTGATCACCGCTCCTGATCACCGCTCCCGGTCACCGCTCTCCGGCACCTCGGTCGGAGAGATTCCCCCGGCTCAGCCGACCGAAGGGAATCCCGGGCTCAGCCGGCCGGAGACACTCCCAGGCTCGGCTAGCTGAGCCCCGCCGTCCGGGCCCGTTCCACCGCCGGGCCGATCGCCTGGGCCACCGCCTCGATGTCCGTCTCCGTCGAGTTGTGGCCGAGGGAGAAGCGGAGGGTACCGCGAGCCAGGTCAGGGTCGGTGCCGGTGGCGAGGAGGACGTGGCTGGGCTGTGCCACGCCCGCCGTGCACGCGGAGCCCGTGGAGCACTCGATGTCCTGGGCGTCGAGGAGCAGGAGCAGCGAGTCGCCCTCGCAGCCGGGGAACGTGAAGTGGGCGTTGGCCGGGAGGCGTCCCTCGCTCGACGGGTCGCCGCCGAGGATCGCGTCCGGCACCGCCTTGCGTACGGCGTCGACCAGATCGTCGCGCAGTCCGCCGACCTCGCGGGCGAACCACTCGCGCTGATCGGCGGCGATCCGGCCGGCCACGGCGAACGCGGCGACGGCGGGCACGTCGAGCGTGCCGGAACGCACGTGGCGCTCCTGACCGCCACCGTGCAGGACGGGCACGGGGCTGTACTCACGGCCCAGCAGCAGTGCGCCGATGCCGTACGGGCCGCCGATCTTGTGGCCGGACACCGTCATCGCGGCGAGACCGGAGGTCCCGAAGTCCACGGGGACCTGCCCGAAGGCCTGGACGGCGTCGGCGTGCAGCGGGATGCCGAACTCCCCTGCCACATCGGCCAGTTCACGGACCGGCATGACCGTGCCGATCTCGTTGTTCGCCCACATGACCGTGGCGAGGGCGACGTCGTCGGGGTTGCGGGCGATGGCCTCACGCAGAACATCCGGGTGCACGCGACCGTAGGGGTCGACCGGGAGGTACTCGACCGTGGCGCCCTCGTGCTCGCCGAGCCAGTGGACCGCGTCCAGAACGGCGTGGTGTTCCACCGGGCTGGCGAGGACCCGGGTGCGGGCCGGGTCGGCGTCGCGGCGGGACCAGTACAGGCCCTTCACGGCGAGGTTGTCGGCCTCGGTACCGCCGGAGGTGAAGACCACCTCGCTGGGGCGGGCGCCGAGGGAGTCCGCCAGGGTCTCGCGGGCTTCCTCGACCGTCCGGCGGGCGCGGCGGCCGGCGGCGTGCAGAGAGGAGGCGTTGCCGGTGACGGCGAACTGGGCGGTCATTGCCTCGACCGCCTCCGGCAGCATGGGGGTGGTCGCGGCGTGGTCGAGGTAAGCCATGGTGCGCCCGATTCTACGGGCCCACCGTCCTCGACCTCGGCCGGTGGGCCCGGCGGTACGGAGCCGCAGCGTGCGGCGCGGTGCGTACCGCGCCGGAGCCGGAGTTCGGTGCGGTTCGCGCCTCCCCCGGATCGGGGCTCGGCATCGGCCTCAGAAGTTCCACGACAGCGTGTTGTCGGCCGACACGAAGGCCATGAGAACCAGCAGGTCGGCGACGCCGAGGCCGAGGCCGAGGAAGGCGCGGCCGCGGCGGGTGGTGCCGCGGTGGAGGGCCACTGCGGCCAGTGCGATGGCGACGGGGCCGAGGAAGATGTTGAAGGCCAGGAGGCCGACGAGGCCGAGGATGAAGGACGCGACGGCCATGCCGTCGGCGTCACGGGCGGTGCTCCGGCGCCGCGGGGCGACGGTCGTGAGTTCCATGATTCTGCTCCCAACAGGCAGTCGTACGTGGTCGGTCGGTTCGGTCGGTCGGTTCGGTCGGTCGGTTCGGTCGGTTCGGTCGGTTCGGTCGGTTCGGTCGGTTCGGTCGGTCGGTTCGGTCGGTCGGTGTTTCGGTTCGATGTTTCGGTTCGGGGCGCGGTCAGCCGCTGGTCCCGCGTCGGCGGCCGTGGCGCTCGCGGACCGTGAAGACGGCCAGCCAGACGCCGATGACTGCGGCGGCGACGAGGGTGAAGGAAAGCGGCGCGTGGGCGACGGTGCCCAGCGTGACGCCCAGCAGCAGGAGCGCTGCGACGAGGAACAGCATGAGATGTCTCTCCTGGTGATCCAGCGAGTCACCGTTCCCGAAAGACACTCGGCGCCGAATGTTTCAGGGAGTCGACGACTCGGTGAACGCTTGTGGTTACAGTTGTTCACTGACTCTTGAGTCTAGCGCGTCCGACTGCTTTCCAATTCCAGAGAACAGTTGTTAACTGCATGGCATGAGTCACACCCTCGGCATCCGGCAGGCCCAGAAACGGAAGACCCGACAAGCGTTCCTGGACGCCGCGCTGGGCCTGCTGGAGGAGCAGAGCCTCAGCAGTCTGGGCCTGCGCGAGGTCACCCGGGCGGTCGGCGTCGCCCCGACCGCCTTCTATCGGCATTTCCACTCGACCGCGGATCTCGGTGTGGCCCTGGTCGAGGAGGCGCTGGGCAGCCTGCACCCGATGATCGCCGGCGCGGTGGCCGCGGACGGCGACAGCGATGAACGCATAGAGCGCGCCGTCTCCCTGATCGCGCGTCATGTGCACGAGTACCCCGCGCACATCCGTTTCATCGCCCGTGAGCGGAATGGCGGAGTCCAGAAGGTCCGGGCCGCGATCGCCGAGCAACTGGCCCGGTTCACCGACGAGGTGAAGGCCGCGTTGGCCGAGGACCCGGAGTCGGCCGGCTGGAGCGACGACGACCTGCTGATGCTGGCGGGCCTGTACGTCGACCAGATGCTGGTGACGGCCAGCAACTTCCTGGAGGCCGCCCCCGAGGAGCGGGATCAGGTGGCCCGCGTGGCGACGCGCCGGATGCGGCTGATCAGCATCGGGCGCCGCCACTGGCTGGGCTGACACGCAGCGCCGCGCGGGAAGTGCGGTATTGATTCTGCGGGTCGGCTGTGGCTGGGCGCGCCCCGCGGCGGAGCCGCAAATGTCACAGCCCCGCGCCCCTTCGGGGCTGTACCGCCATGCCGGTACAGCCCCGGCCGTGGCTCAACTCCCCCGCTTATACAGCTCCGTAATGGATACCGCCGCCCGTGCCAGTTCCTCTCGCACCTCGGGTGGCGAGAGCACCTCGAGACGGTCCCCGAAGGCGAGTAACAGCCGTGCCTCTCCCACGAATTCGTAGGCGAGCCGTGCGGTGACCCACGGGCTCGCCCCGTCGTCCTCGGGCAACTCGCTGAGGGCGCCGCCGTGCAGGCGCAGGAACAGGTCGAAGCGGTCGCGCCGCACCCGCACCGTCACGGCGATCCCGCCCGGCCGCTCCTCGACCTGGCGCCGCAACACCTCCCAGGCGTCGGCGAGTTCGACCCCGGGACGGCGCCTCACCGGTGCGTCCACCAGGTGGGCCGACCTCACCCGGTCCGCCCGGAAGAGCCGCGGCCTGCCACGCCGGTCGGCGACGAGGTACCAGACGCCCGCCTTTGCGACGAGCCCGTACGGATCCACGGTGTAGGTACGCGGCTCCGTGTCGCCGCTGTGCCGGTAGCTCAGCCGCAGCCGTCGGTCGGCGAACACGGCGTCCTGGAGGGTGGCGAGGTCGACCGCGGCCCGGGGGCCGCCCTTCCAGCGCGTGGCGTCGACGAGGACGCGTCGGCTGGTCACTTCGGCGGCGGGCCGGTACGGCTCCGGCAGCGCGGCCATCACCTTGCGCAGCGCCGAGCCGAGCGCCGCGTCCAGACCGAGGGCGGCGTGCGCTCCCTGGGCGGCCAGGATGAACAGCGCCCGCGACTCGTCGGCGGTCAGCCCCGTGACGTCCGTGCGGAACCCGGCGAGCAGCTCGATCCCGCCGTGCCGCCCGCGTTCGGCGTATACCGGGACGCCGGAGGCCGACAGTGCCTCGACGTCCCGGTAGATGGTGCGCACCGACACCTCGAGCCGCTCGGCGAGCTCGTGCGCGGGCACGCGGCCGCGGGTCTGGAGCAGCAGGAGGATGGAGAGCAGTCGGTCGGACTTCACAACCTCAGCGTACGAAGACGCGCGAAGCCGTACGGATCAGCCGAGCCGCACGCGTGCCAGCTGGCGTGACTGCGCGACCAGCCGGTCCGCGCTGTCCCACACCTCGGCGTCCTCCTCCAGGAAGCCGCCGGCGAGGTTGCGGGTGGTGATGGAGACCCGGAGGGGCCCCGGCGCCGGACGGCAGCGCACATGCACGGTCAGCTCGACGGTCGGTACCCAGCCGGACAGGCCCAGTTCGAACGCGGTCGGCGGCAGCGCGTCCACCGCGAGGAGCAGCGAGAAGGGGTCATGGTCCCGGCCGTCCGCGAGACCGAACCAGGACCGCATCTCGCCCTTGCCGGACGGCGATCCGAGGGCCCAGCCCAGAGTGGAGGGGTCGAGCTTGAGCATCAGCCGCTCGGTGAGAGCGGAACTGCCGGAGACGGGAGCGGGTCCGTCCTCGGGTCCGAAGCACTGGTCCAGCGGCGGGATCGCGGGCGGCTCGGCGCTCGTACGGACGTCGTCGGGCAGGGCGGCGAGGTCTCCGTACGAGGCGAGCACGCGGATCCGCTCGACCTCGCGGCCCTCGTCGTCGTACTGGAACAGGGAGGCCTGGCCGGTGGAGAGGGAGCGACCGGTGCGTACGACGTCCGTGCGGACGACCGCCGGGCCCGGCTGGGACGCGGTCAGATAGTGCGCGGAGATCGAGAACGGGTCGGGGTGCGGCAGGGCATCCGCGAGCGCGCGGCCGAGGATGGCCAGGAGATAGCCGCCGTTGACCGCGCTGATGATGGCCCAGCCGGCGGAGAGGTCGATGTCGTAGACACCGGGCTCGCGGCGGGTGACCGCGGTGTCGCGGTCGAACTCGCTGTCGCCGATCCTGGCCTGCACCGCCTGCAGAGAAGCTGCTTCAGACATGCCTGAACGGTACAACAGGAAATTACTAAGCAGTAGCTTTTGGTGTTTCGATCACGTGAAACGACGCCGTGGCGGCCTCACTCCCGCACCTCGACCGCCGTCGAGCGCCGGTTCCACGCCCGTGGCGCGCGCCAGTGGTACCGCATCGCGAGCAGCCGCAGTGTGAAGGCCGTCACGACGGCGAACGCGGTCGTGAGGGTGGAGAGCATGTCGTAGCGGATGCACAGGGCGACCATGGTGGAGCCGACGATCGCGGGTACCGCGTACAGGTCACGGTCCCAGCGCAGCAGCGACGGGACCTCGTTGGCGAGCACGTCGCGCAGCACGCCGCCGCCGACGGCCGTCGCCAGGCCCAGGGCCGCCGACGAGGTGAGGCCGAGACCGTACTCGTACGCCTTCGTCGTGCCCGCGACGCAGAACAGGCCGAGCCCGGCGGCGTCGAAGACGTTCACGCCGGTCTGGATGCGCTCCATCTCCGGGTGGAGGAAGAAGACCAGGAGCGCGGCCAACAGCGGGGTGAGGAAGTATCCGAGATCCGTGAACGCGGCCGGTGGTACGGCCCCGATGACCAGGTCGCGCAGCAGTCCGCCGCCCAGCGCGGTCACCTCGGCGAGGACGGCGATGCCGAAGACGTCGAAGTTCTTGCGGACGGCCAGCAGGGCTCCGGAGATCGCGAAGACGAAGATCCCGATCAGGTCGAGCACATGCTGGACGGACGGGCTGAAGAGTTGTTCGAGCACCGGCACATTCTCACCCCCGCCCGCCGGACACGCGCCGAGCGGGAGAGCGCATGACCTGCGCTCTCCCGCTCGGGTGCGGCTTGCTGGGGTACCGCTCGCGTACTGCCCCGGTTCGGGCCTACTTGTCGGTCGACTCCGGCCGGTCCGTGCCCGCCTCGGACGGCTCGACGGACGGCTCCTCGGAAGTCGGGGGAGCCTCGTCGGAGACCTTGCCCACCGGCTCCTCCGCGGACTTGGCAACCGGCGCGGCCTCGTCCGCCGAAACCGAAGCTGAATCAGAAGCCGAAGAAGAAGTCGAAGAAGAAGTCGGGGCTGAAGCCGAATCAGAAGCGGCGGCCGACTCCTCCGCCTCTATCAGCTCCGCCGCGGAACCCACCGCCACCAGATCGACCGCGTCGCGCGCGGCCGTCAGCAGAACCGTGTCCTGCGGCTGCTGGTCCTCGAAGTTCTCCGGGTGGTGGCAGGCCACCTGCTGACCGGGCTTCAGCTCCACGAGCGGCGGCTCGACGGTCTTGCAGACCTCCGTGGCCTTCCAGCACCGCGTGTGGAAGCGGCATCCGCTCGGCGGCGAGATCGGCGAGGGCACGTCGCCCTTGAGCAGGATGCGCTCGCTCTTGGCCGACCGACGCCTGGGGTCCGGGATCGGCACGGCCGACATCAGCGCCTTGGTGTACGGGTGCATCGGCGCCTTGTACAGCGAGTCGCGGTCGGCGAGCTCGACGATCTTGCCGAGGTACATCACGGCGATACGGTCCGAGACGTGCCGTACGACGGACAGGTCGTGCGCGATGATCACGTACGTCAGGCCCAGCTCCTGCTGGAGGTCGTCCAGCAGGTTCACCACCTGCGCCTGGATGGACACGTCCAGGGCCGACACCGGCTCGTCCGCCACGACCAGCTTCGGGTTGAGCGCGAGCGCGCGGGCGATACCGATGCGCTGGCGCTGACCGCCGGAGAACTCGTGCGGATAGCGGTTGTAGTGCTCGGGGTTGAGACCGACCACCGACAGCAGCCGCTGGACCTCTTTCCTGACGCCGCCCTCGGGCGTGACGCGCTGGAGCTTGAAGGGGGCGCCGACGATGGTGCCGATGGTGTGGCGCGGGTTCAGCGACGAGTACGGGTCCTGGAAGATCATCTGGACGTCACGGCGCATCGGGCGCATGTCGCTGACCCCGAGGTGCGTGATGTCCCTGCCCTCGAACTCCACGGTGCCCGCGGTCGGTTCGAGCAGCCGGGTGATCAGCCGGCCCATCGTCGACTTGCCGCAGCCCGACTCGCCCACGACGCCCAGGGTCTCGCCCGAGCGCACCTCGAAGTCGAGTCCGTCGACCGCCCGCACCGCGCCGACCTGCCGCTGGAACAGGCCCTTGCGGATCGGGAAGTGTTTCTGCAGCCCGGTCACCTTCAGCAGGGCCTCGCCGGGGGCGGGGTCCTTGGTGAGGGTCGCGCCCTGGACCGCGCCGTCGCTCTGTGCAGGGATGCTCACTGCCTTGTCCTCTGCGTTCTCACTCACAGCTTGGGCGCAATCTCTTCGGTCCAGATCCGCTCCCGCTGCGCCTCCGTCATGTGGCAGGCGGCCCAGTGCCGGCTGCCGACCTCGGACAGCTCGGGGCGGACCGTGCGGGTGACGTTGTCCTTGGGGACGTCCGCGTACGGGCAGCGCGGGTTGAAGGCGCAGCCCGACGGGATGTTGATCAGCGACGGCGGGGAGCCCTTGACCGGGATCAGCCGGTCGGTCTGGTCGCGGTCCAGGCGCGGCATGGAGCCGAGCAGGCCCCAGGTGTAGGGGTGCCGGGGCTCGTAGAAGACCTTCTCGGCCGGGCCCCGCTCGATGCAACGGCCGCCGTACATCACCAGGATGTCGTCGGAGAGCTCGGCGACGACGCCCAGGTCGTGGGTGATGATGATGACCGCGGAGCCGAACTCCTTCTGCAGGTCCCGGATGAGGTCGAGGATCTGCGCCTGGACGGTCACGTCGAGGGCGGTCGTCGGCTCGTCCGCGATCAGCAGTTCGGGGTTGTTGACCAGCGACATCGCGATCATCGCGCGCTGGCGCATACCGCCGGAGAACTCGTGCGGATAGCTGTCGATCCGCTTGTCCGGCTGGGGGATGCCCACCCGGTCGAGCATCTCGATGGCGCGTTTTCGGGCCACCTTCTTGTCGACCTTGTGGTGGATCCGGTACGCCTCCACGATCTGCTGGCCGATCGAGTAGTACGGGTGCAGCGAGGACAGCGGATCCTGGAAGATCATCGCCATCTCGCGGCCGCGCAGCTTGCGTACGTAGTCGGGGTCGGCGGAGAGCAGTTCCGTGCCGTCGAGCCAGATCTCGCCGGAGATCTGCGCCTTGCGCCTGCCGTACTGGCCGGCGGTGTGCAGGCCCATGATGCCGAGCGAGGTCACCGACTTGCCGGAGCCGGACTCGCCCACGATGCCGAGGGTCTTGCCCTTCTCCAGCGAGAAGCTGAGCCCGTCGACGGACTTGACCAGACCGTCGTCGGTCGGGAAGTGCACCTTCAGGTCGCGGACTTCGAGGAAGGCGGAGGGCGCGGACGAGTCCTTGACGGGCTCCCCCACTGCGGCTCCGCTCTTGCTGAGTTCGGTCATCCCATCCTCACCCGGGGGTCGATGACAACGTACAGAAGGTCCACGACGAGGTTGGCGACGGCGATCGCGAGGGCCGCGACCAGCGTCACACCGAGGATCACCGGTAGGTCCTTGCTGCTGATGGCCTGGACGGCGGCGAGGCCGAGCCCGGGCAGGTTGAAGGTCGACTCGGTCAGGACCGCGCCGCCGAGCAGCACACCCAGGTCGAGGCCGAAGACGGTCAGGATCGGCGTCATCGCCGAGCGAAGAGCGTGTCGGGTGATGACCGCGCGTTCACCGAGGCCCTTGGCGCGGGCGGTGCGGATGTAGTCCTCGCCGAGCACCTCCAGCATGGTGGCGCGGGTGAGGCGCGCGTACATCGCGGCATTGAGGAGGGCCAGCACGATCCACGGCAGGATCAGTGTCTCGAACCAGACCCCGATGGGGTCGTCCGTACCCAGGCTGTCCGCCATGTTCACGAGTCCGAGGCTGTGCACGAAGATGCCCATCGCGACCATGCCGGTGAAGAAGATCGGCAGGGAGACGCCGCCGAGCGCGCCGATCATGGCGACACGGTCCCAGACGGAGCCCCGCTTGAGGGCGGAGAGCACACCGGTCGCGACACCCGCGCCGAGCCACAGGACGCAGGCGCCGGCGGCGAGGGCACCGGTGACCGGCAGCGCGTCCTTGAGCGTGGTCCACACCGGCTCCTCCGTACGGAAGGAGTAGCCGAAGCAGGGTGCCGGGCAGTGCGTGACGTCAGTGCCGTTGGCGTAGTCACGCCCCATCGGGATGCCCTTGACGAAGTCCCAGAACTGGACGAGCAACGGGTCCGAGAGTCCGAGCTTCGTACGAATGCCCTCGACCTGCTCGGCCCCCGAACTCTTGCCGGCGAAGAGGACGGCGATGTCCTGTCCCGCCCACTTGGGCAGCATGTAGAAGACGGTGAAGGTCGCGAGCAGTACGACCAGCACCATGATGACTACGGCGACCAGGCGCCGGATGAGATAAGCAAGCACTGTGTGCGGCCCGGCCGTGGCCGGGACCCCCTTGTGAGAGGTCCCGGCCACCGCCCGGGGCCATCACCTGCCCTTCGGACTGGCGGGATTCGGCGGCGTGAGAACGGTCAACTACGGTTGTGCGGCTGCTACTTCACGACACCGAGCGAGACGTAGTCGTACCGGCCGTTGTACGCGGCGGACGAGTAGACGTTCGTCAGCTTCGGGCTGCGCCACGAGATGTTCTTCTCGTAGATGAAGGGCATCCAGTCGGCCTGGTCGAGGAGTCGCTTGTCGAGCTGCTTGTACAGCTCCTCGGCCTTGGCCGGGTCGGTCGAGGCGATCGCATCGTCGAAGATCTTGTCGATCGCCGGGTCCTTGATCTGCGACTCGTTGTAGTTACCGCTCTCGAAGAGGAAGCGGCTGTCGAACAGCGGCTGCGCGTAGCCCTGGCCGGTCGGGAAGTCCGGGCCCCAGCCGCTCATCGTCATACCGTAGCCGCGCTCCTTCACGACCTTCGGCGAGCCGGTGATGCTGGAGGACTCGGCGCCGTCGATCGGGTCGACCTGGAGCTTGATGCCGACCTTGGCGAGCTGCTCCTGCAGCGCCTCGGCGGTGTCGACCTCGCCCGGGTTGTTGTTACGGGCGCTGATCTTGGTGGAGAAGCCGTTGGGCTGGCCGCACTCCTTCAGCGCCGCCTTGGCCTTGGCCACGTCCGGCTTGCCCTTGCGGGCGAGGACGCCGTACGGGTCGTAGTCGCTGTAGCCCGGGATCGCCTTCGGGAAGGTCGAGTTGGCGATCTCACCACCGGCGAGCTCACCGCCTCGGGTCTGCTGCAGGCCCGCGAAGTCCGTGGCGTAGAAGACGGCCTTGCGGCAGTTGACGTCGTCCAGCGGCTTGGCCGTGTGGACGAGGGCCACGTAGCGAACGAACGACGTCTGGATGTTGTCGACGTCGCCCCGGTGGTCCTGGACGGCGGTGACGCGGCCGGACTGGGTCATGCCCGTGCCGTTGACGTCGAGGTCGTAGTCGCCTTCCATCAGCCGCTTGTCGTTCTCCTCCAGGTTGGCGGAGATCGTCACGGTGATCTTGTCCGGAAGGGCCGGGCGGAGCGGGTCCGACGACTTCTTCCACTTGTCGTTGCGGACCAGGGTCAGGCCCTTGTTCGCCTTGTACGACTGGACCTTGTACGGACCGGAGGAGAACGGCTTCTGCGTGTACTTGGCGCCCGTGTCCGCGCTCTGCTTCACCGGAGCACCGGTGGGCATCGCCAGGAACTGCTCGAAGTCACCGTTGGGCTTGGGCAGTTTGAAGACGATGGTCTTGTCGTCGGGCGTCTCGATCGCCTTCAGGCCCAGCTTGTCAGCGGACTTGTCCTTGTACGGGCCCTTGTACTCGCCCTTGGGGTCGAGCGTCTGCTTGATGTACGCCGGACCGCCGGTGATGACGTCGGTCGCCCAGATGCGCTCGATGCCGTACTTGATGTCCTTGGAGGTCAGTGCGGAGCCGTCCTCCCAGGTGAGACCGTCACGCAGCTTGTACGTGTAGGTCTTGCCGTCGGGCGAGACCTCGCCGGGGCCGGTGGCCAGGTCGCCGACGAGCTTGTTGGACGCCTCGCCCGGCTTGGTGTCGTACGTGACCAGGGTGCGGGTGAAGAACCGCATGAAGTCCCACGTCATGCCGTAGTACGTGCGCTGCGGGTCCAGGGAGTCGAAGTCCTGCTTGCCGACGAACTTCAGCGTCCCACCCGTCTTGGTGGACGCGTTGACAACCTTGTCCAGCGCCGCGTTGTAACCGGCGCCCTTCGAATCGCTGTCGCTGTCACTGTCACCGCCGCCGCACGCCGTGGTGGTCACCAGCGCCGCGACAACGAGGGCTGCGCCAGCAGCGAGCCGCCGCTTCGGGAAACCTGTGGGCATTTTCTCGTAACCTCCGAGATTCGCGGTCCCGGTCCTGTGCCGGAGAACCATGTGAAGTGCCACCTGACGGTGCGGCAGGGGCGGTTCGTGGGGGGACTGGTACTAGCGGGTCCCCTTGGGGTCGAGTGCGTCGCGCAGTCCGTCCCCGAAGAGGTTGAAGGCGAGGACGGTGATGAAGATCGTCGCGCCGGGGAAGACCATGAACATCGGATCGTGCTCGTAGGTCTCCAGCGCGTCGCGCAGCATGCCGCCCCAGGAGGCCGTCGGCGGCCGGACACCCGCACCGAGGAAGCTGAGTGCCGCCTCCGTGAGGATGTTGGTGGGGATCATCAGGGTCGCGTAGACGAGGATCGGCGCCACCAGGTTGGGCAGCAGCTCCTTGAAGAGGATGTGCCGCCTGCCGCCGCCGAGGCTGCGCGCGGCCTCGATGTACTCGCGCTCCCGCAGGCTCAGGGTCTGGCCGCGGACGATACGGCCGACGTACGGCCAGCCGAAGAAGCCGATGACGAGCACAAGTACCGCTACCCGTACGGAAGAACCGGTGAGACCCAGCAGGTCGTCCGGCAGCACCGAGACCAGGGAGATGATGAAGAGCAGCTGCGGGAAGGAGAGCAGCACGTCCATCACGCGGCTGATCAGCGCGTCGATCCAGCCTCCGAAGTAACCGGCGATGATGCCGAAGAGCGTGCCGAGGGCCACCGCGACCACGGCGGCGAGGAACGCCACGAGGAGCGAGATCCGGGCGCCGTAGACGATCCGACTGAAGACGTCACGGCCCTTGTTGGGTTCGACTCCGAACAGGTAGTCACCGCTCACTCCGCCCCACGCGCCCTGCGGCAGGTTGGTCAGCGGGTCCAGCTTGTCCTGGTGGAACTCGTTCGGCGGGTGGCCGAGCAGGCTGACGATCAGTGGGGCGAAGAGGGCGACCAGGACCAGGACGACCACGGTGATGCCGCCGGCGAGCGCGACCTTGTCCTGCTTGAGACGATTCCAGGCGATCCGCTTCAGGGACCGGCCCTCGACCTTCGATCCCGTAGTCGCCGGATCGGGTGGTGCGGTCGGGGCCGCTTCCGCGGTCGTGTCGTGCAATGGCGCCGTCATCTGGCAGGGACCCCTCTCAAACCGGCGGTGACCGGCCCGCACTTGCCGCTGTAGCGGCCTGATCGTCCGTCGTACACAGGGGCGGAAACCCCCTGATGCGGGAGTCTTCAACGCTTCGCCGATCTGTTGCCAGACTTGACGGTGAATGGATGCGTAAACGTGATGCTGTCTGGGGGGTTCCGTTATCCGAACGCCGGGTAACGGGTGTCGGACGCGGGACAGTTGGGGGTGAAGGGGTTCCGCATCCCATTTACCCGCGTAGATATGGACATTTCAGCCCGAGGGCAGCAGAGCATGAACGGATGGCCGGGGCAGTGGACTTCAGTACGTACCCGGATAGCCGTACCCGCCGGCGACCGGAGCCGCGGCGGGTGCGGCGTGCGCCTCGCGGTCGTAGAACGGCCGCGCGTTGGCCCGCATCCACAGAGCCACCGGGTCGTACTCGTCGGACATCGCGACGGTCGACACCGGCAGGCCGTCCGGCACCGCGCCGATGGACTGCTGCATCATCGCCCGCACCGAGTCCACGGCGGGCGGGCTGGTGTCGTACACATCGAGCCCGATGGCCAGATAGGGCGCACCGAGCGCGGGCTGCACCCAAGCGCGGCGCAGGGAGCGCACGGCGGCGGTCCGGTGCGCGTTCTGCGTGAGGAGGGCGTAGAACTGCGGGATCTCGATGCCCGGTTCGGACAATCGGAGCGGTCCCGCCGGCTGCCGCTCGAGGCCGGTGGCGATACGGCGCAGATCCAGCCACGGGATGCCGACGCCGCCGCCCGGCGCGTGCGGATTCAGCCAGAGGCCGAAGTGGTCGGGGTACAGGGTGCGGGCGACATCGAGGCCGTCGACCACCTCGTACGAACGGTTCCAGCCGCTGGCCGAGAGCTCCTGGGCGGAGGTCACGCAGGGCGCGTAGCCGAAGCCGTCCACCTCCATGTTCCCGTACTGGGCGTCGGGCGAGCCGGCCTGGCCGTGCCAGAGCAGCATCCAGACCTGGCCGGACGACGGGGTCGCGAGGGCGCGCAGGAGCGCCTCGTAGGCGTCGTAACGCCCGGGCGTCACTTGGCGCAGCATGTGCTCGACCTGCCCGGCCGCGGCGGTGCCGCTCGCGCTCACCTTTTACCGCCCCTTCGCGACATCCCTGACAAACGGGTCCAATATCCCGGGAAGCAGCGCGCACTTGAACGCGGCGCCGCCCTGCCGGGCCATGAAACCAGCTTAAGCGTCGATCCTGACAGCACCGTTGCGCTCCGCCGGGAAAGCCGGGGAGAGCTCGGGGCTTTCTGTAGTCGCGGACTGCGGGTGGTTGGGGGTTGATCGCGCCCCGAGGCGGAGCCGCACGATGTCACAGCCCCGCGCCCCTTACGGGGCGCTCTAGTGAGCCTGCACATAGAAGGGGCGCACCCTCTCGCGCAGCCAGTCGCCTACTGGGTCCTGGGCGACGTCCAGGAATACGAGGTTCACGGCGTGTTGCACGGGGATCCGGCCGAGCGCCCTGCCCAGGGCCTCCAGTGGAAGCGCCCGAGCGCCCTCGTCCCAGCGGACCAGCTCGACGCCGATGAACATCACGGGGTCTCCGCCCTCGATGCTCGCCAGGCAACGGCGGGCGGCGAGTACCACCCCGGTCGCCGCGAACTCCGCCGAGGCCGCGGCCAGGAAGTCCACCGGGTCGTGCTGCCAGTCGGGCTGGAACAGCCGCACCCGGCCGCCGCTCGCGGGACCGTCCAGTTCGGTTTTCCCGGCTCGGCAGAGCTCGGCGACGGCGAGCGGCGGCAGCGGCACGCCGACCGTGCCGTCCGGGTTGATCGCGATGCCCGCCTGGGGCGGCAGCCCGCGCGCGAACTCGACGGCGGGCGCGACCGTGTACGCCATGTGGTCGCCGACGACCTGGCGGAACTGCTGCTCCGAGCTGAAGACCGGCACGTACGCCTGCCCGTCGAGCTCCATCGTCGGCAGGTCGAGCGGGCCGCTGTGGGGTCCGCCGCCGTTGGGCAGCGGCACCCAGAGGAAGCTGCGGGCGAGGACCTCGACGATCCGGGCGCCCGCCGAGGCGACGCCCAGGGAAGCGGCGAGCACCGCCTCCAGCTCGTTGCCGGGCCAGCCCGCATGGGGGTGAGGGTGCGCCTGTGCCGTGAAGCCCTGTTCCGGGATGCCCTGTGCCGGGATGTCCATCTGCCTACCGCCTGCTCGAACCGCCTTCTGCGGCTGACGAGATTACGCGTACGCGCCCTCGGCCGCAGAAGTCGATCCCCGGTCGCCGAAGTGGACCCTCAGCCTCCGCGGCCGGCCTCGGTGGTCGGCGTCGATGGACGGCATAGGTAGCCGGCCCGGATGGCCTCAGTCGCCGAAGTCGATCCGCCGCAGCACGTCCGCCGCGGCCCGGTCGATGAGGACCGCCGAACCGCAGCCGTCCGGGAGGTCCCCCTTCTCCACGGAACGCAGCAGCCGGGCGACCGCGCCGCGGTGCCGCGCGAACGCGTACCGCGAGACGCCGCGGCCGCGCTCACGCTGGCCGTCCAGGGCCGTGCCGGGGTCGACGTCGAGCAGCAGCAGGTGCAGGGTGCCGCCGCGGCGCCGGGCGTCCCGCGCCAGCCAGCTGCGCACCCAGGCCTGTGTACCGCAGTCGTGCACGACGACGCCCTCGCCGGAGCGCAGGGCACGGCGCAGGCCCGCGTAGTGCGCTACGCGGACGAGGGGGCGGTAGACCGCGTACGGCAGAAAGCGGGACAGGCGGCCGTCCCAGCGGTCGCGGGTGTCCTGGGAGTCGATGCGCCTTCCCGTCACGGCGCGGCGCATCAGGGTCGACTTGCCGCTGCCCGGCAGGCCCGTGACCACGACCAGGTCGGCCGCGCCGAAGAGGAGGCCGTGCGGGCTGTGTCCCGCGCGCTCCCGCAGATCGCGGACGACGGGCGCCGGAAGCGGGCCGCACGCCTCCTTGGTCGGGGCAGCGGGTTGCTTGGGCAGCGCGAGGGCCGCACTGGTCGCGCCGGTCGCGTACGCCGTGGTCCTGTTCACCCTGTTCGTCCTCCCCATGGGGTCGGAAGACCCATCCCCGTCGAGTGTAAAGAGAAGGTAATGCGCGGCACCCCTCGTTTCTGTTCTTGTCCTGCCACAGGCCCGTTACAGATCACTGTGGATGCCCGTGGCCCCTGTGCGGAAGCTGTGCGGAGGACTCCCCTGCCGCGCGGCCCGGATGCGTGCAATGATGTGCGCGCCAACTGCATACCGGCCGCTTGAATCCGCGCGGGAGAGTTCCGGGTACCTGTACACGCACGTGTACGAGTGCCCGGGCGCCGAAGGAGCAAGTCCCTCCCTTGAATCTCTCAGGCCCCATTACCGCGCGGGCGAGGCACATCTGAAAAGCGAGCCGCTGACCTGTGGCTCCACCCAAGGTGCAAACCATCGACCCTTCCGGTCATGGTGAACCTCTCAGGTTCCGATGACAGATGGGGAGGAACGACCTCGCCGTCATGCCTTGGGAGCCCCACCGATGAGCAGCAACACGCCCGTTGAACCGCGCCGCACCGCCCTCGATGCCCTGCATCGCTCGCTCGGCGCGACGATGACCGACTTCGCCGGCTGGGACATGCCCCTGCGATACGGCTCCGAGCGCGACGAACACCTCGCGGTACGCACCCGGGCCGGCCTCTTCGACCTTTCCCACATGGGCGAGATCACGGTGACCGGGCCGCAGGCGGCCGCGCTGCTCGACTTCGCGCTGGTCGGCAACATCGGGAGCGTGAAGGCCGGCCGCGCCCGCTACACGATGATCTGCCGCGAGGACGGCGGCATCCTCGACGACCTGATCGTGTACCGGCTCACGGAGACCGAGTACATGGTGGTGGCCAACGCCTCCAACGCCCAGGTGGTTCTCGACGCGCTCGTGGAGCGTGCCGAGGGCTTCGACGCCGAGGTCCGCGACGACCGCGACGCGTACGCCCTCATCGCCGTCCAGGGCCCCGAGTCCCCCGGCATCCTGAAGTCGCTCACCGACGCCGACCTCGACGGCCTCAAGTACTACGCGGGCCTGCCCGGCACGGTCGCCGGCGTCCCGGCCCTGATCGCGCGCACCGGCTACACCGGCGAGGACGGCTTCGAGCTGTTCGTGGCCCCGGCCGACGCCGAGAAGCTGTGGCAGGCGCTGACCGAGGCGGGAGCCCCGGTCGGGCTCGTGCCCTGCGGGCTGTCCTGCCGGGACACCCTGCGCCTGGAGGCGGGCATGCCGTTGTACGGGCATGAGCTGAGCACCTCGCTCACGCCCTTCGACGCCGGTCTCGGCCGGGTCGTCAAGTTCGAGAAGGAGGGCGACTTCGTGGGGCGGGAGGCCCTCACCGAGGCCGCCGCCCGTGCCGAGGCCGAGCCCCCGCGCGTCCTCGTCGGCCTGATCGCCGAGGGCCGCCGCGTCCCGCGTGCCGGATACCCGGTCGTCGCCGAGGGCAAGGTCATCGGCGAGGTCACCTCCGGCGCCCCCTCCCCCACCCTCGGCAAGCCGATCGCGATGGCGTACGTCGACGCCGCGCACTCCGCGCCCGGCACGGCCGGCGTCGGTGTGGACATCCGGGGCAGCCACGAGCCGTACGAGGTCGTGGCGCTGCCGTTCTACAAGCGTCAGAAGTGACACAGGGCACATCCGCCCAGCTCACCACCACGCCCGCGTCATAAGCACTGTCATCAGCACTCCCCCGCGTACAGGAGAATTCAGGCCATGAGCAACCCCCAGCAGCTGCGCTACAGCAAGGAGCACGAGTGGCTGTCGGCCGCCGAGGACGGCGTCTCGACGGTCGGCATCACCGAGCACGCGGCCAACGCCCTCGGCGACGTCGTGTACGTCCAGCTCCCCGAGGTCGGTGACACGGTGACCGCGGGCGAGACCTGCGGCGAGCTGGAGTCGACCAAGTCGGTGAGCGACCTGTACGCGCCCGTCACGGGCGAGATCACCGAGATCAACCAGGACGTCGTGGACGACCCGGCACTGGTGAACACCGCCCCGTTCGAGGGCGGCTGGCTGTTCAAGGTGCGGGTCTCGGAGGAGCCGAAGGACCTGCTCTCCGCGGACGAGTACACCGAATTCTCCGGCAGCTAAGGACTCCTGACCGATGTCGCTTCTGAACCAGTCCCTGCACGAGCTCGACCCGGACGTCGCCGCCGCCGTCGACGCCGAGCTCGACCGTCAGCAGTCCACCCTCGAGATGATCGCCTCGGAGAACTTCGCTCCGGTCGCGGTCATGGAGGCCCAGGGCTCGGTCCTCACCAACAAGTACGCCGAGGGCTACCCGGGCCGCCGCTACTACGGCGGCTGCGAGCACGTCGACGTGGTCGAGCAGATCGCCATCGACCGCGTGAAGGCCCTCTTCGGCGCCGAGCACGCGAACGTGCAGCCCCACTCGGGCGCCCAGGCCAACGCGGCCGCGATGTTCGCGCTGCTCAAGCCCGGCGACACGATCATGGGCCTGAACCTCGCGCACGGCGGGCACCTGACCCACGGCATGAAGATCAACTTCTCCGGCAAGCTCTACAACGTCGTCCCCTACCACGTGGACGACGAGACCGGCCAGGTCGACATGGCCGAGGTCGAGAAGCTCGCCAAGGAGGCGCAGCCGAAGCTGATCGTCGCCGGCTGGTCGGCGTACCCGCGTCAGCTGGACTTCGCGGCCTTCCGTCGGATCGCGGACGAGGTCGGCGCGTATCTGATGGTCGACATGGCGCACTTCGCCGGCCTGGTGGCGGCGGGCCTGCACCCGAACCCGGTCCCGCACGCGCACGTGGTCACGACCACGACACACAAGACGCTGGGCGGCCCGCGGGGTGGCGTGATCCTTTCCACGGCCGAACTGGCGAAGAAGATCAACTCGGCGGTCTTCCCCGGTCAGCAGGGCGGTCCGCTGGAGCACGTGATCGCGGCCAAGGCGGTCTCCTTCAAGGTCGCCGCGTCCGAGGACTTCCGCGAGCGCCAGCAGCGCACGCTGGACGGCGCCAGGATCCTGGCCGAGCGCCTGGTCCAGGACGACGTGAAGGCCGTCGGCGTGGACGTCCTGTCCGGCGGCACGGACGTGCACCTGGTCCTGGTCGACCTGCGCAACTCCGAGCTGAACGGCCAGGAGGCCGAGGACCGCCTCCACGAGGTCGGCATCACGGTCAACCGCAACGCCATCCCGAACGACCCGCGCCCCCCGATGGTGACCTCCGGCCTGCGCATCGGCACGCCCGCCCTCGCCACCCGCGGCTTCCGGACGGAGGACTTCACCGAGGTCGCGGACATCATCGCCGAGGCCCTGAAGCCGTCCTACGACACGGAGTCCCTGAAGGCCCGCGTGTCCGCTCTGGCCGACAAACACCCGCTCTACCCCGACCTGCAGTAGTTCGCACGGCCTGAAGTGGTTCGTACATCCTGAAGTGGTTCGTACATCCTGAAGTAGTTCGTACGGAATGTACGGATCCTCGAGGCGCCGCGCACACTGAAGGTGTGCGCGGCCCTGCCCCATGCTTCACCTTGCTCCACCCCGTATTGAGGAGTCCCCGTGGCCATCTCGGTCTTCGACCTGTTCTCGATCGGCATCGGCCCGTCAAGCTCCCACACGGTCGGCCCCATGCGTGCGGCGCGGCTGTTCGCACGCCGACTGCGCAACGAGGACGTACTGGCCTCGGTGACCTCGATACGTGCCGAGCTGTACGGCTCACTGGGCGCGACCGGGCACGGGCACGGGACACCCAAGGCGGTGCTGCTGGGTCTGGAGGGCGCCTCGCCGCGGACGGTGGATGTGGAGGGGGCCGACGACCGGGTCGAGCGGATCAAGTCGTCGGGCCGCATAGGCCTGCTGGGCGAGCACGAGATCGACTTCTCCTTCTCCGACGACCTGATCCTGCACCGCCGCAAGACGCTGCCCTACCACGCGAACGGCATGACGCTGTGGGCGTACGACGCCTCAGGGGCCGAACTGCTGTCGAAGACCTACTACTCGGTCGGCGGCGGCTTCGTGGTCGACGAGGACGCGGTGGGCGCGGACCGCATCAAACTGGACGACGCGGTCCTCAAGTACCCCTTCCGCACGGGCGACGAGCTGCTGCGGCTGACCCGCGAGACGGGCCTGTCCATCTCCGCCCTGATGCTGGAGAACGAGCGGGCCTGGCGCACCGAGGAGGAGATCCGCGAGGGGCTCCTCGCCATCTGGCGCGTCATGCAGGCGTGCGTGTCGCGCGGCATGGCCCGCGAGGGCATCCTGCCGGGCGGCCTCAAGGTCCGCCGCCGCGCCGCCGTCTCGGCCCGCCAACTGCGCGCCGAGGGCGACCCGTTGGCCCACGCCATGGAGTGGATCACGCTGTACGCGATGGCGGTGAACGAGGAGAACGCGGCGGGCGGCCGCGTCGTGACCGCCCCGACGAACGGCGCGGCGGGCATCATCCCGGCGGTCCTGCACTACTACATCAACTTCGTGCCGGGCGCGGACGAGGACGGCGTGGTCCGCTTCATGCTGGCCGCCGGAGCCATCGGCATGCTCTTCAAGGAGAACGCCTCCATCTCCGGCGCGGAGGTCGGCTGCCAGGGCGAGGTCGGCTCGGCCTGCTCCATGGCCGCCGGCGCCCTGGCCGAGGTCCTCGGCGGCAGCCCCGAACAGGTCGAGAACGCCGCCGAGATCGGCATGGAACACAACCTCGGCCTCACCTGCGACCCGGTCGGCGGCCTCGTCCAGATCCCCTGCATCGAACGCAACGGCATGGCCGCGGTCAAGGCCGTCACGGCGGCCCGGATGGCGATGCGCGGCGACGGCTCCCACAAGGTGTCCCTCGACAAGGTCATCAAGACGATGAAGGAGACGGGGGCGGACATGAGTGTGAAGTACAAGGAGACGGCTCGCGGCGGGCTGGCGGTGAACATCATCGAGTGCTGAGCCCTCTGGGCTCTCGCGCGAGGGTGGGACGGGTGAAGTGGGGGAAGATCAAAGGTAGTTGATGCCCACCTGCACACCGGTGCGGCACCGATGCACCGTCCCCCCACTCTCACCGCACGGAGGAACCTCCCATGCTGCGCGGCATCGACGTAAGCGGCTACCAGTCGTCCTCGTACAACACCGACGGACTGTCCTTCGTCTTCGTCAAGGCCACGGAAGGCCGCAGTTACGTCAACCCGAAGCTGAGCGCGCAGACGAAGCGTGCCCGTGACGCCGGCTGCGTGGTCGGCTTCTACCACTTCCTCTGGCCCGGCAATCTCACGGCCCAGGCCGAGTACTTCGTCAGCAAGGCCCCGGAGAAGGCGGGCGACATCCTGGCCGTCGACTGGGAGACGACCAGCGAGGGCACTCACGCCAGTAACGCCGAGAAGGACCGCTTCATCCGCAAGGTGAAGGAACTGCGGCCGAACCATCGGGTGATCTTGTATGCGAACAGGAACTACTGGCTGAACGTCGACGACACCTCATACGCGGGCGACGGCCTCTGGATCGCCGACTACGTCACGGCCGGCAAGCCTCGAATCCAGGCGAAATGGCGCTTCCATCAATACACCGACGACCCGCTGGACAAGAACGTAGCCGATTTCTCCAGCAAGGAAGCGCTGCGCGATTGGGCCGAGGGGGCCTGACGCGTCCTACTGCACCGGCGAGACGAGTTCTGCCCGGAGCCGCATCGCAGGCGGATCGGTGAGGTAGTTGTTCAACAGCTCCAAGGTACGAAGCTCGGGCGGGAGGGCTTCGTACCACGCAAGGCCATGCGGATTGCAGTTGTTGCAGACGAGACCTCGCACGCAGTCACCGCCGTGGCCGTTGCTCTCCATCAGGTAGTGGGCGTCCCGGATGCGGTCCAGGCCCTCGAAGACCTCGCCTGTCACCGGCCGGAACCCGCCGTCGCGCGCCTGATCGCCCAGCACGCGGGCTACACCTCGGAGTTCGCCTTCGCCAAGGCCTTCAAGAGGGAGTACGGGGTGGCGCCGGGGCAGTACCGGAGGCAGGCGTCCTGAACATGCCGAAGGGGTGTCCGGCACACCCGGACACCCCTTCCGCCCGGCTCACTTGTTCAGGTGCGCCCAGAACTCGTCGAACGAGAGGAGCTTGTCGTTGTCGGTGTCCTGGGCGGCGATGACGGCCTCGGCCACCGCCTCGGTGACGTTCCAGTCCCCGCCCTGGGCGAGAGCGGTCTTGAACTCGGCGGGGGTGATGAACCCGTCGCCGTCCACGTCGATCCGCTCGAACGCCTTGCGTGCTTCCTCGATGTCCGCCACCGGGTCCGCCCCTTCTGAAGTGCAGTACTGACTGGGGTCAGGTTAACCGCCCGGTTGGGCGCGGAGTGCGGCGACCACCCAGCCGAACTCCTCGGTGTGCGCCGGCCTCGGTCCCTGGCCCCTGATGATCGCGGCCAGCTCCCGGTAGCGGACGGCCTCCGTCCAGGAGGCCACCTCCAGGCGTTCCAGGACCTCGGTCCTGTCCTGGTCGCCGAGGAGCTCGTCCAGGACGGCGGCGGCCTCGGGGGCGTCGGGGTCGATGCCCTGTTCGCGGGCCCGGCCCACCAGCTCGACCAGGCGCTTGGCGAACCAGCGCGAGTCGCCCTCCGGGGTGTCCGGTCCCCGGCCGCGGACGTTGAACTCGATCGCCTTCCGCATCCGTGCCCGGAACTCCGGGTCCCGCATCAGCTCGGCCAGCTCGACCCACGCGTCGACCTGCTCGGAGGTCGGGTCGTCGGGCAGGTCGACGGCGTTGTGCCACATCCGGTTGCGGAACGCGGGGTCCGCGGCGTCGAGGCCGGCGAACACCTCGTCCACGAAGTCCTCGATGATCCGTCTCCGCTCGGCGGCCGACAGCCGCGCCAGTTTGTTCATCAGCGTCATCTCCTCCGCGGTCGAACCGCGTCGCGCCACGGTCGACAGCACCGCCCGGGTCACCTTCAGGGCCCGGATCTGCGCGTCCAGCGCCGCCACGTGCGTGGCCGCCACCTCCGCGACCGTCGTCTCGCCCGCCACCACCCTGCGTACGTGTTCCAAGCCGAGGCCCAACTCCCGCAGCGTACGGATGAGTTCGAGGCGGGCCACGGACGCGGCGTCGTACAGCCGGTAGCCGCCCTCGGAGCGGGTCACGGGCGGCAGGGCGCCCGCGTCCGACCAGTAGCGGATGGTGCGCACCGGCAGGCCGGTGCTCCGGGAGAGCTGCCCGATGGTGAGCAGCCCGGTGCCGTCATCGATCATGTTTGTGAGTGTGGGCCTTCCAGTGGGTGGAGACTCAAGCGGTCGGGGCGAGGCGGGAGGGGACACGTGCATGCCGAGGACGCATAGGGCTCTGGGGGACATTCTCGATGCGGCGGCTCGCGGGGTCTTCCCGCCGCCGGATGGTGGCACCACCGTCGTACCGCAGCACGGGCATCGTGACGCGGGGGTCATCGCCTTCACCGCGCACTCCGTCGTGTTCACGGACGAGGACGAGGGGTGGGTGCGCGAGACGCTGGGCCGGATCGACTGCGATCCTCTCGCGGCGACCATGAACCCGCGGTTCCTGGCGGCGTTCATGGAGCGTACGGGGCGTACGACGGACACGATCGATCTGCTGACGGTGGCCGGTCCTCTGGCCGGTCCGCCTCCGGTCGACCTGGCGGAACTCGACGATCCCGACCACCCCCGCGTCGCCCGGGCCCGCAAGCGGCGGGACGACGTGCGGGTGTGGGCCGCGGACGGGGGCGTACTCGTCATGGGGCGCGGGGTCGCCGGGCGGCTGGAGACAGCGATCGAGGTGGACGAAGGAGTACGGCAACGGGGGCTGGGGCGAGTGCTGGCCTCGGCGGCGCGGCATCTCAGTGCGGGCGAACCGGTCTGGGCGCAACAGGCCGCCGGGAACGCCCGCAGCGTACGGGTGTTCCAGGCGGCCGGGTTCCGTCCGGTCGGGGCGGAGTCGCTGCTCATCGCCCAGTGAGCCCACGGTGGGCCCACGGTGAGCCCACTGAAGTCATCGCCCGCCGAGGCGGGCGGTCGGCATCAGTGCCAGGGCTTGTAGTGCGGGTTGCTCTCGCAGTCGCTCATGATCTCGGTCCTGGTCTTCTTGTCGACCGGGCAGACGCCGATGATGTACTGCCGCGCGATACCGCCGGGGAAGGCGACCTCGACCTGGTCGGCCCACCGGTGGGTGTCGCCGATGGTCTTGTTGACGTCCACGCCGCCGGGGGCGTCGATGTAGTAGTTGTAGCCGCTCTTCCACCACGTCTTGTAGAGGTCGTGGTCGTAGGACGTGGAGACGTACGGCGAGGGCTGGTTGACGAGGACGTACTGCTCGATGTCGTACTGGCCGGTGAGGACGTCCTTCGGGAGGAAGCCCTGCTCGAAGACGACCGACGGGCCGCGGCCGTCGCTGCGGTAGAGCGTGCCGCAGGTCTTGCGCCAGACCGGCTCGGGCGTGATGCGGTCGACGTCCACGCGGCGGTCGGCGGCGGCGTGGACGGGGTCGGCGAACCGGGGACAGGCGGGTGCGGCGGCCTTCGAGACGAATGGCGCGGACGCCTTCACCGGTGTCGCGGCAGGGACCGTCGCGGCGGACGTCGCGAAGACGGCCGCGAGGGACAGGACGACGGCAGCGGCCCGCCGCCGCAGGCGAGTTGTGATCATGAGAGCACCATCTCGGTTCTGCGGCGGCGGGCCGGGGATCTTCACTCGTACGGCGGCGTGTCACCGGACGGGCGTCAACACGTCAGCGTGTCAACAGCCGTTGTCTCAGCGGAAGATGCCCGTGTGGCCGAGCGAGTAGCGGCCCGGCTGGGGGTAGACCGCGAGACCGTGCGGTCCGTTGCCGACCGGGATACGGGCGAGCTGGACGCCGGTGCGGGTGTCGATGGCGTACACCTCGGAGTCGTAACGGCCGGACAGCCAGAGGACCTTGCCGTCGGCCGAGACACCGCCCATGTCGGGGCTGCCGCCGTCCGGCAGGCGCCACTTCTTGGTCAGCCTGTCCTGGGTGAAGTCGAAGACGGAGACGGTGCCCTCGCCGCGGTTGGAGACGTACATCTCGCGGGAGTCGCGGCTCACGTAGAGGCCGTGGCAGCCCTTGCCGGTGGGCAGGAGCTTGGGCTTGTCGAACTTGTCGCCGTCCAGGACCCACATGCCGTGGGCCATCATGTCGGCGATGTAGAACTTCTTGCCGTCCGGAGAGATCTTCACGTCCTGCGGCATCGCGCCGTCGAAGGGCAGCTTCTGCTGGCCGACGACCTTCATCTTCTCCGTGTCGACCTTCAGCAGTTCGCCACTGAACTCGCAGGAGACGATGAAGTACCGGCCGTCGAGCGAGAAGTCGGCGTGGTTGACGCCATAGCAGCTGACGGGCTCGGTCTTGAGGCGCTTCATGGTGTGCGGGTCGCGGAAGACCAGCTCACGGTCGAGAGACGCCATGACGACGGCGTGCTTGCCGTTCGGGGTGAAGTAGAGGTTGTACGGGTCGTGGACCTCCACCGGCTTGCCCGCCTTGCTCGTCTTCGGGTCGATGGGGGTGAGGGTGTGGCCGCGGTTGTTGTTGACCCAGAGCGTCTTCAGGTCCCAGGAGGGGACGACGTGTTGGGGCTGTACGCCGACCGGGATCGTCTCGATGACCTGGTACGTCTTCGGGTCGATGACCGTGACCGTGTCGGACTCGGTGTTGGGGACGTAGACGCGGGACGGGAAGTCCTTGACCACCGGGGAGAGCCTGCCCGGGCGGTCGGCGGCGTAGACGTCGGTCTTGTCGAGGACGGGAGGCATGCCGGGAAGGCCCCGAACCAGGGGTTTCTCGGGCTCGGCGGGCTGGGCGGGTCTGGCCGGTTTCGCTGGTTTGACCGCGCCGAGCGTCTTGTCCGGCTGGTCCTTCGACTCGGTGCCGCAGCCGGCGAGGGCCACGGCGACGAGTACGGCACCCACGCTCAGGGCGCGCTTGGTGAGGGTTCGGCGGGCGTTGTTCCGGGGGGTGTCGTTCCGGGGGGTGTCGTTCCCGTGGATGTTGTCCCGGTGTGTCGTGTCGTGCATCAGCTCAGCAGCTCCGTGGTGGTCACCGCGCGCAGGCCGCGGCGGTCGAGTTCGTGCAGGAGGGCGGGGAGTGCGGCGACCGTGTCCGCGTACCCGAAGTGCAGGCTCACCACAGACCCGTTACGGATCTCGGAGGTGACCTCGCGGGTGACGGCCGGGGCGCCGGGGGAGGTGAAGTCGAGGGAGTCGATGTCGTACGAGAGGACGTGGGGGTAGCCCGCGCGGTGGGCCAGGCGTTCGACGAGGGGGGAGGCGCGGGCGGTGCGCGAGGGTCTGAACCAGGTGCCGATCGAGCCGGTGAGCCGTCTCAGGCGCTCGGCGCAACCGACGATCTCCGCACGGGCGTCGGCCTGGGACATCGTGTTGATGTCCAGGTGACGCTGGGTGTGGTTGCCGAGGTCGTGGCCACCGTCGAGGATGCGACGAGGCAGGTCCGGGTGGGCGTCGAGCCAGCTGCCCACGGCGAGCACGGTGATGTGGGAGCCGTGTTTCTCGACCTCGCCGAGGATGGCGCGGGCGGTGGCGGGGTCGCCGCCGCCGTGAAAGGTGAGTGCGACGCGCGGGTGGGTGCGGGGGCCGTGGGTGAGCTGGGTGGGGTGATGCGGGAAGGTGCGAGGAGTGGGGGCGGACGCGGGCGCGTCCGCCTGCTGCGAGCTGGAGGGCCGGGCGGCCGGGCCCGTGACGGCGCCGATCGCTGAGCATCCGGCGAGCGCGCCCGCGGCGGCCAGGCCGGTGGCCGTCCGGAGGACCGCGCGGCGGTCGGTCATGGTCACCCGCACCATTTAAGGGGCGCTTGCGGGGAAAAGCGGCGATTGGGCCGATTGGCGGTCGGTGCGGGTCGCTGCGCCGGCTGTCGGTTGGGGGGTGGTCGGGGGGTGGTTGGGGGGCGGCTGGCCTGCTGTTGTTGGGCACGCCCCTTCAGGTCACCGGGCAGGCAGTTGCAGCGCCCCTTCAGGTCACCGGGCGACCACAGCGCCCCTTCAAGGGGCGCGGGGAACCGCGCGACCAGCCACGACCGGCCCGCACCTTCCGCACTCCCGGCGGGAGCGTTTCGCTAGCGATCCGCGACCCGGATCTCGAACCACGTGGTCTTGCCGCGAGGCAGAAGGTCGACACCCCAGCGGTCGGAGAGTTTGTCCACAAGGAACAGCCCCCGTCCACTGACATCCGTCTCCTGAACCGGCATCAGACAGGGCAGCCCCCGCGACGGGTCGCGGACCTCGACCCGGATCCAGCCCCGACGGCGGCGCATACGGAGCCCGAAGACACGGGCCCCGGTGTGCCGCACGGCGTTGCCGACGAGCTCCGAGACCAGTAACACGGCATCCTCGGTCATCTTCGGCGAGAGCCCCCAGTGGCGCAGGATCACGACCTGAGCGAGCCGACGCGCGGTGGCCGCCGACTCGGGACGAGAGGGAAGCGGCACCTCCGCCTCCGTCGGGTTGCCGAACAACTCCAGCGCCTTGAGCGCGTGTTCGTCCTCGACCGCAGGCGACCAGCGCGCCGCGGTCGCACTCCCGTGCCGCCGCGGCTGTTCGATACCCTCCAGCCCCGCCATGCCCCCATCATGGCCGCCCAGGGGCCCCTCTGGGGGCGTTCCGAAGGAATACGCCCCCCGGAACCTCCCATTCCGCGCGATTCGGCTGGCATATGCCACAGGCAGTTCAAGACCTACTACAACCCGCCTGACCTGCGAGAACAGGTCTCGCGGGGGCAATAGCCCGCGCCCTCCAGCAAGGTAGCCTTAAGGTTTTCTTAAGGTCCGGATAAACCGCTCCTTCGGGGGACGCGGGTAAGACATCGCGTCAACTGCAAGTGGATCAGCGGAAGTTGAAGGGTGCATTTTTTGCGCACCGTCAGAGGAACTTCGCCTTACCGGGGCCCTCCTCCACGAAGCTCCGCATCCCCCGCTCCCGGTCCTCCGTCGCGAACAGCCCCGCGAACCAGTTGCGTTCAATCGCGAGCCCGGTCTCGATGTCCGTCTCAAGACCCGCGTCGACCGACTCCTTGGCCGCGCGCAGCGCGAGCGCCGGGCCCTGCGCGAGCTTCGCGGCCCACGTGTGCGCGGCGGCGTACACCTCGTCGGCCGGTACGACCCGGTCCACCAGTCCGAGCGACAGCGCCTCGTCGGCCTTGACCATCCGGCCGGTGAAGATCAGGTCCTTCGCCTTGGAGGGGCCGATGAGGCGGGACAGGCGCTGAGTGCCGCCCGCGCCCGGGATCAGCCCGAGCAGGATCTCCGGCTGCCCGAGCTTGGCGTTGTCCGCGGCGATCCGGAAGTCGGCGCACAGCGCCAACTCGCAGCCCCCGCCCAGCGCGTAGCCGGTGATCGCGGCGACGACGGGCTTGGGGATGCGGGTCACGGCGGTGAAGGAGTCCTGCAGGGCCCGGGAGCGTACGACCATCGCCGTATGGTCCATGGCCTGCATCTCCTTGATGTCCGCGCCCGCCGCGAACACCTTCTCGCCGCCATAGAGGATCACCGCGCGCACGTCCTCGCGGCGCGTCGCCTCCTCGGCGAGCTCCTTGAGACGGTCCTGCGTGGCCACGTCCAGCGCGTTCATGGGCGGGCGGTCGAGGCGGATCGTGCCGACACCTTCGGCGACTTCGAGATGCACAGTCATGAGGGCAGGTTAACGGGGGCTAACGACATCGGGCCCGGTGTGCTCGGTCAC
>NZ_JBQQCG010000119.1:0-29893 GCF_052245575.1 Streptomyces sp. 2A115 | reverse complement strand
CGCACGCCTTCTGCACCCTGCAACGACTGGCCCGGGCCCCAAAAGACGCGGCGCCGGCCTGAGCCTCTACCAGGTCGTCCGCGAGCTGCAGACACTCCTCGCCCTCTGGACCGGTGCCTGCCCCACCCGCCACCACGACATACCCACACCAATACGCACCTGACCAAGCCCTACTAGGAACGGTACCTCTCGCAGTCGGCCGACACCGTGCGGTTGGACATGGCGTACGAACTCCTCGGCCATGCCGCCGACATACTGGCCGATCGTATTGAGTCGGGGCGGACTGCGGCCCGATCCGCTTGCCGGTGTGTACGTCGACGACGGGCACGTCGGCTACCGGCGCGCGGACAGCCGCTTGGGCGCCAAGGCCCGCCACGCCGAGCGCGGCGCAGGCGACGCGGGCGACGCGACGCCGCCCGCGGACGAGCAACGGGGCGGTCTTCGTCTCCTCATCTCCCGGTCACCCGATCTGGCCCGCGGTCCAGCAGTCCGGCTTGTCCGGCCGGCCGCACGTGGACAGGGCGGTCAGCGTGCGGTGCAGCGCGGCCCGCCGGTCCTCGGGCAACTCGGCCGCCGTGTTGGTCAACTGGTGCGGATCGGCGGCCAGGTCGTGGTACTCCACCTCGCCCGTCGCGTACTCCACGTACAGCTCGTCAGTCGTGCGGATCGCCTTGTACGAGCCCGGCTGCGCGTTGCCCAGCCCGGCCACGGCATCCGGATCCCGGGCCGTGGCGGCGTGCGAGGTGTGCTCCAGGAATGCCGCGTCGCGGGCCCAGCCGTCCGTTTCGCCGCGCCACAGCTGGGCCATCGACCGGCCGTCGCTTGCACCCGGCGTCACCCCTGCCAGCGACAGGAAGGTGGCGTACATGTCGGTGTTCTGCACCAGTTCCCTGCGGGTCGCCCCTGCCCGCACCCCCGGCCCGGCCACCAGGATCGGCACCCTGGCGTCGTGGTCGTACGGAGTGCCCTTGCCTTGCAGGAGCCGGTGCTCGCCGAGGTGAAAGCCGTTGTCGGAGCCGAAGACGACGTAGGTGTTGTCCGCCACACCCAGCTTGGTCAGGTGCGCTCGGAGCCGCTTGATCATGTCGTTGAGCGACTGCATCATCTGCACCCGTAGCCGGTGGTTGCGGTCGATCGCGGTCTTCTCGTCCGCGGTCAGCGCGCTCTCGCGCAGCCACTGCGGCCCGTCGGCGACGGTGCGGTCGAAGGAGCCGTCGCGCGGCGCCTTGACGTCGTTGCAGTCCACGGGGCCGCAGTCGCCGGCGAAGCCGGCGTCCGGATTCGCCCGGTCGCGGGGCGCGGGTACGAACGGCAGCTTCGCGTTCGGCGCCACCGCCGAGTGCGGGGCGAAGGGGGAGACCTCCAGGAAGAACGGCTGGTCCGCGTGGTCGTTCACCGACCGGTTCAGGAAGGCCACGGCCTTGTCGGACAGCAGATCGGTGAGGTAAGTGTCCTGGTAGTGCCGTCGCGTCTTGTTGCCGTCGACGGCCTCCGTCATGGGGTAGTTCATCTGGCCGTAGCCGCCTTTGCCGGCGACGTGCCATTCGTTCCAGCCCGGCGGCACGTAGTCGGCCGGGTAGTCGTAGTCCCAGGCGGGGTCGGCGCCCTCGGGCCGGTATTCGTTGAGGTACTTGCCCATCTTGCCGGTGCGGTAGCCGGACTTGCGCAGTGCGGTGGCGTACGTGCGGTCCTCGTCGTCGAGGAAGGCGCCAAGGCCGCCGTCCCCGAACTGCGAAGTGTTCGTCAGCACTCCGGTGTTGTGCGGCATCCTGCCGGTCAGGCCGGAGGCCCGGGACGAGCAGCACAGGGAGTCGGCGAAGACGTAGTTGGCCATCGTGGTGCCCTGCTGCCGCAGCTGCGCCGCCTCGGTCATGTAGCTGAGCAGGTCGGCTGACATGTCGTCGACCTGGATGTAGACGATGTTCGGCCGTTCCGCGGCGGGTCGTTCCGCGTCCGGGGAACCGTCGTCGGCTATGACGGTGGCTGCCGTCACCCCGGCCGCCGTCAGCACCAGGGCGAGCCCGACGACAGCCGCGTTTCTCAGTCGCTTACGCATGGGTGCACCTCGCATCTCTCGGTCGTCGCATCGGTCCGTCCGCCGCTCGGCCCGGTACCTCGATCAAAGCAACGGAGCAAGCGGGAAAGACAATGTCAAGTGGCTCTGCCTCTCCGCCTCGAGGGCATGCCCTGGGCGTAGGAGGCCATGACGTTGGTGACGCCGCACTCGACCACGTCGGGCAACTCGGCCTCTCGCAATGCGCTCACCACAAGCACGACGCGGGCACCCTCGTCATGCACGACCCGCCGCAGCCGAGCGAGAGCAATGTCGTCGAGGGCGCCGTGGACGAAGATGACCACCGTGCCCGGCTCGTGATCCGACTCCTCGCGAACTTCGATCTCCGGATGGCGGCGCAGCTGGCTGAGCACGCCCTCTCGGGAGATCGGATCCGGGGCATTGACTGCCACGGGGATCTCCCCATGCTGCCTCGGGTGCCCGGACGAGCGATCGCCGGAATCAGCCGTAGGTGCTCCTGCCTGGGGCCGCGGTTGCCCCAGCTGGTGCTCCGGTGACTGCCCGGACATGGTTCGTGCGACCTCCGGTGTCAGCTTGTGTCGAAGGTCCGACTGCCTGCCACCGGACGGTGGCGGTGACTCGACGGCACTGTTCGACGTTGGTTCGGGCTCATGGTCGAGAAGCACCTACGTGTCCAGCGTCCAAGTGGTTCATTTCTGCCGCCGTGCACCCGGCACCCGGTCCAAGTGACCATCCCGGGCATCGGCCCTGCGGCGGCTGAGATCATCATCGCCGAGACGCACCGTCCCCGTCGCGGAAAGCACCAGCTCACCGCGGGTGCGAGACCCTACAGACGCTGTCGGCGCCACCCCCTCGGCTCCGGATACCTCGGAGGTCTCAGTGGACATGACCGTCGTGCTTTCTCTCGGCGGTTCGGGCTTGGTTGGTGCATGGCCAGCACGTGCTCACGCCGCGCACGATTCACCGGCCGCCGGCCCGCGACCCCGGCGTTCGACGCGGCCCGGGAGTTGAACCGTTCGTCCCGGCGGCTCGTTGTCCCTCGCGTCAACACCTCGACCGACAGACCCTCCCCCGAGGTCAGATCAGTCGATTGATCAACACCTCAGCGGCCCATCACCTCACCGCCCCGCTCGGACCACACGACCCCGACAGAGACTCGATGCCGTACACACTCGACGCCCAACTCCTGCGCCCAACTCCTGCAGGCCCAGGCCGACATGCACCCCGCAGGTGACGCCCAGCCGCAGCATCCGGCCCGCGGTGACTGGAAGGTGCTGCGCGAGGGCGAGTCCGGTCCCATCTTCCTCGACGAGGACGTCGCCTGCGCCGCCGCCTGGCCGCCACCGGCACCTCGGTCGAACGGCACGTCCAACCCGGGCTGCCCGCACCCATTCGACCACCTGGCCCCGCAGACCGATGTCGCCCACCGCGCCCGGGCCGACCGACTGCGCGCTCTGACCAGCTTCTGACCGGTCGGTCGAGAAGTCCCCACCTCACCAAGTCCCCACCTCACCCGAAGAAGGTCATCATGAGCTCTCAGGATCATCAGGATCAGAAGGTCGCCGTCATCACCGGCGCCTCGCAGGGCATCGGCGCCGGCCTCGTCGACGCCTATCGCAAGCTCGGCTACGCCGTCGTCGCCACCTCGCGCACGATCTCCCCCTCCAACGACGCGGGGGTCCTGACCGTCCAGGGTGACATCGCCGATCCCGGCACGGCCGAACGCGTCATCGCTGCCGGCGTCGAGCGGTTCGGACGTATCGACACCCTGATCAACAACGCGGGTATCTTCCTCGCCAAGCCCTTCACCGACTACACCCGGGACGACTACGCCGCCGTGACCGGTGTGAATCTGGCCGGCTTCTTCCGCATCACCCAGCTGGCCATCGAGCTGATGCTCGCCCAGGGCGGCGGCCATATCGTCAACGTCACCACCAGCCTGGTCGACAACGCCGACTCCAACGTCCCCTCCGTGCTTGCCTCGTTGACCAAGGGCGGCCTGCAGTCCGCCACCAAGTCCCTCGCCATCGAGTACGCCACGCGCGGCATCCGTACCAACGCCGTCTCCCCGGGCGTCATAAAGACCCCCATGCACCCCCTGGAGACCCATGAGGCCCTTGCCGTCCTGCATCCGGTCGGCCGGATGGGCGAACAGAGCGACATCGTCGACGCGGTGATCTATCTGGAGAACGCGCCGTTCGTCACCGGCGAGATCCTCCACGTCGACGGCGGCATGAGCGCGGGCCGCTGACCCGCAGGACCCTGCTCGCGATGCGTGACAGGCAGGCAGGCCGCGTCAGGGGGTGGTGCCCGAAGGTCTTCTTCCAGGTCGCGGCGGCGTCCTGCTTCTCGGAGTGCGCCAGGACGAGGACACCGTCCAGGTCGACGATCACGTGCCTGCCCGCGTCCGGTGCCGCTTCACCGGCCAACTCCAGGCATGGTCGCGTACTTCGGCGCGGGCGGTGCGCAGCGCTGCCAGTACCCGCTGCCCGCGCCGGCGCCGGTTCGCTGATCAGCCGGGAGACCGAACCGCACCACTGGAGTACGCGTCACGGCCTGCCGCCCGGCCGCCACCGACACCGAGTACTTCGATGTCCTCGGCAACGACGAGGAGGCACGTTTCGGCCGCAAGCGGCCGCCGCAGGGTGTCGCACGCGCCGCGCTGCGAGCCGCGGAGAAGGCCCGGCCGCACGTCATCGTGGGGCTGCAGCGGAAGATGTCGGCGCTCTTGCCCCGTCTCCTGCCACGGGCCGCGACGGCCCGGGCCGGCGAGAGCGCGCTGCGGCCCAGGCACCCGGATCCGTCCCCGAAGAGCATCGGCTGAGCATCACGCCCGCGTCCTTGCCCCGTCTCGCCTCCGTTCTGTCTCTCCACCGTTCTGTTTTTCCGCTGTCAGCAAGTCGGAAGGTTCCAACGGATGTCCCACACACTCGTCATCGGCGGCTCACAAGGCCTCGGCCGCCATATCGCTGAGCACTTCGCCAAGGAGGGCGGCCGCGTCACCCTCACCAGCAGGGACGCGTCGAAGGCGGAAAAGGTCGCCGCCGAGATCGGAGGCGCGGTCACCGGGCTCGCCGTCGACCTCAGTCGCCCGGAGAGCATCGAACAGGCACTGGCACCGGTGAAGACCGTGGATCACTTGGTCATCACGGCCATCGAGCAGGCGGCGAACTCACTGCAGTCGTTCAGCGTCGAGGACGCGCTGCGGGCGGCGACGGCCAAGGTCGTGGGATACCTGGAAGCGGTCCACACCCTCACGCCGCGCTTCGCTCCCAAAGCTTCCATCGTCTTGTTCGGTGGCCTCGCCAAGGAACGCCCTTACCCGGGCTCCACGGTCGTGACAGCCGTCAACGGCGCAGTCTCGGCACTGGTACGCACCCTGGCCGTGGAGCTGGCACCCATCAGGGTCAACGCCCTGCACCCCAGCCTCGTGGGAGACAGCCCGCAGTGGCGGGACAGGCCACAGCCCCCTCAGGTGACGCGCACCCCCATCGGACGGCCGGTCACCATGGCCGAGGTGACCGACGCCACCGTGTTCCTGCTGCGCAACACGGGCGTGAACGCCGTGGACCTCTACCTCGACGGCGGCCTGATGGTCAGCTGACGCGTCCTGCCGGTTCGAAGACATACCCCGCGCGGCGGGCGGCCCACGCTCGGCATGTCGGCGTCGCTCCCGCATGGTGGCGGTGCACCGGGCCCGATGACCGTGCCCACCCCCGCCGATTTGCCTGGGCACACCGGGGAAGCACAGCCGTGAGGCCGGGCGGCGGCCGCTCGACGCGGTCGGCTGCCGCTCGCCCGGCCCGCATGCCGTCGCGTGGGTCGCTTCGGTTCCCATGCTGCGCTGGTGCCGTACGTACGCGGCCGGAAGATTCCGCCGAACGCCCAGAAGGTCCTCGTCGCCTCGACGACTGGCTGCGCGAGTTTCCGCCGCCGTCCGGACCGCCCGGTCCAGCTCCCCGGCGATGTCCGACCCCACGAGAGACGTGAGGCCCAGTCCGCCGCACAGCCCGACCAGCTCGGACAACCGGCCCGATCTCGGTGGCTCCACCGACCGTGCAACCCTCCGCCGTCGACGCCGGATCGAGGATATCGGCCACATGCCCCTTGCCGGGACTCTCGCGCCGCACCTCCGCGAAGATCGACATCCCGGGCGCCCTCAGAGCCGGCATCGGATGGAGCGGCCCGGGCATGTCGGCCGCATGCGCCCGCTGCCACCGGCCGGAACACGGCCGGCTCGGCCCGTAGCAGGCCCACATCGGCCAGGCAGCCTCCGCCCGGGGCGCTTGGGCGGCCCGGCCCCGGTGTTCGCGGCTGCGAGACGGCTCGCTGGGTTCACTGCACGGCGGCGCGGCGGCGGCGGTTCGGGTCGGCCAGGACGGCCGCGCTGTAGCCCGCGTCCTCGGGGTTGAGGTTGGTGCCCGGTGCCACGATGCGGTCGATGCGGTTCAGCACGGCGGGTTCCAGGACGATGTCCGCGGCGCTCAGCTGGTCGTGCAGATGCTCGGCGGTGCGCGGGCCGATGATCGCCGCGGTGACTGCGGGGTGCGTGGCGACGAACGCCAGCGCCAGCTGGATCAGTGTCAGGCCCGCTTCGTCGGCGATGCCGGCGAGTTCGGTGGCTGCGTCGAGCTTGGCCTGGTTGCCGGGGATGTCCATGTCGTAGTGGGAGAGCGTGGTGGGGAAGGGCATCGTCCGTGTGCGGTGGCTGGACAGGTCGGCCGCGCCGCGGTGCCAGCGGCCGGACAGCCAGCCCCCGGCCAGCGGACTCCAGGCGAGTACGCCCATCCGGTAGGTCTCACAGGTGGGCAGTACGTCGGCCTCGATGCCCCGGGCCAGGAGGGAGTAGGGCGGCTGTTCGCAGACGAAGCGCTCGCGCTGCCGTCGCTCGGCGGTCCACTGCGCCTGCACGATCATCGAGGGGGCGAACGTCGAGGACCCCGCGTAGCGGATCTTGCCCGCGCGGACGAGATCGGACAGCGCGCCCAAGGTCTCGTCGAGGTCGGTGGCGGCATCGGGCCGGTGCACCTGGTACAGGTCGATGTAGTCGGTGCCCAGACGGCGCAGGCTCTCCTCGCAGGCCCGGACGATCCAGCGCCGCGAGGCACCGCGCTCGTTGAGGCCAGGGCCCATGGGGCTCGACACCTTGGTCGCCAGGACGACATCGTCGCGCCGTTCGGCGATCGCCTTTCCGACGATCACTTCGGACTCGCCGCCCGAATAGACGTCGGCCGTGTCGATGATGTTGACGCCCGCGTCGAGCGCCGTGCGGATGATGCCGATCGAGTCGTCATGATCGGGGTTTCCCCACTGCCCGAACATCATCGCGCCCAGGCACAGCGAGCTGACGTGGACTCCTGTACTACCCAGCGTGCGGTACTGCATGGCGTGGGCGGCCCTTCTGTGATCGCGGCGGTGCGAGGGATCGGCCGACAGCCACCTGCTACCGTCCCAATAAGCGGAGCAGGGTCCGCTTAGTCGCCACGTTAAGCGGAGCCGACTCCACATGGCAAGCCGAGAGGAAGAAGCGCATGCCTGATCCGTCCGGCCGACCGATCCGGGCCGACGCACGGGCCAACGAAGACAAACTGCTCGCAGCGGCCGCCCTGGCCTTCGCCCGGGACGGCGCCGCCGCGACCCTGAAGCAGATCGCGAAGGACGCGGGCGTCGGGATCGCCACCTTGTACCGACGCTTCCCGACCCGCGAGCAGCTCGTCGACGCCACCTACCGCTACGAGACGGCCCGGCTCTCCGCCCAAGCTTCCGATCTCCTCGGCGAGCTGCCCGCCGACCGGGCCCTGCGGGTGTGGATGTCCCAGGTGCTGGACTACCTCGCCACCAAGCACGGTATGGCCGACACGCTCAAGGCCCTCCTGCAGAACGACGAGCGGCTGAGCTCGCAGACGCGCGAGCAGCTGACCGGCGCGATCGAAGGGTTCCGTCTCGCCGGGATCACCCAGGGGGTGATCCGGGAGGACGTACCCTCAACCGACATCCTCATGAGCCTGGCGGGTGTCACCCTCGTAGCCGGGGCTGTCCACCAGCGCGCGCAGGCCGAGCGGCTGCTCGACCTGCTGATGGACGGCGTCACCCGCCCGGACGGATGGCGCGGGACCACGGAGCGGTCCACACCGTGATCCGGACACGCTCGGCACGCCACCACAGACCTCCCAGACTCCATCCCTGTTCAGCGAGTCCCCGCCGAAGTGCTCCTCCCCTTCCGTACCTTCCGTGAGGGTGCTGTCGAGCGAGACGTAGTTGGGGTCGGCTGATGACCCGCCGCCTCAAGCGCCGATCCGGTCATCCGGTCCCAGGACAGGGTGACCGTCAGTCGCCCCAAGGGCGCGAGGGGCTCGGTGACCCTGCCCCGCCACGGGCGGGTCGAGACGCCCCTGGGCTCGATCACGCGCCTGTGGGCACACAGTGTCCACCGGGTCGGAAACCGCAACTGACCATTTCACGCGGAGAGCTGACCGAACCAAGCCCGGTCTCGGCGCGCTGGGTGAACCCGATCCGGGTGGACTTCGTAGTGCCGACGGATGCCCCACGCCGGGGCCTTGGACTGATTATTCGACCGGCCTGCAGAGCCACCTAAGAGAGCGAGCGCGGCGTGACCAAACAGCACCTGCCAATCCGATCGGGACAGCACGTCGTCATCACGGGCGGCTCGTCCGGCCTGGGCCTGGAGGTCGCTCACCAATTGGCGCCCCGCGGCGTCATCCTGACCCTGCTTGCGCGCGACCTCGACAAACTTGAGGCTGCTCGCAAGGAGATCGTCGCCCGGAGGCCGGATGCCGACGTCGATGTCGTCGCGGTCGACGTGGCGGACGGTGTCGCGCTGAACGAGGCGTTCGCACGGAGCGCGGCCAGGACAGGCGGCCTCGATGTCCTGGTGAACTGCGCGGGGACCGTCCGCGAGGGCTACTTCGAGACCCTGGCAGACGACGACTACCGAGCCGCCATGGAGACCAACTTCTTCGGGACCGTGAACGCGATCCGTGCCGCGCTGCCCTCGCTGAAGGAGTCCCGCGGCCGGGTCGTCAACATCGCCTCGGTCGGAGGACTGGCCGGCGTCTTCGGATTTACTCCGTACTGCGCCTCCAAGCACGCCCTCGTGGGGTTCACCAACTCCCTGCGCTTCGAGCTGGAACCTCAGGGCATCACGGTGCAGTTGGTCTACCCTGGCGAGTTCGACAGCCCGATGACCGCCGCGCTCGAGACCACCCGGACGCCCGAGAACCGCGTGCAGACCCACGCCATCCCCAAGATCCCCGCGAAGCAGATCGCACGCGAGATCGTCAAAGGTATCGATGCCGGCACAGGCGACATCGTTCCCGGCCGCTGGACCCGAATCTTCGTGACAGCCCTCCGGCTCGCTCCGAGCATCTCCAGCGCCATGGTCCGGCGACGCGTCGCCGGCGTCTACCAGGGCCCACCGCGCGGACACTGACGTCCATGGAACGGTGCCGCTCCAGCTCGGCCTGGCGGCGCCCGAGCAGTGACAGGCCCGTCGCCTTCCTCCGGCTCCGGGCCGTCTTCGTACGCGCCGAACGGGCCCGGCTCACCCGGCGCGCCCCCAGCAGCATCCCGTCATCCCGACCTTCCCACCCACGCGACCCGAGGAATCACCATGGCCACCATGGACCGTAACGAGAACCCGCCCCGCTTCGACGACCTGCGCGCGCTGTTCGTCAACTGCACGCTCAAGCGCTCGCCCGAGATCAGTCACACCGAGGGTCTCATCGACAAGAGCCGCACCGTGATGGAGAAGAACGGCGTCACCACCGAGCTGATCCGCGCCGTCGATCACGACATCGCCATCGGTGTCTGGCCCGACATGACCGAACACGGCTGGGAGACCGACGCCTGGCCGTCGCTGTACGAGCAGGTGATGGCGGCCGACATTCTCGTGCTGTGCGGACCCATCTGGCTCGGCGACAACAGCTCCGTGATGAAGCAGGTGATCGAGCGTCTTTACGCATCCTCCAGCAGCCTCAACGAGCAGGGCCAGTATGCGTATTACGGTCGGGTCGGGGGCGCTCTCCTCACCGGGAACGAGGACGGTGTGAAGCACTGCGCCATGAACATTCTCTACAGCCTGCAGCACCTTGGGTACACCATCCCGCCGCAGGCCGACGCCGGGTGGATCGGTGAGGCGGGCCCCGGGCCCTCGTATCTGGACCCTGACTCCCACGCCCAGGACAACGACTTCACCAACCGCAACACCGCCTTCATGACCTGGAACCTGATGCACATCGCCGCGATGCTCAAGCGCGCGGGAGGCATCCCGGCGTACGGCAACCAGCGCTCCGGCTGGGACGCGGGACTTCGCTTCGACTTCCCCAACCCCGAGTACCGCTGAATGCGCTCGCCGGGCCGACTTGATCGCACGCCGACCCGGCGGCGGGCTGCCCCTTAAGTCCGCACCCACCGGCCGGCCGGTGGGTGCGGGGGCGGCGAGGAGATCGACGGCTTCGGTGATGTAGCGGTAGGCGGTGGCCGCGCTGATGCGGAACCCGGCCGCAAGCTGGGCGTACGGGTGTCCGTTGCGGAGGTGGACCGGGGTGAGGAGGGCCTGGCGGCCGACGGTCAGGCGTCGTCATCGGGTGCCAAGACGGCGACGGTGCTGCCGCAGGCGGCCGGTGAGGAAGCGCGGGGTAGAACTCGAACCATAGTCCGACAAGCGCCGGGGCTCGGTACGCCGCTGGCGGGCGGCCTGGCGGCAAGGAGGTGCGGCGGCGTTGGCCTCGGGGGGGCCGATGTCGGTCGAGCGGCTGTCGTCGTGGTTGCCAGGTTGTTGCCAGGTTCGACGGCACAGGTCGCCAGATCATTCACGACGTGATCACGAGAGAGCCGGATGACCGAGAAATCGCCACGTCCGGTTCGGCGAGGGGCCACGCGGAACCGGACCTGCCTCGGCAGACTCCTCGCCGCGCGGCCGACCCACGGCGCCGACTATTGTGGCGGTGGCGGTCATCACCGCGAACAAGCAGCGGCCCGCGTCCGCAAACGCCTCCACTCGGCGGTGGGTTAACGTCCTCCGCGCGAAGTCCACGCCGAGTACGATAAGTTGCGAATCGCCGCTTGAAATAGCCGGTCAGACGCCCGTCCGGAAACTTCGTGGCCCCTCAATGATCGGGTTCACTCTGTGCCGCACAGCATGGTTGACCGGCCATCATGTGGTTGGCCGCCACCGTCGAGCTGGGCGACTTCCCACTACCACTAGCCGGCTCGCCCTTGACTACGTCGCACCGTCAGGACGCTGCACGCGCATCCCGCGGGAAGTCTCGTCCAGCATGGGGCCCATCTCAGACGAAGATCCCAAGCGCTCTCGGTATCCGCTCTGATCATTGCGCGATGCCGCGTTCGGCGAGATGTCACAGTCGCGCGCTCGTGCCATTGCGTTCTTCGCGCCGCAGCCCGCGTTTGGCCGGCAGGCCGTTGGCGATGGTCCTGTTTGGCGGTGCGGTAGGCCACTGCGACGGTCAAGTCCCCCTCACCAGCACAAGGACAACCGCGGCGAAGACCACCTCATCATCGATGTTCGCGACGCCGCCACCCCGCGGACACACCCGCGCCGGAGGCAGCAGCGGCCATGCGATCTCCCATAAACCATCCGGAACAAATCCATCCCCACCGCCCGCTCCCCACGGCCGGCCTCACGGGCATGTGCCGTCCCCGGCGGGGCAGGCTCGCTGTTCGCCGCCGGGTGGCGTCCCGCCACGTGGTGCGGCGATCCGGGCTGCTGTGTCCGGAGAGTCAGCACGAGGCCGACGGCCTCGGACAGGCGGGAGACGCTCCGTGCTGCTCCTGGCGGGGCGCGCCGTCCATCGCGGAGGTGTCGGGTTTCCGCGGCTGTAACCTGCGGAGTCGCGAACTCCGCAGGCCTGCACCACCTCGCGGGACGCGACCCGCCGCCGCCTTCGACCCGTCTGCCGTGTCCACGGCCAGGCCATGTCGTCGACCTTGTAGACGACATACGGGTCCGTCGACAGCTTGGGGAGGATTACGTAATCGCCTGGGCTACGTAGTTTTTGCCGATGCACCGGCGTCCGGTTCTGCGGCATCGTCGGCACCGAAAGTCAGGCACCGGCCCCGGAAGCAAGGGACAGACTCGATGGTCTGGAAGTCGTTCTTCCAGGCATCGTGGAGCCCGAGACCCCGCGACTGCGCACCACGGTGGGCCGGCGACTGGACAGCCTTGTTGCGGCGTCCGGCGGCCGCGCCGTCAGCCCTGTGGACCGGCGCGGCGACGTGGCCGCGCGGATCCGACGCACCGCCCCGCTGTGCGGAGCGGGCCGGGACCGCCCCGCGCGGTCTGGCCTCGGTCGGTCGTGGTGGCCGCCGCGGTTCTCTCGTGGGGCTCGACCATTGCGCACATCGCGACAGCCGCAGAAGTGTGCACTGCGTCCCCGACACATGGCCCTCCCCGGGCCATGTGTCGGGGAAGAGCCAGAAGAGCCATGTGTCAGTAAGAGATGGGGAAACGCTTGCTCAGCTCGACTCCGGCCTCCGCAGCCTCCGTGCTCTCCTTACCCCCCAAGAGCCGGGTGCGGGTAGCCGTCACAGCTCCCGATCCGATCAGCCGCGAGGGAGTCATCAGCCAGTTGCGCCGCCACCCCGAGGTCGAACTGTGTGAGGATGCCGGGTCCGCCGCGGTGGCCCTGCTCGTCGAGGACGCACTCGACGAAACAGCGCTCACCCGGCTGCGGCGGACAGTGCGCAGCGAGGGTGCGCGTGTGGTGCTCGTGGTGGGGACGATCCGGGAGCACGAACTGCTGGACGTCATCGAAAGCGGCGCCGGAGCCATCGTGTGGCGCCGCGAGGCCACCGCGCATCGTCTGGTGCAGGCGGTGCTGACCGCGGCCGAGGGCGGCGGCGATCTGCCCTCGGACCTGCTGGGCCGGCTCATCAGCCAGGTAGGGCGCCTGCACCGGGGCGACGCCGACCGGCCGGGGACCTTCCTCGGCCTCACGCCGCGCGAGGTGGATGTCGTGCGACTGGTGGCCGAGGGCCTCGACACCTCAGAGATCGCCGCCAAGCTCTCCTACTCCGAACGCACCGTGAAGGGCGTCATGCACGGAGTCACCACACGCCTGCATCTGCGCAACCGGTCCCATGCGGTGGCGTATGCCCTCCGGGAGGGCTACATCTGACCGGCCAGGCAGCGGCGGCGAACCCTTGGGGCAGCAACGCTGCCCCGCCGTCGTCCCCGCCGTGCCTGCGGCCCGGTGGGCACAAGGAGCACGATCGGGGGCAGGCGGCAAGGAGCCGGCCACAGCGGGCGGCAGGGCAGGAGCGCAAGCGTGATTCATGAGGTGGACGACGTCCTCAAGGAACTCCTCAGCAATGGGGTGCTGGCGGGGTCGGGCATCGACGTGTCCTTCGAGGCGCCCACCCGTGACTGGGCGGCCCGGCGCAACGCCCCCGTGGTCAACGCCTACTTGTACGACATCCGTGAGGACGCGGCCCGGCGGCAGCGCGGCCACGCGGCGGTACGCGACGACCGGGACATCGTCATGCGCCACCGCCGGCCCCCGCGCTGGTTCCGTCTTTCCTACCTGGTGACGGCCTGGACGAAGACTCCGCAGGACGAACACCGTCTGCTGTCCGCCGCGCTGGCGACGCTGCTGCCGCATGAGCTGCTCTCCGCGCAGGAGCTGCCGGGCTCGCTCGGGCGCCTCGGCCTGACGATGCCGGTGGCAGTGAGCGGCATCCAGTCCGAGGCCCGCTCCCTCGCCGAGATCTGGTCCGCGCTGGGCGGCGAGCTCAAGCCCTCCCTGGACCTCGTGGTGACCGTGCCCTTCCCGGCGTTCCCCGACTACGACGCGGCGCCCCCGGTCACCGAGGGCGCGATGGTCCGGGTACACGATGTGGACGGCGGCCCGCCCCAATCGACGGAACGCGCCCACCGACCCCACCAAGTGGCGGCGGCCCGCGCCGCGCACGAGGAAGCGGCGGCCCGCCGCGCGGAGAAGCCATGAGCGCCTCGTCCCTGGAAAGCCCGTCCCCCACGGCCACCGGGCCCCGGGGCCCCGGCTCCGCGGGCCCGGCCCGTTGCCTCCTCGACCGGCTGGCCGGACTGCGGCAGACGGTGACCGCACTGGTCGAACACCGCTCCGCCGGCGACCCCACCGCGAACGACCCGTTGCGCGGCCTCTACTTGTCCGAGGAGGCCGTGAGCCAATTGCTGCGTACCCGGCCGCCCGCGGAGCCGGACGCGGACGTCCGGCCGGACCCGCCGGCGGCATGGCCGGAGGACATCAACGACCGGCTGGCCCGGACGGCCGCCCGGCTGCGGCTGACCGAGCTGGACCTGGCGGTCGTGCTCATCGCCCTCGCCCCTGACGTCGACCGCACCTTCGAGCCGCTCTACGGTTACCTCAACGACGACGTCAGCCGCCGCCGCGCCACCCTGGGTCTCGCCCTCGACCTGTGCGGGGTGCCCGCGCACCTGCCTCAGGCCCGCGCCCGCTTCCACCTCTCGGCGCCGCTGCGCGCTCTCGGGCTGCTGACGGTCGAGGAGGAGGCCGACCGTCCGTTCCTCACCCGCTCGTTGCGCGTGCCCGACCGGGTGACCGCCCACCTGCTGGGCGAGGACACCCCGGATGCCACCCTTCTCGGCCTGCTGCACCCGATGCCGGACCCACTGCCCGCCGCCGGGCACGACGAGGGCTTCGTCCGACGGCTGGCCACCAGGCTCGGCGAAGGACCGTTCACCGCCTACCTACGGGAACACCGTGAAGGCGAAGCGCTGGCCGGCCTCGCCTCCGCGCTGCACACGGCAGGCGTCGAGGCGCTGCGTTTCTCCGGCTCCGCGGACCACGTCTACGAGCTGTTGCGGGAGGCGCGCCTCAGCGGCCGGGCCGTCGTGGTGTCCGGCCTGCCCGATCAACCGGGCCCCATGGTCCACGAGTTGACCGGGGCGACGGACGTGACCGTACTGCTGGCCGATCCACGTCCGTACGATCCGCAGTGGTCCGCGCACGACCCGCTGGTACTGCAGGCACCCCGGCAGCCGGCAGGAGGCACGGCCGCCTGGCGGGACGCACTGGGAGAGGGCGCCGACGCCTTCGACCTCGCCGGCACCGTGGCCCCGTACCACCTCGGCGGTGAGCACATCAGCCGTGCCGCCCGCGCCGCCACGGCACTCGCCGCCTGGGACGGGACCCCGCTCACCGCCGCCCACGTCCGGCTCGCCGCCCGCCAGCAGTCGGCCTCGGGCCTGGAGCGGCATGCTCGCCGGATCCGGCCCGCGGTGGACTGGCGGGACCTGGTTCTCCCCGACGGGCCCCTCGCCCAGCTGCGGGAACTCGCCCTGCGCGCCCGCCACCGCGACCGGGTCCTCGGCGACTGGCGGCTCAGCGCGGGCGGCGGCCGTGGACGGGGGGTCCTCGGTCTGTTCGCGGGAGAGTCCGGCACCGGCAAGACGCTGTCCGCGGAGGTGATCGCGGCCGATCTGGGGGTCGACCTCTATGTGGTCCAGCTGTCCTCGATCGTGGACAAGTACGTCGGCGAGACCGAGAAGAACCTCGAACGGATCTTCACGGAGGCCGACCGCACGGACGCCGTGCTCCTCTTCGACGAGGCCGACGCGGTCTTCGGCAAGCGCTCGGAGGTCAAGGACTCCCACGACAGGTATGCCAACCTGGAGAGCGCCTACCTGCTGCAGCGCCTGGAGTCCTTCGACGGCATCGCGCTGCTGACCACCAACCTGCGCGCCAACATCGACGACGCGTTCACCCGACGCCTCGACCTGGTGGTCGATTTCCCCTTCCCGGACGCCGGACAGCGCCTGGCGCTCTGGCGGCACGGACTGTCGCACGTCCCCCGCGCCGAGGGCGTCGACGCCGGCTCCCTCGCCCGGGACTTCGAGCTGGCAGGCGGTTCGATCCGCGGCGCGGTCATCACCGCCGCCTACCTCGCTGCCGGCCGGGACGAGCCGGTCAGCGCGCGTGACTTGTTGGAGGGCGCCCGCCGCGAGTACCGCAAGGCCGGCCGGCTGGTCCCGGGCGAAGCGGGCTGGTGACGACGGAGGCCGTCTCCCTTCCGGTTCGTTCCGGCAACCCTTCCGGTACACGCGGCGGCAGGTGGCAGGTGTGTCACACGGTGAAACGGACCGCCTCCAGCCGGAGCTTCTGCTCCATCGGACTCCCGCCGTACTTCCACTGGCCATCCTTGGTGCAGATCCGGCCCAGCCAGTGCTTGTCCTTCACATAGGCGTTCTGGCACACGGAGCCGTCGAAGACCTGGATGGTGAACCCCTGCAGGGGGGAGTCCGCTTTCTTGGTGCTGCCGATGAACATGTCCTTCCCGTCGACCGCGCTCGACCACTTCTCGCCCTTCTTCCAGCCCTCGACCACATAGGCGCCGGCGGCGGCGATACCCTTGGTGCCGGACACAGCGAAGTTGAGGGCCTTGATGGGCTTATCCTTGCCCTCCGTGCCGGCCTTGGCCCCGTCACATACCGGTTTTTGCCAGCCGCTGCCCGCGACGTAGGCGCGGTAGCAGATGTGGCGGCCTTCGCTGAGCGCTGCGACCTTGCGCACCGCGGTGGCCGCCGTCGGTTTCGCGGGCTTCTTCTCCTTCTCGGGTTCTTCTCCATTCCCGCCGCCTCCTCCACCTTCGGGCTTCTCCGGGGCGGGCCTCTCCGGGGCGGGCTTCTTGGGGGCTGGCTTCTTGGGTGGATCGCCCGGCCCGTCGTCGGGTGCCGTGGGCGGACTGCTGATCGGTGCGGACGGACTGGGCACGATCTCGCCGGCCTCCTGGGGCTTCTCCGACGCCGCTGTCTGTACGCGCGGCTGGTACGTCACCCAGATCATCACGAACGCGATCGTCAGCGCGAGGAGCAGCCCGAAGGTGGTGGCCAGCCAGCCCGGCAGAAATCCACGCTGCACATAGGTGCCGTTCGCCTGCATGGGCTCGGCCCCTGAGCGCCGCACTGCCAGCGAGTACGGCTGCTCCTGTTTGGAACCGAACCAGATGATCTGCCGGGGCCGCAGCGTCGCCTTCACGAACGCGGCCCGGCCCGGCTCGATCTGGACGTTGCCCGGCCGGAGGTCGTACGACAGCCGGTCACCGGAGTCACTGCCGCTGAGCGAGGCGGTGACCTTGGTGTTACCGAGGTTGTCCACGGCCAGCCGTGGCCGCCCCCGGAACCGCCCCTTCACCGTCGGCGGCACCAGCTCGGCGCGCACCTCGGTGAAGGGAGTGATGGTGAGGTTGCCCTCGGGGACGGTGACGGCTTCCCGATGCTCGGTCGGCGTGATCCGTACCGCATACGGATTGGGACCGGCGGTCGCGTCGGGCGTGCGCGGCGGCGCGAACGTCAGCTCCACCGTGCCGGTCGTCCCCGGATAGAGCCGCAGTGCCTGCGGCTCCACCGTGGTCCAGGGCGCGAGATCACCGACCGGTTCGAAGCGGTACTCGTCGACGATGTCACCGGTGTTGCGCAGCCGGAGCCGCACAGTGGTGCTGTTGCCGGGGTCGACGGTCGCGGAGGCGGGTTCCAAAGAGGTCCAAAGGCTCACACCTCGACGGTAGGAAAAGACGCGGATCCCGTCAGGAGGCCGCCGGGCAGACCCGCTTGCCCGGACGGGCGGCGGCATGTGCCCTCCGGTTCGCGGAGAACTCGGCGTCTTCATCGGCCCAGTGGTGTTTCCTGCCGGGCGGGAGGCCATCACCAGATCTTTACCGCGGCGCCCGCCGGACGGACCGTCGCGCCGGTACGAGACGGTAAGCCGTCGATGTGCGCACAGCCTGCCCATGAACATCACCGGGGTCCGTGCGCCAGGGCAAGGCGCCTGCACGCACAGGTGCCTGTCCGGACGTGTCCCCGAGCCGGACCGAAAGGGAACACTGGAGGTTCGCAGTCCGTGTTCAAAGGAGACGTACGCATGCGGGCGCAGCAGACCGGCGACGAGCAGTGGAACGGACCGCGGCTCCGGGGAACCGCCAGGGTCGCGCGATGGTCCCGGTCCGGCAGTGGCGGAGCCGCCCCTGGATCGTTGCTGCGACTGCACGCGCTTCGGTGTCGCTCGCGGGCCATCGAGGAGCAGCGGCACACGCAGACAGCGGACTGCGGACACATGCCTCCCGTCCAGCGCTCGGCGACACCGTCGGATGCCGCTCACGTGGTTCAGCGCATGCGCCACGACGAGCTGCACCAGCATCCGCCGGGCCCCTCGGTGCGCGTAGTACGCGGGGACCGCAGACTCCTCCCGAACGACCCCGCCACGAACGCGCTGACGGAGGACGAATGGCAGAATCCGCCGCCGGAGACCCGGCGCGGCAACCTCCGGCAGCGGGTGAACATCGACATGGACCCGCAGTCGCTCCCGGAGACCAAGCCCCTGCTCCATGCCAGCCTGGGCTGGCACAGCAGACTGGCGCCGGGCGCGACGTGGGGCAACGGCGTACTGGAGGGCATGGGCCGCCAAGACCCGCGGACGAGGGGCTACTGGGAGCGTCAGGACGCTCGCGACGAGCAGATCGGCCGCGACGCGCGAGCCGTACGCGACGGATACCAGGAGTCCCCGCAGGACCGGCAGGGCCGTCATCAGGCCGTGGACAACACACTGGCCGGTTCCGGCTCACAGGACGCGATGGGTGACCTGCGGGCACTGCTGGCGCAATACGAGGGCGTGGCCGTCGGCGGCCCCCACCACGAGGCGCCGATCGGGAAGTTCCTGGCCGAGAACATGGCCCGGATCCGAGCCGCCGGCGTGCGCACCATCTACCTGGAGAGCCTCCGGGAGGACAGTTACCAGTCCCATGTCGACCAGTTCCTCGCCGGCCGGGCCATGAGTCCCGAGTTGAACGCGTTCGTCGACCACAACGACCGCAGGATGAACCTGGGCGCGAACGGGATGAGAGCGATGCTGACGGCTGCCTTGAGGAATGGCATGCGCGTCAAGGGGCTGGGCGGCCGCCCGGCCCGCAGAGTGATGGAGGCGGAGGCCCTCTACAAACGTGTCGTCGTCATGAACACCTACGCCACCCAGGTCGTCACCAACGCCCGACGCCACCCGTCCGCGTCGGGCGGGTACCTCATGGAAATGGGCAATCGGCACACCGGCATGCGTGCGGGTCCTGCGGCGAACACGACACTGCACGGCGCGGAGTTCCGGCAAGGCGAGGGCTTCCCCGGCGTGGACGACCTGCTGGGCATCCCGGCGGTCGGATTCCAGGACGACCGCCTCCGCCGCCTACCCAACTCCTGACGGAGGGATGCCGGGTAGCCGGGCCCCGGGCAGTGCGCTCGGTCATTCAGTACGTACAGGGCCGGGCCCCCGCCGATCAAGATGGGACATGCCATGCGAGCACATGAAGAGCTGCCCGGCGAGAAGGGCGGAAGCAAAGGACGGATTCCGCACCCGGCGGCGCCCGCGCCCAGGGATCCGGCTCGCGGTCCGACGAATCCGGCAGAGGTCATGGCGCTGCAGCGCTGGGTGGGAAACCGCGCCGTCTCGCGCCTCCTGACGGAGGACCCGCACGTCCACGGTGCCGACTGTGGTCACGACGGCGTCGAGGACACCAGCCCGACCGGTCAGCGTGCCCTGCTCGATGCGGCCATGGCCTCCCCGGCCAGCCCGCTGCCCGGTTCGCTGCGGGCAAAGGCGGAGTCGTTCTACCGGAACGACTTCTCCCCCACCCTCCTCCACGACGGTCCGTTGGCGCAGCGCGCCATCAAGGCGATGGGGGCCCAGGCCATGACGGTCGGCACCCATATCTTCCTCCCCCCGGGGGGTGCTCAGAACATGGCGCTCGTCGGGCATGAGCTCAGCCACGCGGACAAGAACCTCAGGGGCGAACGCGAGACGGGCACCGACAATGGTGCCGGTGTGACCGTCACCGACCCCAGACAGGACTCCGAGCAGACTGCGGACACCGAGGGCACCGCCTTCGCCCAAGGCGTGAGGACCGCCCCGTCCGTCGTCGCCCAGAGAGCCGTTACGGAAGAAGCAGACCAGATGGCCTCGGGCGGCCCGCACGGCGCCTCGAGTGCCCCAGTCCAGCGCGTTGTCATTCCCGGCAATGAAGATCCCGTCGAGCCGCGAACGGTCTACGAAACCCGCGACCAACTCGAGCCGCAGGACCACACGCACGACCACGTGAACGCGGTGCCGGCCGAGCCTCCGACGGTCCAGCGCACCGGGGGTGCCGGTTCGGCCGCAGGCCCCAGCACCGACCCGGCTCAGACGCCCACGAGAGGCCTCCAAAATTTCCTCGACAACTGGATGAAAACATCCAGCGTCCCTGTCGTCGGCCGCTCCAATGCGCTCAAGGCCATTGACGAGTCGGTGCAGGAATGGCTCGGCAGCGGTTACACCATGCAGGGCAACCTGGACGTCAACGAAGCCGAGTTGACTGCCGTCCTGACCGCGATCGACGGCTGGCGGAGGACCAAGACCGGCGGCAGCAGACGCGACAAGGCCGTCACCGAGCTGGATACCAAGGTGCGGGCCGCCCTCGCGGACATCGACGACCGGCGGCGAGGGCGGGAAGAGCAGGATCGGTTGCGCGGCAAGTACTCGGCTATCGATCCACGGATCGAGGGCTATGCCCGCCGCAGCAACGTCCAAGAGGTCACCGTCGACCCAGTGAACAACAAGATGCACCAGGCCCTGACCGGCCACGACGACCAAGGGCAGTTGACTGAGCGGTCCCTCGCCATCCTGGATCAACTCGCGAGCGAGAGGCTGGACAAGCAGCTCAAGATCGCCCGCCAGGGCCAGGTGACCGCAGAGGGCGTCACGGACGACCAGATCCGCGAGCTCATGGGGCGGAACCCGAACGAGCGCACCCGCAAGCCCCGGTTCCCAGAGCTCGATTCCTATCTGGCCAACAGGGGCGCCGAATCCGACACCGACGCCGCGGATCCTGCCGACCAGGAGAAGGTGACCCGGAAGGTCGGGGACACACAGGTCACCGTGTACTGGGACAGCACCGACGCCCTTCGGGAGAAGCGAATCGGGATGCTAGAGGAGGCGATCAGAAAGGTGCAGGAGGCGGGCTACCCCATGCCGAACCTGACCGTATACCTCCCCAAGTACGGCCGGCAGCTCACCGTCACGCCCAATGAAATAACAGAGACGGGTACGCGGAGGGCCCAACGGGCCGAGTTCATCGCCCCCGACAGCATCGCCACCAGCCCCGAAGGCGTCGGCAACCCGCTGACCGAGAAAATTGGCCAGGACTATTACTACCTGTCCACACAACTGGCCCCCGAGGGAACTGGAACCATCGTCCACGAACTCGGCCACTTCCTGCACTACCAGCAGAGCCGCGGCCGGTTTCACGACCTGAACTTTACGCAGTTCGCCCAGGGCAAGGACGCCGTTGCGCATTCCGTGAGCGGCTATGCCACGAAAGACCCCCGCGAGTTCGTCGCGGAGGTTTTTCTTGGGCGCATGTACGGCAAGGAGTTCAGCGATGCCGTCATGGAGATGTACGAGGCACTCGGCGGCCCCGAGCCGTCGGCGGCAGCCACGGCGGCGTCCGCGTGAGTGGAGTGGCTTCCGGGGACGGTTATAAGGACACCCCCCTCCCAGGGCCCCGGCAAGTGCCTGGATCGTCCCGGCCTGGGGTGTTGATCTCGGTGGTGGGCCCCGGAAGCAGGTGAACACGGCACCTGTGGATCATGTAGTTCTCTACGCTGCAAGGTCCACGAAGGTGCCGTGTTCGTTCCTCCGTTATCGCCTGTCGCTGTCCCCGTGCCTCATGTGCCCTGCCTGGAAACCCTCGGCGAGGGTGCCGCCGAGGAGCAAGTCCGCTGCCTGGTCGCCGAGTTCGAGTCGGTCACCGATCCGAGAGGGGCCTGCGGAGTGCGGTACCGCCTCTCCTCGCTGCTGGCCCTGGTGGTCTGCGGGATGACCCCGTCCGGCCACGACTCGATCACCGCGGCGGCGGAGTGGTGCCGACGTGCGACGCCGGAGGAACCGGCCGCCTTCGGCCTGCCCTACCACCCACTCCTCGGCCGCTACCGGGTGCCGAGCGAGAAGACCCTGCGCAGCGTCCTGGGGCGGCTCGATCCCGGTGAGATCGGCGCGGCCGGTTACGACTACCTTCGGCCTCTGCTGTCCGCACAGCCCCGCCGGCCGGATCCGGTGATGCCCGACGGTGGCACCGAGTGTGAACAGCGTCGAGCCCACCGGGCGGCCGCCTGCGCCGAGCCGGTACGACTCCGGCGGCAGGCAATCGCGGTGGACGGCAAATGCCTGCGTGGCGCGAGGCGCCCGGACGGCAGCCGGGTCTTCGTCCTGTCCGCCGTCACGGCAACAGTGTCACTCTCGTCTCCCGGGAGATCGGCGCGAAGACCAACGAAATCCCCGAGTTCGCACCTCTCCTCGACCAGATCGACAACGCGGATCTCGCGGGGGTGGTTGTTACCGCCGATGCCCTCCACTCCCAACGCGACCACGCCACCTACCTGCCCGAACGCGGCGCTCACTACCTGCTGACCATCAAGAACAACCAGCGGGGCCAGGCCCGTCAACTCCATGCCCTGCCCTGGCAGAAGATCCCCGTGATCCACCGCGACGACGCCCGGGACCACGGCCGTCACGAACAGAGGCTCGTGCAAGTCGTCACCGTCGAGGGCCTGCTCTTCCCGCACGCGGCCCAGGTCCTGCGGATCCAGCGCCGTCGCCGTCTCCACGGGGCGAAAAAATGGTCCAGCGAGACCGTCTACGCCATCACCGACCTGCCCGCTGGCACTGTCCGCGCCGGCGCTCGGCATGCGGCTCGGCTTCGCTACCGTCCACTGGTGTCGAGCTGTCACCTTCAACGAGGACAAGTCCCAGGTCAGGACCCACAACACGCCCGCCGTACTCGCTGCCCTGCATGACCTGATCCGCAGCGCGCTCAAGCTCGCCGGCTACGTCAACACCGCCGCCGGACGACGAGCCCACACCGAGCGCCCCCGCGTCCTCGCTCTCTACGGCATCACATGATCAAACCGGACGATCCAGGCACTCGCCGGGCCCTGACTGCGCCCCGAAACTCGCCCAGTGTCGATGACGCCTTGAAAGTCCTGCAGCAGGTGCGCGCAGCACAGCTGGACTCCCGCCAGGTGGTCGTCGTACACGCGCAGATCCGGTGGAGTCACCCGAACTGGCACGACACCTGAGCCGGGATCAGACACGAACCGCCGGAGACGCTCAGTCAGGTGTTCTGCAGCGCACGGACTGGTTGATCCACGTGCGGTTCCGTCTGGGTGGACCGTCCTTGCCCGGCTGCACGGTATACGGACAGAACAGGCTGTTGAGTAGCCACGGAGTTGACTTCTCAGTGAAGTCCGACGTCATAGCGTCGTCTTGGGTCACCCCGTAAGTAGCCACCGCGAGCCTTTCGGTGCTGCGGAACCTCTCGACCTGATCTCGGAAGAAGGTCTTGTTGTTCTCGAACCACGCATGCATGGAAAGGAAATCGTCCCACTTCTTCTGGGAAAAGGCCTGATCGATAGCCCCTCGGATCACCTGCCAGGCCCCCACCCGGCCTGGCGCAGCATCTGCACGAGAGCGAGCGTTGCCGGCCGTGCTCTGCACACCGTGAATTCCCCGCGGCGACAGACTTTCCCGCGGCAACCCAGGGCCCTTGCAAAGTTGAATTCCCCTGACGTTTCCGCTGGTCATCGAAGGACGCGAGGAGGTCGAGCGGGGCGGTGACGGGCGGCGTGCGGCCGCCGGACGTGGCGCCTGGGGGCCTGCCGAACACGCACCCTTGCCCTTCACCTTGCCTCTGGCGCCCTGTCGCTGTCGCGCCCCGGTCTGTTTCTATGGGGGGCTCATCTGTTCGCCCGTACGGACGGCAGCGGAGATGGGGGCGTGGGTGTACGAGCCCGCGGAAGGGCGGAGCGACGCGAAGCGGGTGCGTACACACACTCGGACAGCCGCAGGGTCACACCGAACATGAAGACGTCTGAAGGAGCAGCAGGTTGCGTGTGAAAGGAAACCCCGAGGCGTCCGCGACGCGGCAGCCATCGGCGAGTTCGCGGGCCGGTGGCGTTGGAGCATCGGCCCGTCTGAACATGCTTGCCGCGCTCAGCGCCGGGAGCGGGCCGGAGCGGGAGCAGGGTGCCGCGATGACGGCCGAGGCGAGCCGCAGCGTGCAGAGCACCGCGGGGAACGCCGCGATGGTCCAACTGCTGCGCAGCGGCGGGTCGCACCGTACGGGGGCCGGGGCCGGGGCGCTGTCGGCGCACGCGGGCTCGCACGCCTCCCGTCGCGGGAGCGGTCCGCGACCGGCTTCCCGCGGCGCCGCTCAGCCGGTCCAGCGAATGGAGGCGAGCGGGCCCACAACCGTGTACGGGCCGGGCGGCCCGCTGGACGGTTTGGATTTCCAGGGGAATTACTACCGGTTTGATGATCGGCATGTGCGCGCGAAGGGGTTGCGCGACGAACAGGGAAACTTGATCGGGATATCCTTCCCCACCCAGCCGGGGGACGCGGAAAAGGTTACGTCGTGGGCGAGGAAGCCTCAGCGGACCTCGGACGTGGAGGTCTACAACGTAACCATGAGCGGCGACATCCGGGCACCGCGTCACACCATCGGTACTGCCGCGCCTGCGCCATGGAGCCAGCGCCCCCTGTATATCCATGCCCATGCGAGCAATGAATTCTTTGCCGTGCCAGTGGCGATGAGCGACGGCGCGGGCGCGACTGTCAAGGCTGTAAAGGTTGACGGGGCCACGTTCGGCCGAATCCTGCGACACCACCCGGGTTACCGGGAGGCCGCCCGCAACACCCCGGGGCGGGACGGGCTGCTCATGTCCTGCACCTCAGGCCATCCGATGGCCACAGCGGCCCCGGAGCTGGCGCGGTACATGCACAGCCAGGGCTCGAACCGGACGTGGTACGCACCGATCGGATTGGGTACCCGGATGGATCCCCTCCCCGGCAGGCCGAACGCGTCCGGCTACGGCTCGGCGCAGACCTGGGATGAACACGGGAACGAGATACCTGGCGGTTTCGTCGCTTACCCGCCCCCGGCGGCACACGCCCCCGCTTATGAGCCGTCCCAACAAGCGGGGTACGTACATTCGGGTTATGCGCCCATGCCTTACCCGTCCTATGCCGGGAATCAGGAATCCAACCCTTATCAGAACGCGCCTTATCAGAATTCCCCTTACCCGTACAACCCTTATTCGTACAACCCTAACCAGGGTCCCCCTTATGGGAATCCTTGACCAGGGTAATCGCCCGACGGCCGGTCGTCCCGTAGCCGGTCGTTCTATGGCCGGTCGTCTTATGGCCGCTCGTTCTATGGCCAGGACGATTTCAGAGTCCGGCTGTTCGCGCTCCTGTGCTGGTCAGCGGGTGCGGTGGCGTACGACCCGGGCGACCTGTGCGGCGTGCGGGAAGTCGAGGTCATCGGCGGTCAGGACCTGCACCACGCGGGTCTCCTTGCGGCCGTGCCCCCCGGTGCGGTCGTAGAACTTCGCGGTCACCTCCTTCCAGGGCAGCGTGTGCAGCCCCGCTCGTAGAGACCGGCCTGGTTCTTCTTCACGTACAGCGCGTAGTGCGCCTTCTTGTCCTCGACGAGGAAGCGGGCGTGGCCGCGCTGGGCGTGCAGGGCATCGGCGGTCACGGTCACCCCAGTCGGATCGAACGGGGCCAACAGGCCGGCGAAACAGGTGATTTCATTTGTCTTGTCCGGGACTCGCAGCTGCGTGACGGTCAGCCCGCCACCGGTCATGGCGGCGAGCAGATGCGCGGCCGGGGTGTCACCGTGGCGGGAGCCGCGGGCGCTCTTGCCGTCCACCGCGAGGGTGTCGGCCCCGGCCGGGTCGGTGCCGAGCAGGTCGGCAAGCCCGCCGGGACAGGTGCGGTTGATGATCCGGCGGATGGTCGCCGTGCTGGGCGCGACGCGGACGGCGAACCGGCTGGTGGTGCGGGCACCGAGCCGGGCGAGCGCCTCCTGCGGGGCATTCTTGGCCCACTGGCCGATCGCGGCGAACGAACGCGCTCCGCTCAGCACGGCCGAGCACGCGATCAGCAGCAAGCTCACGAACGGGTGACGCTTCCCGCGCCAGTGCCGCGGATCGGCCAGCGTAGCCAGCCGCTGCGGCAGCCCCGGCCGTGCACGGTGCTGACCCGAGGGCGACTTGATCAGGCAGACGCTGGCAGACTGACGGCACATCGAAGCTCCGGTTCGGCAGGGCGACTTGAGAGGTCACCCGCTCCAACCGGAGCTTCGTTGTGTGCGAGACGGGTCGACCGGCAGTCGCCACACCACCGTGACCTGCGACTTCGCAGCATCACTCGGACTTTGAAACAGCCCCGGGCGGCAACCGGCTTCCTCGCACCGCCGCCACCCCCGCCACCGGCTGAGCACGGGCCGGCGAGCGGTCCCTCTCGACATCGGATCTCCTGGGCATACGAGCGCTGTACATCCTCCCTTGCTCCCGGACCGCACGACGCCGGAACAGGACCGCGGGGGCAGTGCGCACGGACCATACGGGCAGACAGAGCACGACCATCGGAAGCACGACGCTCCCTTCGGCACGGGACAGCCGGCCAACTGCCCTCGAGGGCAGCGACGTTGCCCCGGGACCGGCCCCCGGGGCCGTTTCGGGAGAGAGGCGCGCGCGCGAGGGTGAGGACGTCCCGTCTCGTACCCCGAGGAGAGCAGAGAATGCCGTCCTACCTGTCGCCCGGCGTCTACGTCGAGGAGGTGGCCAGCGGCTCGCGCCCGATCGAGGGGGTGGGCACTTCCGTGGCGGCCTTCGTCGGGCTCGCGCCGACCGGCCCATTGAACGAGCCCACACTGGTGACCAACTGGACTCAGTACGTCAACTCCTTCGGCGACTTCACCGACGGGTACTACCTCGCCCGCTCCGTCTACGGCTTCTTCAACAACGGCGGCTCGGCCGCGTACGTGGTCCGGGTCGGCGGTTCCGCCGAAGACGCCTCCGCGGACGGCGCGGCCCCCGCCGCGGTGACCGGCACCGCCGCTCCGGCAGCGCTGCCCGCCGCCGAGCCGAAACAGCTCGGCACGTTCTCCGTGGCGGCCACGGCGGGGGGCCGGACCGGCCCGCTGACCGTGGAGGTCGCCGACCCCGAGGGCGCGGGCGACTCCGAACGTTTCAAGCTGGTCGTGAAGGACGGCGACAAGCAGCTCGAGACGTTCGACGTGAGCGCCAAGAAGGGCAGCCGCTCCTACGTCGTCACCCAGGTCAAGGAGCGGTCCAAGCTCATCACCGTGACGGAGACCGCGCCTGCCGCGCGGCTGGCCCGCCCGGAGAACCAGACCGTCACGCTGCCCGCGCCGCCCGCCCCGGCTCCCGCTCCCGTACCGTCGGAGCGGGACGCTGCCGCGCACCCCGGCCCGGCCCAGTACCTCGGCGACTCCGCGGACCGTACCGGCTTCGGCGGTCTGGAGGCCGTCGACGAGATCACCATGGTGGCCGTGCCCGACCTGATGGCCGCCTACCAGCGGGGAGCAGTCGACCTGGAGGCCGTCAAGGCCGTGCAGCTCGGACTCATCGCCCACTGCGAGCTGATGGGCGACCGGGTCGCGATCATCGACCCGCCACCCGACATGAATGCCCGTCAGATCCGGGTCTGGCGCCAGGAGACGGCAGGCTACGACTCCAAATACGCGGCCCTGTACTACCCCTGGTTGAAGTCCTTCGACCCGGCCACCGGCAAGACCCGTACGATCCCGCCGAGCGGCCACATCGCCGGCATCTGGGCCCGCAACGACTCCGAGCGCGGCGTGCACAAGGCCCCCGCCAACGAGGTCGTACGCGGCGCGACCGACCTGGAAATGCAGATCACCCGTGGCGAGCAGGACCTGCTCAACCCCATCGGCGTCAACTGCATTCGCGCCTTCCCCGGCCGGGGCATCCGCGTCTGGGGTGCCCGCACTCTCTCCTCCGACCCCGAGTGGCGCTATCTGAACATCCGCCGGTACTTCAACTACCTGGAGGAGTCGATCCTCATCGGCACCCAGTGGGTGGTGTTCGAGCCGAACGACCACGCGCTGTGGGCCCGTATCCGGCGCAACGTCTCGGCGTTCCTGGTCAACGAGTGGCGCGGTGGCGCGCTCTTCGGCCAGCGGCCCGAGGAGGCCTTCTACGTCAAGTGCGACGAGGAGACCAACCCGCCGGAGTCGGTCGACGTCGGCCGGGTCGTGTGCGAGATCGGCATCGCCCCGGTCAAGCCCGCCGAGTTCGTGATCTTCCGGCTGGCCCAATTCTCCAGCGGCAGCGGAGAACTGGAGGAGTAGGCCGCCCGCCCGCACCTCCAGCTCTCGTACGCCATCGTCAAAACCCCTAGAAGGGCACCACACAGATGAGTCTCATGCAGGGTGACTCCCTCACCTCACATAACTTCGGCCTTCAGATCGACGGTGTGATGGTCGAGTACCTCGCGGAGGTCAGCGGCCTCACCCTCGAACAGGACGTCATCGTTAACCAGCAGAACACCGCGCAGGGCAGGAACGACGTGAGCATTCTGCCGGGCGTGCAGAAGAACGGGCAGTGCACCGTGGTGCGCGGCATGACCCAGTCGGACTCGTTCACGACATGGATCAACGACTCGATCAACGGTCAGATGAGCACGGCCCGCAAGAACGCCTCCATCATCCTGATGGACTACCAGGACAACCCGGTGAAGCGGTACAACCTGCGCAACGCCTGGTGCAGCAAGATCGACGCCAGCAGCCTGAAGGCCGGCGAGGCCGCCGCGCTCACCGAGACCGTGACCATCGTCTTCGAAGAACTGGTCATCGAGTAATGCGGCGCACGGCTGCCGGTACGCCGGACGCGGGCACGGCCGCCGCGGCGCTGTCGGCCTCTCCGACAGCGGCGGCGGAAGCGGAGTTCCCCTCTCCGTCTTCCACCGCCGCTCCCGCCGACGCGGCACCGCGGGTCCTGCGCACCGAGTTCCCCTTCCAGCTGCCGCGCGGATACGTCGACGAGTCGGGCACGGTGCACCGGGACGGTGTGCTGCGTCTGTCGACGGCACGGGACGAACTGATCCCGCTGCGTGACGTCCGGGTCCAGGAGAATCCGGCGTATCTGTCGGTGGTGCTGCTCGGCCGGGTCATCACCCGTCTCGGCACGCTGCCGATGGTCCACGACGGGATCGTGGAGAGCATGTTCGCCTCCGACCTCGCGTTCCTCCAGGACTTCTACCGCCAGGTCAACGCCGAGGGCCACACCCGCGCCGCGGTGGAGTGCCCGCACTGCTCCGAGCCCTTCGAGGTGGAACTCGGCGGGAGCCGCCTGGGGGAATCGTGACGTACGCGACCGACCGGCTGCACGAGGAGATCGCGTACGTCGCCTATCACTTCCACTGGAGCCTGGAGGCGATTCTGGATCTGGAACACCACGACCGCCGCCGGTACGCGGACCAGATCGCGTCCTTCGTGACGCGCGCCGGGGCGGAGGGCTGAACTGTGAAGTTAATGGACTGGCTGCGGGGCCGCGGCGGTCGCGGCCAGGGCGGCAACCCGGACGGGCGTGTCGGTGACGACGGCCGTGACAGTCGTCAGCGTCATGACGGGGATGCTCACACGGGCGTCGCCGCCGCCGGGGAACCGGCGGCGGCCGGGGCCGTGACCGGCGGCGCGACGCCCTCGACCGGCTGGCCGGGGCTGCCCCCGATTCAGCGGTCCGTGGCCGACGGCCGGGCGGCCGGAGTCGCGGACGCCGGGTTCAGCGGGCGGCTGCCGACGTGGCAGAACCCGTCGTTCCTGGGGACGCCGTCCGGCATCGGGGTCCTGGACGCCTCCCCCGGCAGTCTGCTCTCGGGGGCGCTGACCAACTCGGCCCGACCGGGGACGGGGCTCGAACGGCCCGTGGACACCCCGGCCTGGACGACGGCAGCACGGGAGCCGACGGTGCAGAGG
>NZ_JBQQCG010000118.1:0-30918 GCF_052245575.1 Streptomyces sp. 2A115 | reverse complement strand
CCCTGCACCGCGCGACACGGCTGCGTGGGAGGACGGTCCCCTTCGACGACCTGCGGCAGGCATGGTGCGACGGACAGCCGTGGGCGGTCTCCGTCATTCGGCGAACCTGCCGGGCGCTGGCCGTCGCGACGGTGGGCGTCCAGGAACTGGTCCATCCGCGACTCGTGCTGCTCGGCGGCGGCTTCGCGAGCGGCATCCCGGGCTTCGTCGAAGCCGTGTCCGAACACCTCACGGAGCTGGCCCGCCCCGGCCTGCTCCCGCTGCCCGTGATGCCGGCCGCGTCAGGAGGCCTGTCTTCGCTGCACGGCGCGGTGTCGCTCGCCCGCCTGGCAGCGCCCTGACCCGTCGATCCCGTCAGACCCCATCAGGCCCATCAGACCCGCTTCCGCAAAGCGGGAACCGCTTTTCCTCGCAACCGAAGCTCGACACAGGAGCTCGACACAGAAGGGGGAGACCCATGACCGCTACCGCCGAGAACTCTGCCGACCCGATCGATCTGCTCTCGCCGGACCTGACCGCCGAACCGTTCGCCAGGTACGCACGGATGCGTGAACAGGCGCCGGTGCTCACCGGTACGGTGCTGGGGTCGCCGATGTGGCTGGTCACCCGCTACGACGACGTACGCCAGGTCCTCACCGACCCGCGGTTCGTCACCAACGCGGCATCGGTACAGGGAGCGGGCCAGGACGGTGAGCACGCGATCCTGAAGCAACTCGCCATCCCGTCCGACGTGGTCGACCTCATCGAGAAGGCGATGATGAACCTCGACGGCGCCGCCCACGCCCGGCTGCGCAAGCTGGTCTCCCGGGCGTTCACCGCGCGGCGGGTGGCCGATATGCGTCCGCGGATCGAGGAGATCACCGCGAGGCTGCTCGACCGGATGGCCGAGGCGGCGCGTGACGGCGCCCCGGTCGACCTCGTGGAGGCGTTCTGCTACCCGGTGCCGATCGCCGTGATCTGCGAGATGGTCGGGATCGACGAGGAGGACCGCCCGCAGTGGCACCGCTGGGGGCGCGTGCTGTCCCTGATGCAGGTCGAGCTCCTCCCGACCATCCTGCGCGAGTGCGCCGACCACGTGATGGACGTCATCACGCGTCGGCGCGCGGAGCCGCGTGACGACCTGATCTCCGCGCTCGTACAGGTCCAGGAGGACGACGGCGACCGTCTCTCCGACCGGGAGTTGGTCACCCTGGTCTTCACCATGGTGACCGCCGGGCACGAATCGACGACGTACCTGATCGGCAACTCGGTGCTCGCCCTGCTCGAACACCCGGACCAGCTCGCGCTGCTGCGCGAGGACCCGTCCCGGTGGCAGCCGGCGGTGCGCGAGCTCATGCGCCTGGGGCCCTCCCAGTTCGCGCAGCCCAGGTACGCGGCGGAGGAGATCGAGCTGGGCGGGATGAAGATCCCGGCGGGCTCGGCGGTCACCCCGCTGCTGCTGGCCGCCAACACCGACCCGCGCAAGTACGCCGACCCCGAGCGGCTGGACGTCTGCCGGGGAGCCGGGAGCCATGTCGGGTTCGGGATGGGCGCGCACCACTGCCTCGGTGCTCCGCTGGCCTACCAGGAGGCGGAGGTGGCGCTGCAAGCGCTGTTCACCCGGTTCCCGGACCTTTCCCTCGCGGTGGAGCGCGAGGAGATCCCGTGGGCGCTGCGGCCCGGGTTCACCCGGGTCGAGAAGCTCCCGCTGCGGCTCGGCTGAGCGCGCCGCCCCCCGTCGGCCGGCCCGGCCGGCGGGGGCCCGCCCGTACCGGATCGGGCCGTCGCGGATTCTCGGAGCCCCCTCCTGGGGTCGGTCGTCCCTGCCGCGCGTGGGGGGTCGGTCGTCCCCGCCGCGCGTCACTCGCCCGCCCGATCGCGCGGTGAACCGTCGGCGCCGTCAGCCGGCCCGGTCGGACACACCGGCCGGCACCGCGGCGCTCAACCGGTCCCGCAAGCCGTCGACCAGGGCTCGGGTGTCGCCCGGGCCGCTCGCCGCACCGAAGACGTGGTAGTCCGGGCGGACGAGCAGCGAAGTCGCCCCGAACCGCGCCAGATACGGTCCGTAGACGTCGTCCAGGTCCACCACGCCGATCACGGCGGCCCGTCCGCCGTCGGCCTGGGCGGTCGACGCCGATCCCCGCTCGTCGGGTGCCTGCCCGGGCGGCAGCAGCCGCACCACGTGGGCCTCCAGGCCGGCCAGGAAGGAGAGCCGGTCCGGGTCGAGTGCGGTGAGCGGATCGTCGGTCGTCAGCAGGACGAACCCACGGCCGACGACCTCGTCGAACAGACCGCTGCGGCCTTCCCGGCGCACTCGTCCCTGTGGTACGATCTCACCCGTCGGCGGCTCGGCCGTGTCCGCTCCCGGACGCCGGTGCAGCAGCCCGCCCGAGAGCGGCCTCGCCGGCTCCGGCCGGGTCGGCGGTCGGCCGCGCCGACTGGCCAGCACCGTGGCATCCCGCTCCGCGGCGGCCGCCGGATCCGTCACGCAGATCACCCGGCCCAGCTGGACCGACGCCAGGATCGACTCCCGGGCCTGCACAAGGCGTTCCTCCGGGTAGCTGTCCAGGAGGGGCTCGGCCGCCCGGCCGCTCAGCGTCAGGTCCAGCTTCCACGCCAGGTTGACGACGTCCCGGATGCCGGAGCACATGCCCTGTCCGGCGAAGGGCGGCATGAGATGGGCCGCGTCACCGGCCAGCAGGACATGGCCCACCCGCCATCGGTCGGCCCAACTGGCCTGGAACATGTACGTGGTGCTGCGCAGCAGGGTGGCGGTGTCGGGGGTGACACCGAACGGCGCCAGCAGCCGCCACGCCGTCTCGTCCCGGTTGAGTTCGGCGGTGCTCTCGCCCGGCAGACGCATGAACTCCCAGCGCCGGCGCCCGGGGCCGCTGCCCACCAGGGTCGTGGGCCTGGCCGGATCGCAGACCTGCACGTTGGTGGGGGTGAACTCGCGTGGCGGCCGCAGTTCGATGTCGCAGAGCAGCCACTCGTAGGAGAACCCGAGGTCCGTGACGGAGACGTCGAGGTGGTCGCGGACGAAGCTGTTGGCGCCGTCGCACCCCACGACCCACCTCGCGGAGAGGACACGGGTCGCTCCGTCGCCGGTGGCGGCGGTCACCTCCACCCGCTGCTCGCCGTCGGCGATCCCCACGACCTCGTGTCCGCGCAGCACGGTGATCCCGTGAAGCGCCGCCGCTCTGGCCGCGAGCAGTTCCTCCAGGGCCGGCTGGTGCATCGTGTTGGCGTCCGGCCAGCCGTAGGGACCGGCTGTGGTGAACGCGATGTCCAGCAGTGCCGCTCCGGCGGCGGTCCGCCACTGGTAGCCGTTGGCCGGTTCCGTGATCCGGCCCAGATCCGGGCCGATCCCGGTGGCGGCCAGGAGCCGTGCGGTCTCCCCGTCGAAACTGGTCGCCCGGGGAAGCGGGTACGGCCGGACCCGGCGTTCGAGTACGGTCACCCGCCGGCCGCGCTGGGCGAGCAGCACCGACAGAGCGGCACCGATCGGCCCGTTGCCCACGATGACGACGTCCGCGTCCGTCGGGTCCGCCGGGTCCGTCGGGTCCGTCGGGTTCGCCTTTTTCGCGTCGTGCGGTCGCATGGTTGCCATCGGGACCCTATGCGCGTGCTGTCGGCAGATCGGCGAGCACTTCGGAGAACGGCGTCAAGGAAAACCTCACAGGTATGCGCTGTCTGAAGAGCTGAATTCCGTCACGCTGGAAAACGCTGGAATGTTATTCCCCTGTTCAAAACGTGTCAAGGGGCGGAAAAACTTACCAGGTCGAGGGATGTTCGTCCGGCCATTCCTGTTTTAGCCTGCCGAAAGGCCGTGCCGACAGATCAGGGTGTTTCCCAACCGGCGCACTTCGAGAACTGGGTCCTCCGGTTTATCCGGCCCGAACGACAATGCCCGTCCAGCTTTTTTTCCGACATGGAAGGGGGAGAACCATGACCGCTACCGCCGAGAACTCGGCCGACCCGATCGAACTGCTCTCGCCGGAGCTGACAGCCGACCCGTTCGGCGGGTACGCGCGCATACGTGAACAGGCGCCGATGATGACCGGCACGATCGTGGACGGCGCGCCGCCGATGTGGCTGGTCACCCGCTACGACGACGTGCGTCGGGTCCTCACCGACCCGCGGTTCCTCAACAACCCGGCGGCGGGGCCGACGCCGGGCGGCTCCTCGATCATGAAGCTGCTCAAGATCCCGTCCGATCTGGTCGACTACCTCGCCGACAAGCTCATGCAGATCGACGGCGCCGACCACCGCCGCCAGCGGAAGCTGGTCTCCCGGGTGTTCACCGCGCGGCGGGTGGCCGATATGCGTCCGCGGATCGAGGAGATCACCGCGAGGCTGCTCGACCGGATGGCCGAGGCGGGCCGCGACGGCACACCGGTCGATCTCATGGAGGCGTTCTGCTATCCGGTGCCGATCACCGTGATCTGCGAGCTGGTGGGGATCGACGAGGCCGATCGGCCCCAGTGGGGCGAGTGGGGGCGCGTGCTGTCCTCGCCCGTGGAGTACCTCGAGCGCGTTCCGACCGTCCTGCGCGAGTGCGTCGACCATGTGCTGGACGTGATCGCGCGCCGGCGCGCGGAGCCGCGTGACGATCTGGTCTCCGTCCTCGTGCAGGCCCAGGAGGACGACGGTGACCGTCTCTCCGACCGGGAGATGGTCACCCTGGTCTTCACCCTGGTGATCACCGGCTACGAGACGACGACGTACATGCTCGGCAACTCGGTGCTCGCCCTGCTCGAGCACCCGGAGCAGCTCGCGCTGCTGCGCGCGGATCCCTCCCGGTGGCCGCAGGCGGTGCACGAGCTCATGCGCCTGGGGCCCGCCCAGTGGGGACTGCCCCGGTATCCGACGGAGGAGGTCGAGGTGGGCGGCAAGACGATCCCGGCGGGGTCGCCGGTCATGCCGCTGCTGCTGGCCGCCAACACCGACCCGCGCAAGTACGACGACCCCGAGCGGCTGGACGTCTGCCGGGACAGCGGGCAGAGCCACCTCGGATTCGGACAGGGGGCGCACTACTGCCTCGGCGCGCCGCTGGCCCTCCAGGAGGCGGAGGTGGCGCTGCACGCGCTGTTCACCCGGTTCCCGGACCTGTCCCTCGCGGTGGAGCGCGAGCAGATCCCGTGGGTGCCGCGGCCAGGAGTCACCCGGGTCACGCGGCTGCCGCTGCGACTCGCCTGAACGCCGCCCCCGCCGGCCGCAGCGGTCGGCGGGGGCGGCGCTCACCACGGCGCCGGTCCGATCACGCGACCTTCGTGGCGCACAGGATCCCGTGTGCGATAAGGGCTCCCGGCATGTGGGCGAGATCCTGGGCGACCGTCCTGGTCACCTTGAACCCACACTCCTCCACCCAGTCCCGGTAGGTCGACAGCTTCTGTGGCCCGCCCTGGCCCATGGTGCAGCCGAGGAAGTAGGCGGGGAAGAGGTCGACGCCGACGCTGCTGGTCTCCCTGACGTCGTCGGGGTACACCGGCACCAGAATGTTGATCTGCCCACCGACCTCCAGCGCCCTGTTGACGCCGTTGAGGATCCTGAGCACGTCTTTCCTGTCGAACATGTCCAGGAAATGCTTGATCAGGACAATGTCGAAACCCTTGGGAACGCTTTCGAACACGTCACCACCGATGAACGAGCAATGTTTGTCCACGCCTTGAGCTCTGAAGTTCTCCAGGCATTCCTGCTCCTTCTCGGGCAGGTCGAAAGTCGTCACGCGCAGCCCGGGCGACGCCTTCGCCCGATAGGTCATGATCGCTCCCAGACCGGTGTTTCCGGCGAGGTCGAGGACCTGCGAGCCGGATGCTATGCGGACGTTGCGGAGAAACCAGGGATCCATCTGGGCGGTGACGTCGTCCATCATCGTCGCCCAGGATTCGCGCAGGTCCTTGTGCTCGGCCACGGCCTCGTACAGATTTCCCTCGAATCCGTAGAGCTTGTCCAGGCCGACGATCGTGCCCGTACGGACGCTTTCGGTGAGGTAGAACATCTGCCTGAGCATGACCACCTTGATCATGTTCATCACCTGGAGGACGCGCCTCAGGTCGGTCTCGGCGATGCCCGCGAACGCGTCGAGGGAGTAGCCGCCGGAACGCTTGTCGTAGGAGACGAAACCCTCCTTGACCGACAGGTGGAGGAGCTGCTCCACGGCATCTGGCGCGGCGCCGACGGCGTCCCCGAGCTGGGTCGCGGTCATACCGGGGGTCTTGCGGAGCGCATCGACCATGCCGAGCTCGAAACACGACAACAGGATCATGAACCTCGCGGGTCCCACCATGTACTCGCGAAGTCGTAGGAACGTGGCTACTGCGGTCATCGCACTGATTCCTTCGGTCGGTTGGTCGTCCGGCGCAACGTCCTGATCCGGCTCGAGGCCGCGTTCTGCCTGACTCAGGCCGGCCGCCGGGCGACGATCCTGGCGTGGTGGAGTCGGGCCCTGTCCGCCTCGAACACGGCCCGCAGCACCTCGTCCACGAACTCGTCGGCGCGTTCGCCCAGCGCGGCGGCCTGGGTGGCGAACCCGGCCAGCTTGTACCGCCGACGCAGCTCGGGCAGCTCCGCCGGGTCCAGGCCGGGACCCTTCGCGCTCAACGCGTGGACGATCTCCGGTTCGTAGTGGGTGATCTCCAACCCCGCGTCCACGAGGACCTCGGCCACTTCCTCGGCCGGATACTCGTGCATCGCCGGCTGCGCCCCGGCGAGCAGGCCCTTCCACTTCGGACTGCCCGCGATCTCTCGCAGGATCCCGAACATCCCGGGACCGTCGCCGCGCGGCTGGGCACCGGTCCACTGGAGCACGACGTACCCACCCGGACGCAGCGCACGGGCCATCCGGCGCAGCGGCGCGTCGACCTCGGTCACCCAGTGCAGCACCCAGGAGGAATGGGCCACGGTGAAACGCTCCTGCGGGAGGTCCAGTTTCTCCGCCGGGCAGACCTCGGCGTGCACGGAGAGTCCGGCACACAGCCGCCGGGTGGCGTCCACCATGGACGGTGACGCGTCGCATGCCCAGACGTCGAACCCCCGCTCCGCGGCGGTTCGCGCTATCTCCCCGGTCCCGCAGCCGATCTCGGCGAACGCCCCACCCTGCTCCAGGGCGTCGCCCGCGAGCGAGAGCGCGGCGAGTGCCGTTTTGACGTGCGGCGTGTTCACCTGCGCGTAATCCTCGGCCAGCCAGGCATTGGTTGCGGTCATCGACGATGTCCTTTCTCTGCCGGGAACCGTGCGGCGCCGAGTGAAATCGGCGGACCCATCGCTCGAAATCGCGCCGCTGCTTGAGACATGAGAAATCCCTGCCGATCCCGCGACGCGCATCGGCCTTCCGTAAAGTAGGGCAGGAGCGACAGGCTGGGCATCCCTCGATCTGATAGGTCGCCGTCCTGGGGCCATCGACCAGGTGCGGCAACAGGCCCGCTCACATGGTCATTCGGCCAGCGAGAGGGCCCCGCTCGGGCAGATGTGGACGGCTTCACGGGCCTTTTTCGCCAGGAGTTCGCCCTCCGGCTCGGAGTTCAGCACGATGACGGTGCCGTCGTCCTCGCTCTGGTCGAACAGGTCCGGCCCGCTGAGCGCGCACTGGCCTGCGCCGACGCACTTGCCGGTGTCCGCGACGATCTTCATGGTGGTTGCCTCCTACCAGGTGACCGGCAGCCCGCCGACCGGAGTTCGCGCATACGACGGAAGGCGGGCCTTTTCCAGGGGTACGAACGTCCCGGCCTCGCGGGCCTTCACGGATGACGGGCGTGGACAATGACGCCCCAGCAGTACGAAATCGCCGTCACCACGCTAGCGACACTCGCCACCGGGTGGCAATGAGAGCCAATTCCGGCCGGGCGCAAGCCCAACTCCCCCCGAATCACGACGTGATCAGGGTACGAGGGGGCTATCAGGCCGAGGGATGCCCAACCGGTGACGCCTCTCCTACTCTGTCGAGGGACGACGCAAGTCGCGGGATCGGCACGGATCCCACCGTCGATCGTCTGCCGACCCGCGGTGGGGCAACTGCGTGCCAAAGGCGATTCCTGAAAGGAATTTCTGGCCGTGCTTCAACCAGTGGAGCAGTTCGAACGATGGATCCGTCGATTTCACCCGGCGCCGGACAGCAGAGCCCGCCTGGTGTGCCTGCCGCACGCCGGTGGATCGGCGAGCTTCTTCTTTCCGGTCTCCAAGGCGCTCGCGCCCGAGGTGGAGGTGCTTGCGGTCCAGTACCCGGGGCGGCAGGACCGGCGCCACGAGCCGAATGTCGCCGGCCTCCCGGACCTGGCCGACCAGATATTCGCGGCGCTGCGCCCTCTCGACGATCGTCCCCTCGCGTTGTTCGGGCACAGCATGGGCGCCGTTCTCGCCTACGAGCTCACGCTGCGCATGCAGGACGCCGGACTTCCCGCACCCGTGCGGCTCTTCGCCTCCGGCCGCCGGGCCCCGTCCCGCCACCGCGACGAGCGGGTGCACCTGCGGTCGGACGCACAGATCGTCGCCGAGCTTCGGATGCTGAGCGGCACCAACGCAGCCGTGCTGGCCGACCCGGAAGTGCTGGACATGATCATGCCGGCTGTCCGCAGCGACTACCGCGCCGTCGAGACGTACCGGTATGACCCCGGCAGGAAGCTGGACTGTCCGGTGACGGTGCTCACCGGAGACAGCGATCCCCGGGTCTCGATCGACGAAGCGGCAGCCTGGGAGGCGCACACCACCGGGCCGACGGAGCTCCAGGTGCTCCCCGGAGGCCACTTCTTCCTCGTCGATCAGAGTGAACGCGTGATCGGACTGGTGGCGGAGAAACTGGGCGGCCAGGGCGTCGGTACGCAAGCCGAGGCCGCCGTCTGAGGGGAATCCGGCTTCAGGCGGCGCGTCCCCGGCGTGCCCCCGTTCGCGGAGGGGAACGTGCTGGCTGCCGCTTCGTCGAAATGGGTTCAGCTGTACCGGATTTCAGTATTCACCACTTGAAACCCGGCTCCAAGTTCGCGTCAGTTCCACGCGAGAAGCCACGTTCATCTTTCGGAAGATCTTCTTCAAATGGAATGCCACTGTGTGGCCGGAGATGAACAGACGCTCACCGACCTGGGAGTTCGTGAAGCCGTGGCTCACCAGCTCGGCCACGGCGGCTTCCGTATTGGTGAGGGAGTCGATGTTCACGCTGTGGGTGGCGTATTGCGGATAGCGTCCACGCCGCACTCCGAGCGAGCGAAGCCTGCTGACGACCCTACGGGCATCTCGTGGCGCCGCGGAACTGGAATATCCGTCCACCGCCCGTTCGAGGACCTCGACCGCCCGATCACGTTCCTGATGTGGTGCGGAGAGGAGTTTCCCGGCATCTTCGTAGGCGGAGGCGCCAGCCCACAGGTCCAGATGTGATTCAGCTGCCGCGATGAGCTTTTGCGGATTCTCTGCCAGCAACCCGTCGGCATGTGCCGCTGCCGCTTCTACGGAACGCAGCCCGCGGTTGCGTGCGGCGAGCCCGGAAGCTTCGTGGACCACCCGCTTGGCGAGAGATTCTTCGTCCAGGTCTTTCGCGGCCCGGACAAGCCAGGCGGCGGCGGCCGGTTGCGAGGCCAGCAGCTCCAGCACCAGCTGGTCGTCCGTGATGATGCCCGCGATGAGATGAGCGGCGCTCACCGCACTCCCTTGCACCTCCAGGAGTTGAGCGGCGGCCCAGGCGCACTGGCTGGGGCCGTGGAGGGTATTGCCGAGCAGGGCGTCGTCCCGCAGCTGGTTCGCGAAATCCAGGCTCACGCCCATGTTGCCCTGCCTCAGGGCGCTCAGTGCCATCACGGTGTGCGCGGCGGGAAGCAGACAGTTGAGGCCGGCCTCCCGTGCCTTGTGGACGCCCTTCCCCGCCAGGTCGCCAGCGGTGTCGACGTCCCCCTGGGTGAACGCGAGGTCTGCCGCACACATCAGTGAGGCCGCCACCAGCTCGCCGGTGTCCTCGATGCCGGTCTTCAGTTCCTCCACGCTGTCGAGTACACGCGCCGCGGAGGCCAGCTCGCGGATTCTGACCAGTAGGGCGGAGTACCAGACTTTCGCCAAACCCAGGCAATTTCCGTCGCATTGGGGGTGCGTTTCACTGGCTGTGGCCGCCCAGTGCATGGCCTCCGTGAGATCCCCGCGCGACCAGGCAGAGAAGGAGAGTGCGGAGAGTCGAACGGGCTCGCAGGAGGTGCTGTCACAGGCATACAGCACGGAAAGAGAGGGCTTCAGCTGCAAGCGAAAAGGGGAATTGAGCATCACATCTCCTGACCTGGGGTCATCGTCACGCTCGGATGTTCTCTGTGGGGGTACCGGCAGCGCTGACCATCGGCATTCGGTGCCTCGCCGGCCACCATGCATCCTCGGTTCACCGACCGGAGGGAGGCGGACGTGCGGTACGAGGCAGTACCGGATGACGGAAGATGAGGGGGAAGTGGACTGAAGGGGGAGTGAGCTCGAGTTGTGCCTGGCCTGTTCGGACGATCCGATCTTAAAGCCCGGAAGTGCAGGGGTACTTCAACAGAAATGAAGTATTAATTTAATACTACTGTCGAGTAAGGTCCAATTCTTGCCACCTGCGATATGCCCGAATCTGTCGTGTCCTTCCCTGTTGCAACTGGCCCATGGCCCGGTCGCGGAGCTCGTCCGTCGGTGTCGGGTCACGGTGTGAGGCGGGTCGGGCACGGCTGAGAGATGATCCCGGAAGCGGCACGTCACTCGCGTGACCGGACCGCGATCGCCTCGCGCTCGCCGTCGCTTCGCCTGCGCCCGCTGTTCGACGCCCGCATCCGCACGGCGCCTCCGGCGCACTCGGCGACAACTGTCCTGCGCCCTCTGTCAGTTCACGCACGCGGAGATCAACGGGCCACAACAGCTTCCGTTTCGGACCAATAGGAGCCGGGTATGTCTTCAGATCGGATCAATGGAGCCGGGTAGGTTTTACCAGTGGAACCCGGATAGTCTTGACGGAAAACGAGGGGGGAATGTTTTGGGAAAGCCATCCGTCCGCGTTCTGTTGGTAAGCAATGATGCAGGACTGAACATCGCCTTGCACAACCCGCCGCTCCCCGCGAAATACACCATCATTATGGCAGCCACGAGCAGCGAGGCCCTGGAGAACTTCGCTGATTTCGACCTGTTGCTCTTCGACACTTCCACGCCGGGCCTGGACAGTCATGAGGTCTGTAAGAGGATCCGCACGCAGACCTCCGTGCCGATCGTTATTCTCGCACCGTGTGTCAACGAGATCGACCGGGTGCTTGCGCTGAATGCCGGAGCGGACTACTGCGTCGTCAAATCGGACTCGCTCCACGAGTTGAAAGCGAGTATGGATGCCGTCATACGGAGATCGCGTAATTTCATGACCCATCGGCAGGTCCACAGGCCGCTGGCCCGGACCGGGGAGACATTGATCGTGGGGTCGCTGCGTCTGAATCTGCGCAACCGGGATGTCACCCTCGACGGTCGGCAGATCCAGCTGACCCCAAAGGAGTTCGATCTGCTCTCCATGCTGATGGAGGACCCCGACACCGTGCACACCCGCAAAGCCATCATCTCTCGGGTGTGGAAAGATCATTGGTTCGGCTCGACGCGGACGCTCGACGTCCATATCGGGGCGCTGCGCCAGAAGCTCGGCTCCTACGAGTGGATCGAGACCAAACGTGGAATCGGCTTTCGGCTCGGCTCCGCACCGTCACCGACCGCGCGGGACTCACCGTAGCCGCAGATATATCTACGCGGTGAAAGTGTGGGCCATTGTTACGAGGATGTTTCGCAGCCCTGGGTCATGGAGTCGTAGATATCCGGCCATCAAGCCTATGCCCACCGTCCCAGCCGTATAACCCACTCAGGCCACGCGGCGTTGCCCGGACAGATGCAACAGGGCCTGGGCGGCCAGACGATAGCCGAAGGCTCCCAGGCCGACCACCACGCCGCTTGCCAGAGGGGCGATCACCGATTCGTGGCGAAATTGTTCGCGGGCCCATACGTTGCTGAGATGCACCTCGACCCAGGGCGGGGAATAGCTTGCCAGCGCGTCGCGAAGACTCCATCCGGCAATCATGAGCGCACCGGGATTGATGATGGCCCCGACAGTGGTGTCACAGTGCCCGTGAATCGCGCCGACGAGATCTCCCTCCCCGTCGTGCTGGATCGAGAGAACTTCCCACCCCTGGACGCTCACCTCCTCGGCGACCGCCGCTTCGATGTCGGCCAGCGTATCGGTGCCGTATATCTCCGGCTCGCGTCGCCCCAGGACGCCCAGGTTGGGACCGTTCAGGAGAAGCACGACACTCAAGGGGCCACCTCGCTATTCATTCGACCGGCGAGCTCTGGACCACCTCCATACTGTCGATGCCGTTCACAATGCACCACCATCAGAATGGGTAGTTCCCGCGGCGCATGAGGCGGCGGACGGCTTGCCCGGGAAACCGCGTCGGCGCTACCAGCATTGGTAGACCTTCCGTATCGGGCGGATAAGGACGCCCTCCCTCGTACCCCTCCTCCCTTCGCTCCGCTTACGCTCGACGGAAGTCCTTCGACTGACCGGGAGTTGAGGACGGCCGTGGTCGAGCGACCCGGTTCCGGCCGCGAGCGGCTGGTCCAGAGGGTGAGGAAAATCATGGACGACAATGGCGCCCCCAACGTTTTTCTCCGCGGCGGGATTCGCACGGCGATCGCCGACGAGGAACGGCTGCGCTTTCTGCCCGACCTCGACGTGGACAAGGTCAAGTTGCTGTGCGGCAATCGCTACGAGCACTTCGAGGCCAGTTCCGAGACGACGGTGGTCGACGACCGCGAACTGCGGGTCTTCGTGTGGACCCGCTGCACCTACGTGGCGGAGTGACCCGTCGGCGACGCGACGCGCACCGGAACGCGGTGACGACCGCCGCCGCACGGAGCCGTCGGTCGCCGTTCCAGGGGATCCCCGTCGGTGGCGCGCAGGAGACCCCGTCCCCGTCCGCCGTCAGTTCAGCGCGTCGACGAGGGCCTTGGTTACGTCCTCGGTCGTGGCTGTGCCGCCGACGTCGCGGGTGAGGACGCCGGCGGCGGTCGTGGCCTGGATGGCCTTGTGGAGGCGGGCCGCCTGGTCGGGGAGGCCGAGGTGCTCCAGTATCAGCGCGGCGCTGCCGACCGCGCCGATCGGGTTGGCCAGGCCCTGTCCCGCGATGTCGGGGGCGGAGCCGTGGACGGGCTCGGAAGCATGCTCGGGAAGCGGCGCTCGGGGTTGAGGTCGGCGCTCGGGGCCAGGCCCAGGCTGCCGGTCAGCGCGCTGCCGAGGTCGGAGAGGATCTCGGCGTTGAGGTTGGAGGCGACGATGACCGAGAGGTCCTCGGGCCTCAGTACGAACTTCGTGGACGTCGGGTCGACGAGGACGCTCTCGGTCTCCACGTCCGGGTAGTCGAGGGCGATGCGCTTGAAGGCGTCGTCCCACAGGACCGTCCCGTACTGCTGAGCGTTGCTCTTGGTGACCGAGGAGACCTTGCGGCGGGCGCGGGCGCGGGCCCTGATCCGGGCCAGGTCGAAGGCGAACCGCATGATCCGCTGGCAGCCCACCTCGGTGAACAGGGCCGACTGCACGGCGACTTCACCGCCGTGTCCGCGGGCGGAGAGGTTGCGGCCGCCCAGCCCCGCGTACTCGCCCTCATTGTTCTCACGGACGATGACCCAGTCGAGCTCGGTGTCGTCGGCCTTGCGCAGCGGGCTCCGCACGCCGGGCAGGAAGTGCATGGGGCGGACGTCGGCCCACTGGTCGAAGCTCTGGCAGATCTTCAGGCGCAGGCCCCACAGGCTGATGTGGACGCACCGGCTCGCATCGGCCTCCGGGGGAGACCTGCACGCCGGTTTCCTGACGTGGTTCGCCACGGCATTGCGCATGGTGACCGGGACACCCGACTTCTGCGTCGGCTCCTATTACGCGGGCCGGGAGGAAGTGCATGAGGACGTCGTCGGCTACTTCGTGCGCCCGATCCCGGTGCGGTTCACAGGGTCCTCGGAGGTGCGACATCAGTGGCTCAGGTCCATCCCGGATCCCGCTCTCCATGCAGGACTTGATGGGCCTCGCACCGACCAGAAGACGACCGGGTACACCCCCCGTGTTCCAGGCCGCCATGACCTACCAGAACGTCGCTACCGCACAGATCAAGGTGCCTGGACATACCGTTCGCCGTATACCGGTCACACCCATCGCATCGCCGTTCCAACCGCACTTCGAGGTGAAGCCGTTGGTTGACGGCAGGACCGCGCTCGAGCTGTAGTGGGATCCCCGAGCCGTTGCCACAGCCTGCGTCCACCACCTTCGCAACCTCCTGGACGCCACTACGCCGGGCAGTCCGGGATGACTTGAGTTGCGGAAATTCACGTTTTTGTACCAGGCGGGACTGTATCCGGCGTACAGCCCGACTCGTCTGCCGGCAGGGTTCTGACCTGGGCTTATGGCCTGGTCGGGGCCCTTCGTCGTGTCAGGGTGCATCCCGCTTCTACCTGCGAGTTCCCGGGAGTTCCCGCGCAAGTGTGCACGCGTTGTGCACTGGGGCACGGTGCCGGGCGGTGGGTTCGATGAGCGATGTCACCGACTGCATGCAGGGGTCCGCCGAGGGCCGGGGCTCCAACCTGGACGCATGGATTCGGTCTCTGTGCGCTCTGGTCGTTGCCGGGGTCGCCGCGTATGCCTCGTATGTTCACCAGCGTGAGTTCGCGCTGCAGGGTGGGGCGGATGAGGTCAGTGCTTCGTTGTGGCCGCTGTCCGTGGACGGGCTCTTGCTGCTGGCCACGGTGGGCCTACTGAAGCCCTCCGGGGCCGGCACACGCCGGGCGCGAGGCGTGCCTGCCGGACGAGCTGTCCCGCCCGCTCTTCGACACTCTGCGCCTGACGGTGCGCTACGACGGCCGAACCGGCGAAGCCGTGTGCAGGATCGTCCTCCCGTTCGGTGTCACGAATCAACCGCCACCTCCGATCGCGAAGGGCGACGCTCTCGCCGTCCGCAGCGAAGTCACTGTCGCGGACCGGTCGGATGTCGAAACGGTACAGAATCAGCAGGCCCAGGCGGTGGTGAGAGTACTGGCCTGGCTTGCGGGCCATGAGGAAGACAGGGCATGGGCGCGGTCAAAGTAGCCAAGTGCATCGACGATCTCCCGCTGCGGATGCTTGGGTGGTCGCCCATCGGGCTTCGGCGGCGGCATGAGCGGCGCCAACACCGCCCCACTCGCCATGCGACCCCTTTGGTGGGCAAGTGGCCTATGGCTTGGGCGCGGGTTGCTCCCCGGAGCCTCGGACGATGAGCCGGGTGGGAACGGTGATGGTGCGCGCCCGGGAGCGGTCGCCGTCGAGCCGGGCCAGGGCGGTGGCCGCGGCGCTGCGGCCGATTTCTTCGGGGTCCTGCGCGACGACGGTCAGGGCCGGTTCCAGTGCTTCGGCGAGTGATACGTCGTCGAAGGCGACGACGGCTACGTTCTTGCGCTTGCCGCGGGCGAGTTCGGCGACGATGCCGAGCGCCATGATGTTGTTTCCGGCGAACAGAGCCGTGGGGGGATCGGCCAGTTCGAGGAGTTGGGAAGTCGCGGCCTCGGCACCCCGCTGGTCGTGTGCGCTGGCGACCAGGGAGCGATCGTAGGGGATGTCGGCTTCTTGCAGGGCCGCGCGGTATCCGGCGAGGCGTTCGCGGCGGGTGTACAGCTTGACGGGCAGGTCGCCGATGAATCCGATGCGGCGGTGCCCGTGGGCGATCAGGTGGGCGACGCCGCATTGGGCGCCCGCGCGATTGGAGCTGACGATGCTGTCCGTGGACAGGCCGACTCCTGGTCGGTCGAGGAAGACGATGGGCAGCCCCGCCGTACGGTGGGATTTGAGGGGGGAGTGGTCGGCGCCGACGGACGGCACGACGATCAGGATGCTGACGCGGCGGGCGAGGAACTTGGCCGTCAGGGCGCGTTCGCGGTCGGGGTCGTCGGCGGAGGAGCCCATGAGCAGGGTCAGGCCGCGGTCGCCGACCGTGTCCTCGATGGCGCGGGCCACGGCTCCGAAGAAGGGGTTGGCGAGGTCGGGGATGACCAGGCCGATGGTGGTGTCCGGGCCGCCGACGCGGATGTTGCGCGCCATGAGGTTCGGCTGGAAGCCAAGCTTGGCCACCGCGGCGAGTACCTCTTCCCGCGTCTGCGGCGAGACGGGTCCGTCCTCGTTGAGGACGCGCGAGACTGTCTTGGCGCTGACGCCGACTTCTCGTGCGACGTCGGCCAGGGTGGGACGGCGGTGCGCTGCCATGGAGGAAACAGTCTCCTGTGCTCGTCGGTTCCGGCCGCGGCCTCGGCCGGAAGCCGTGAGAGCGGGGTTGTGCTGTCAGGTGGCCTGGACTCCGGCGGCCTTCGCGGCCTCCGAATCTGCTACGACAGTAGCTCCGGCCTCATCGACGGTGAGCGCGCCGGTCATGATGGCGACGACCTCCGCCATGGAATAGTCGGACGGCTTGATCACCGCGGCGCGCCGGCCCAGCCGGTGGACGTGGATCCGGTCGGCGATCTCGAAGACGTGCGGCATGTTGTGGCTGATCAGGACGACCGGCATGCCCTTGTCCCGGACGCGGCGGATGAGGTCCAGGACCTGACCGGACTCCTTGACGCCGAGAGCGGCGGTGGGTTCGTCCATGACGACGACGCTGCGGGCCCAGGCGACGGAACGGGCGACGGCGACGGCCTGCCGCTGTCCGCCGGAGAGGGTCTCGACCGACTGCGTCAGCGAGCGCAGGCCGATCTTCAGGTCGGCCATGTGCTCGGCGGCTTCCTGGCGCATGCGCTTCTTGTCGAGCATGCGGAAGACGCTGCCGAGGATGCCGGGGCGGCGCAGTTCGCGGCCGAGGAACATGTTGGACGCGATGTCCATGGAAGCTGCCACGGCAAGGTCCTGATAGACCGTCTCGATGCCGTGGGCACGGGCACTTTGCGGCCCGGAGAACTGGATCGGTTTTCCGTTGAGCCTTATCTCGCCCGCGTCGGGAACCACGGCGCCGGTGAGGGCCTTGATGAGGCTGGTCTTGCCGGCTCCGTTGTCGCCGATGACGGCGAGGACCTCGCCGGGCAGCAGGTCGAAGTCGGCGCCGTCGATGGCGATGACCTGGCCGTAGCGCTTGACCAGACCGCGGGCCTGCAGCACTGGGGTGGGGGAGGAGGTGGCGGTCATCGGGCCTTCTTCCGGGAGAGCTGGTCGATGGTCACCGCGAGGATCACCAGGACGCCGGTGATCAGGGTCTGGTAGATGGAGGCGACGCCCATCAGCTGCAGGCCGTTGCGGAAGACGCCGACGATGAGGACGCCGATGAAGGTGCCCAGGACCGAACCGCGTCCGCCGAAGAGGCTCGTGCCGCCGAGGACCACGGCGGTGATGCTGTCGAGGTTGTCGGTCTGTCCCGCCTGGGGGTCGCCGACTCCCGTGCGGGAGATGAGCAGCAGGGCGGCGATGCCGTAGAGGACGCCGGCCGCGGTGTAGACGCCGATGGTCAGTCGGGAGGTGCGGATGCCGTTCAGCCGTGCCGCTTCCGGGCTGTTGCCCAGTGCGTAGACGTGCCGGCCCCAGCCAGTGTTGCTCAAGGCGTAGGCGAGGAGGAGGAACAGGGCGATGGTGACCAGGGAGCCGTAGGTGATGTCGGTGCCGCCGAGCGGGAAGGTCTGCCCGAGCGCCGTCAGCGGTCCCGGCAGGTTGGTGACCGTCTGCTCCTCGGAGTAGATGTGGGTCAGCGCGAACGCCACGTTGAGCATGCCGAGGGTGACGATGAACGGCGGCAGTGGGATCTTCTGCACCAACGCCCCGTTGAGTAGCCCGAAGCCGCCGCAGACGACCAGGCCCAGGGCGATGGCGGCGAGCGGGGGCAGGGAGCCCTCGGCGGCCATCTTGGCGATCACGATGCTGCCGAACGCCATCACCGCGCCGCAAGACAGGTCGATGCCCGCGGTGAGGATGATCAGCGTCTGGCCGATGGCGAGGGTGCCGACGACCATGACCTGCTGCACGATCAGCGAGAAGTTCCCGCCGGTGAGGAACTGGTCGGTCGAGACGGAGAAGAAGACACAGGCCAGGAAAAGGGCGACCAGCGGGCCGGTGGTCGGTTGCGTGAGCAGTCTACGGACGGTGGTCGGTGCTTTGAGCTCGGCGTACGGCGTGGACGTGGAGGGCGGCGTGGACGTGGCAGTCATGCGAGGTCCTTGTCGGAAGACTCAAGTCCTTGTCGGTCCTTGTCGGACGGCAAGAGGACGAGGGGCGGCCGTCCCCGGTCGGGGAGGAGGGGCCGGCCGCCCCGCTGAGGGGTTTCGAACGGCGGCAGCTACTACGGCGGCTACGGCGGCAGCTGGGGTCGGCGGCTCAGCCCCAGCAGTTCTCCAGGCCGAAGGCGGTGTCCTTGGACGTGACACCGTCCTGCGCCTTGTCGGAGATCAGGGTGACGCCCGTGTCGGTGTAACCGGACGCCTTCTTGCCGTCCTTGGCGTACGTCACGACGGCCTTGACGCCCTCGGCGGCCATCTTCAGCGGGTACTGCTGCGAGGTCGCGGCGATCTTGCCGTCCTTGACGGCCTGAGTGCCGGTGCAGCCGCCGTCGACGGAGACGATCAGCACGTCCTTCTCCCGGCCCTTGGCCTTCAGCGCTGTGTACGCGCCCAGGGCGGCCGGCTCGTTGATGGTGTAGACGACGTTGATGTCGGGCGCCTTCTGGAGGCAGTTCTCCATCGCGGTCTGGCCCTTGGCCTGGTCGCCGCCGGTGTCCTGGGCGCAGACGACGTCCTTGTCGGTGGCGCCGAAGCCCTTCAGGAAGCCGCTGTGCCGCTGGACGCCGACAGAGACGCCCGGCGCGAGGTCGAGGGTGGCTATCTTCGCCGACTTGCCCTTCATGACGGCCTTGGCGTACTCGCCGATCAGCTCACCCGCCTTGACGTTGTCGGTGGCGAAGAGGGCGTCGACCGCGCTTTCCGGCTCGGTCGGGGTGTCCAGGGCGATGACCAGAACACCCTTGGCCTTGGCCTTCTCGAGCGCCGGCACGATCGCCTTGGAGTCGCTGGGCGTGATCAGGATGCCCTTCACCCCGGCGGCGACCATGTTCTCGATGGCGGTGACCTGACCGGCGTTGTCCCCGTCGAACTTGCCCGCCGCGGTGGACAGTTCGACACCGTTCTCCTTGGCGGCCTTCTCAGCGCCCTCCTTCATCTTCACGAAGAACGGGTTGGTGTCGGTCTTGGTGATCAGGCCGACCTTGACGCTGCCCGATCCGGCGCTCGCGCTGCCCGATTCGGATCCGGATCCACAGGCGGTCAGGGCGAGGGCTGCGACACCCGTGCAGGCGGCGGCTCTGAGCAAGGAGGAGGGCAGACGAGAGATGCGTGACATGAACGACTCCTGCGGGATTGCGGGCGAGCGGCCGGCATCGGGGCATGCCGTCCCGAGGTGTCATCGTTGACTTATGTCATCGTTGACACTGCTTGGCCAGGATGATGGACTCCGCCTCCAGGCAACGTCAATGCCTTGCGCCCGTCACAAATCGGCAACGCCCGCAGCCGTCTCCCGCCCGAAGCCATCCAGCGACTGCCCGCCACGTGCCCGTTTTGCCGGCGCGTTCCAAGAAAGGAGCAGCCCATGACCCCGCGTCAGATCACCGTCCTGGGAGAGTGCGTCGCCGACGCGTTCACCGAACCCGCAAGTACCCGGAACGAACTCGCCCTGCGGGTGCTGCCGGGCGGCGGACCCGCCAACACCGCGGTGGCCCTGGCCCGGCTGGGAACTCCGGCCCGTTTCCTCGCGCGCCTGTCCGGCGACGTGTTCGGCCGCCTCTTCCGGGCCCACCTGGAGGCATCCGGGGTGGACCTGTCGCACGCCGTCGAGGCCGCCGAGCCCAGCACGCTGGCCGTGGCCGAGCTGGACACCCAGGGCCAGGCCACGTTCTCCTTCCACGCGCAGGCCACCGCCGACTGGCAGTGGACGAGCGCGGAACTGGCCGGGGTGGACCTGGCCGACACCGCTTGCGTACACACCGGATCGCTGGCCCTGGTCAAGGAACCCGGGGCGGCGGTGGTGGAGGACTTCCTGGCAGCGGCCGCCTCCCGGGCCACCATCAGCATCGACCCCAACGTCCGCCCGCTCCTGGTGCACCCCGAGGTCTACCGCGCCCGGCTGGCGCACTGGTGCGGCCTCGCGGATGTGCTGCGGCTGAGCGAGGACGACCTGGAACTCCTGCTGCCCGGGACGCCGCCCGAGCAGGCGTGCGACACCTGGCATGAAGCGGGTGCGCGGCTCGTCCTGATCACGCGCGGTGCCGATGGCGCCCTGGCCTCACTCGACGGGGAACGGGTGCAGGTCCCCGCAGTGGCGACGCAGGTCGTCGACACAGTCGGTGCGGGGGACTCGTTCACCGCCGGACTGCTGCACCACCTCGGCACCCGCGGACTCCTCGGCGGCAGGCTGACGGACCTGCGTCTCGGCGATGTCGAGGCAGCCTGCCTGATCGCCACGCAGGTCGCGGCCCTGACCTGCTCGGTTGCCGGCCCCAACCCGCCATGGGAGAGCCAGTTGGCAAGGTTCGCGATGGAAAAGACCGTCGTCCGGCACCTCGACTCCACCCACTGACAAGGACCCGAAACCATGACGAAAACCCTGCTCGCCGAGTTCACCGCCCGAGAGGGAGCGGAGGACGAGGTCGCCCGTCTGATCCGGGACTACGCCCTGAAAGTGCGCGAAGAGGAAGGCAACCTGGCCTTCGACGTCTACACCAAGGCGGCCGCCCCGCGCGCCTACTGGATCTTCGAGGTCTACCGGGACGAGGACGCCTTCCAGACGCACCTGGATGCCCCGTACGGCGGTCCGTTCAACGTCGCCCTCACTCCGCTGATCGAGGAGGACGCCTCGGTCCTGACGTTCCTCGATCCGCTGGCCACGCATTCGTGACGAGCGTTGAACACCGGCGGCGACGCGGAGCTGGAGCGCGGGGAGATCGACTGCAAATCCACTCGCCCGCCCACGTGATCACCGCTAGCGTGCGTGAGGTGATGAAGGCCGACGATGTGTTGTCCATCCTCGCCGTGCTGCGGAACGCGGACGTCGACATCTGGATCGGCGGTGGCTGGGGCATCGACGCCCTGGTCGGCGAGCAAACCCGCCAGCACCGTGACCTGGACCTGATGCACCGCAGGAACCAGGAAGCGGCCGTCGTGGCGGCTCTCGCGGACGCCGGGTTCGTCGAGACCCTCGATTGGCGCCCCGTGCGGTTCGTCGTCACCGACCCTCACGACCGGGAGATCGATCTTCACCCTCTGATCTTTGCCGAGGACGGATCCGCCGTGCAGGCGTCACCCGACCCTGAGCGCCCGTTCGCCTATCCCGGCTCGTGCTTCGTCACTGGCACGATCCTCGGGGCGACCGTCCCGTGTCTGTCTCCCGAGCAGCAGGTCTACTTCCACCAGGGCTATGAACCTGCTGATCACGACCGTCGCGACATGGCCCAGCTCCGGCAGACCTTCGGGATCACCACCCACTTCTGAGCAGTTCTCCAAGGGCACTCTCCCATCGAGTCAACCCAGTGTCAGCCGCGCGCCGGCAGCCGCTCCTGGCCGACCGGCGCGCGGACCTGCGGCTCGTCACCGCCAGATGGACTTCAGCTGCCACGCCCGCATCTGGTCGAGGGTGGCGGTGCCGCCCTCGGCGAAGACCTCGACGCCGGTGCTGGAGGGGTCGGGGAAGATCTGGTCGGTGATCACGGCCTCGCCGTTGCCGCCAAAGACTTCGACGGACGACCAGTCGACGAGGATACGCAGCTTGACCTTGCCGTTCTTGGCCTTCAGGGGTGCGGTCTGGACGCCGGGGAAGGTGCTGTTGAAGTCGACGGCGCCGGAGCGGGTGCGGTCGACGTACAGCTCCTCGGCCGTGGTGTCGTAGCCGATGACAGTCTCCTCGCCGCCCGCGCCGGTGCGCACCTTCAGGCCGAATCGGTCGGCGTCCTTGAGGGAGAAGGTCGCCTCGATGTCGAGCGCCTTGCCCTTGGCCGTGGGGCCGATCAGGGGCTTGGAGGTGCTCTTGACGGTGACGCCGGTCGCGGTCGCCGGGCGCTTTTGCCGGAGGGATTCCAGGCTGCCCACCGGCTTGCTGGTCAGCCGGACTTGGCCGTCGACGGTGCGCAGGGCCATCTCCCTCGGCACGCTCTGCGCGCTGCGCCAGGGGGAGGTGGGGACGGACTGGCCGTAGTCCCAGTTGTTCATCCAGCCGATCATGTGCCGCTTGCCGCCCGGTGCGTTCTCCCAGGACACCGCCGCGTAGTAGTCCTTGCCGTAGTCGGCCCAGTCGGCGCGCTGTACGACGGACTTGGCGGGCTTGTCAGCCTCGGTGAACTGGTCGGCCAGGATGTGGCCCCAGCCGGCGGTGTTCATGTCGAGGATCTGGATCTGCGCCTTCTTGCCGGCATATGGGCGCAGGTCGAAGGAGGCCCAGTCCAGGGTCTCGCTGTCGGCGCCGGTCGCGCTGCGGACGACCTTGCCGTCGACGAGCAGGTTGACGGACGTCTCCTGGGAGACGCGCGGGGCCTGGGTGTCGGACAGCACAATGTGGTCAACGTTGAGGTGGCCCCAGCCGCCGCTGTTGTTGTCGACGATCCTGATCTGCGCCTTCTTGCCGGCGAGATCGCTGACGTCCCAGGACGCCCAGTTGAGTGCCTCGGCGTCCTTTCCGGTGGCGCTGCGCACCACTTGGCCGTCCACGAGGAGTTCGACGGCGGTCGGGTTGTCGTAGTCGGTCGGGTGGTTGCCGCCGCCGATGAGGAAGTTGATGTGCTTCTTGTCGATGGTGAACTCGGACGAGGTGAGGGTGCCGGTACTGGCGTCGCCGTTCAGGAAGGTGTTGGCCAGCCCGTCTCCCAGGAAGCCGGAGACCTGTCCCTGGTCGGGGAGGGTGCCCGTGGCCGGTGCGGTGCCGAAAGCGTCCCCGGTCGCCGTCCAGCCGCCGTACGTTCCGCCTTCGAAGTCGGCGAGGACCGTGCCCTCGGGCGGAGTCCTGTCCATGACGGTTCCGGCCTCGTGCGGATGCCGCCCGCCACCGACCTTGAAGTTCAAGTAGGGGCTGTCGACGGTGAATTCGGGCGAGCTGAGAGTGCCGGTGGTCCCGTCACCGCCGTGGAAGCTGTTGGCGAGGCCCTTGCCGTTGAAGCCGGTGACGGCCCCCTGCCCGTCCACCGCCCCGGCTGCCGGTCCCTGGCCGAACGAGGCTCCGGTCGTCGTCCACTCACCGAAGCCGGCGCTCTCGAAGTCCTGCACGACCTCGCCGGTCGGCGGGGTGTAGGTGCCCTTGTCCTCGGCGGTGAACTTCTTGCCGTCGAAGTCGCCGATGAAGTACTGGGCGGCCGAACCGCCCGCGATACCACCGGGGTTGATGTTGACGACCAGGACCCACTTGATGTTGTTCTTGTCGCCGTCGACCGCCAGAGGGAACAGGTCGGGGCATTCCCACACGCCGCCCGTCGCGCCAGCCGGTCCGAAATCGCTGAGCAGGTCCCAGTTCTTGAGGTTCTTGGACGAGTAGAACCGCACCTTGTGCTCGGCGGACAGCGACACGGTCATCAGCCAGCTCTTGGTCGATGCGTGCCACTGGACCTTGGGGTCGCGGAAGTTGTTGGAGCCGATGTCGATGACGGGATTGCCCTGGTACTTGGTCCAGGTGCGGCCCCGGTCGGTGCTGTAGGCGAGCGACTGGGCCTGCTTGCCGCCGTCCTTGTAGGCGCTGGTGTAGATCGCCACCATGGGCGGGTTCTTCTTCGTGCCGAAACCGGTGGTGTTGTTCCAGTCGACGACCGCGCTGCCGGAGAACACCATCTCCTCGTCGTCGTGCGACAGGGCGAGCGGCAACTCCTCCCAGTGCACGAGGTCCTTGCTCACCGCATGCCCCCAGGACATGTCGCCCCAGGAGTTGCCGTTCGGGTTGTACTGGTAGAAGAGGTGGTACTCGCCCTTGTAGTACACGAGGCCGTTGGGGTCGTTCATCCAGTTCTTCTCCGGAGTGAAGTGGAACTGGGGTCTGTAGGTCTCGGTGTACGGCGGGGTGTCGGCAGCGACGGCTGAAGGAGCCAGCGGCGCTGCGGACAGTGCGCAGACGGTCGCCACCGCCGCCATCATCCGTATGCGGGCATGCCGGGATACGCGTGCAGAGCTCATGGTGTCTCCTAGTCCCGCGGCTCGTCGGCGCAGCACTGACTGCGGCCCCGGCGCGGATGGACCAAAAAGTGACATCCCAGCGGCGTCGACGTCCACGCAGCCGACTGGGGTGGCAACGATGATTTATGTCATCGATGACAGCGAGTGCCCGATTATGAAGGGCAATCCGGCCAGCGCGTCAACGGTGCGGGCGCGATTGCTCCGGGACGGGTCTGCGGTCCGTCGGGCGTCGTCGGCGGTCGGCATCCGCGCCAACGAGCTCGGCCATGGCGGGTTGGAGTCGGCAACCGCGCAGGTCAGAGCGGTGATTTAGGTGGCAGCCGGCAGGCTTCCGCGGCATCGTGCGAGATCGAGATCGGCCGCGTTAACGAGTTGTTTCCGGGGTGTTGACCGGTAGGGCCTCTCGGTGCTTCACTTCCGGAACCGGTACCGAAACCGGTTCCGGGACTGCTCCCGGTACCGGTTCCACGGGTCTCTGTACGATCGGACCTTCGGTGCGGGAGGGAAGTCTTCCGCCTCTGCAGGAAGGGAGGGGAGGTGACATGGGAGTCACTATCGCCGACGTGGCCACGCGGGCCGGCGTCAGCAAGACGACGGTCTCGCGGGTGCTGAACGGCAAGGGCGAGATCCACGAGAACACCGTCGTGAAGGTCCGCAAGGCGATCTCGGAGCTCGGCTATGTGCCGAGCGCCGGGGCAGTGGGGCTGGCACGCGGCACGACACAGATGATCGGCATGCTGGTCCCTGATATGGCCTGGGCCTGGGCCGGCATCGTGCAGGCGGTCATCGAGACGCTGGAGGCCGAGGGCTTCGGACTGCGCATGCTGACCGTGAACCGTGGTGAGGAGTCACTGCGCAGGCTGGGCCTGCAGGTCGCCGCCAAGTCGTTCGACGGCCTGCTGGTGATAGAGCCCGAGGGGGCCCTGGCGGCCATCACGGAACTGCACGAAGCCGGACTGCCGGTGGTGCTGATAGACGACCGCTTCCAGCGGCCGGGATTCCCCTACGTGGCCACCACCAACCGGGAGGGCGGTGAGCAGGCGGCGCGCCACCTGCTGGACCTCGGCCGCCGTCGCCCTCTGGTGGTGACCGGTCCCGACGAGTACGGCTGCACCCGGGAACGGCTGGGCGGCTTCGTCGACGTCTATGCGCAGGCCGGGATCGAGCTCGACCCGCGCAGCATCATCTGCGGCGACTTCCTGTTCGAGACCGCCCGGAGCGTGGTGGCGCAAGCTCTCGCGGACGGCGTGGAGTTCGACGCGGTCTTCGGGCACAACGACCCCTCGGCGGCCGGCGTGCTCGCGGCCTTGCACGAGGCCGGCCTCAAGATTCCGCGGGATGTTGCCGTTGTGGGCTTCGATGACGTCGAGCTGGCGTCGTACACCTATCCGGCCTTGACCACCATCCGCCAGCCGATGCGGGAAATGGGTGAGGCAGCGGCGCGTCTGCTGCTCGACCACGTGCGCAGATCGCCCGAGGCCGCCCCTTCGCGCATCATTCCCACCAGCCTCGTGATCCGTGGTTCGACGTTAGAGCCGAGCTCGAACTGACGCGACGTCATCGCGGTGCGTACGCGATGGCACCTCGCAGCCGGGCGGTGCGTCGCCGGTGACGCACCGCCCCCCGTCTCCTTGAAATCTCGGCGACCCACGTCGGCCTCGCCTTCCTCGCAACCATGGCGGCTGCACACGCGTTCATGCGGCACCGCCCACATGCACCCTTCCGCTCGCGCGTTCTTGACCCGGGACACCGAGCGGCACGCCTGGCCCACCCCGCCCGGTCCTACCCACTCCGCGTCGGAAGCTCCAGCCGCGCCCTGCGGCTGACCGCCGATGCCGCTGTCACCGCAGACGGTCCCCACCCGTGCGCCGGCCCATCCGGGCGTCCGCCCGCTCTCACCCTCAGCCCCCCCCGCGCCTGTATCGCTCAACGGCAAGGAGCCGCATCATGCGTATCAATACCCGTCACGCTGTCAGAACCGTCCAGACCCTGTGCGTCACCGTCACGGCAGCCCTCGTGGCCACCGGTTGCGGCCGGAGCGAGGACTCCGGTCCCGGCAACGATGCGCCCGCCAAGATCGGCGCGGGCAAGGCCAAGGGGACGGTGGTCATGTGGTCCATGGGTGACCCCGACGAAGACCTGAAGGAACTGGCCAAGAAGTTCGAGCAGGAGAACCCGGACGCAGACGTCAAGATCACCGCGGTCCCGTGGGACGGCGCCCACGACAAGCTGACCACCGCGATAGCCGGCGGCAACACGCCGGACATGTCCATGGTGGGCAGCACTTGGATGGCCGAGATGGCCGCCTTGAACGGCTTCCAGGGCACCCCGACGTCGATCAAGTCCTCGGACTTCTACCCCGGCCAGTGGGACACCACCAAGTACAAGGGCATCTCCTACGGCGTCCCGTTCATCGCCGACACCCAAGCGGTCTTCTACCGGACCGACATCACCAAGAAGGCCGGTATCAAGGGCGCCCTGGCCGGCGACCGGGCCGGATACCTGAAGGACCTGGAGGCCGTCCAGGCCACCGCCGGCAAGGAGAACCCCAAGCTGCGCCATGCCAGCGGGCTGGTGATGGGCTTCAACTCCTGGATTTTCTGGGTGCCGATGGTCTGGCAGCAGGGCGGTGACATCTACGACGCCAAGACCGGGAAGTTCACCTTCGACTCGCCCGAGGTCGCCAAGGCGCTGGAGGACTACGCGAGCGTCCCCAAGCAGGGCCTGGCGCCGACCGACAGGTCGGACAACGTGCAGGGCTTCCGGGACGGGCTGATCGCCGTCTACCAGGAGGGTGCGTGGGCCGGCGGCAGCCTCCACAAGGACGCCCCGGAGCTGGACGGCAAGTGGAAGACCATGCCGATGCCGTACACCAAGCAGCCCGCCGGGTTCGCCGGCGGCAGCGACCTGGCGGTGTTCAAGGAGGCCAAGAACCCCGACGCGGCATGGAAGTTCGCCCAGTTCCTGACCGAGCCCGCCAACCTCGCGACCTATTCCAAGGCCACCGGCAGCCTGCCTCCTTCGCCCCAGGCGTGGACGGAGGGGAAGCTGACCGAGGACGAGAACTTGAAGGCGTTCGCCGATCAGCTCGAGGTCAGCAAGGCGCCGCCCGCCATCACGACCTGGCAGCAGATCGCCGACACCATCGACTCCGAACTGGAGAAGCTGACGCTCGGCAAGGCCACCGTCGCCGAGGTGCAGAAGACGCTGCAGTCCAAGGCCACTTCCATCGGCACCGGCCGCTGAGCGCCACCGCCATGAGCACCCCTCGTAGGGACGGATGACATCCATGTCCACGAATACGCTCCCCGGGCGGGGCGACACCGGCAAGCAGAGCACCGGAGGGCCGGAGCGGAGTGCCGATCGCCGAGGCCTCACGTTCCGGAGCCCGGCGCGCGGCAGGCAGGCCCGGGCCGCCTGGCTCCTCGCCGGGCCCTTCCTCGCGCTGTTCGCGGCCTTCATGCTGCTGCCGGTGGTGTGGTCGCTGCTGATGAGTTTGACCGACACGCAGAGCGCCGACCTGCGCACCCCTTTGAACGTGTCGTTCGTCGGCTTCGACAACTACGTGCGGCTCTTCCAGGACGATCAGTTCTTCACGGCCCTGCGCAACACCGCCGTGTTCGTCCTGGTGGCCCTGCCCCTCACCCTGGCCGCCGGGCTCGCCGCGGCGGTCGCCCTCGACCGGGGCATCCGCCGCTTCCGGGCCGTCTTCCGGGTCGGCTTCTACCTCCCGGTGATCACCAGCATCGTGGCCGTCGCGGTGGTGTGGAAGACGCTCCTCGAACCCCGCGCGGGACTGGTGAACCTCGTCCTGGGCTGGTTCGGGATCGACGGCCCGGCCTGGCTGGCGGACACCCGCTTCGCCCTGCCCGTCATGATCCTGATGGCCATATGGCGCAACCTGGGCACCGTCATGATCATCATGCTGGCCGGGCTGCAGTCCGTGCCCCAGTCCCTGATGGAGGCGGCCGAACTCGACGGCGCCGGGCCCTGGCAGCGGTTCTGGCGCGTCACCTTCCCGCTCCTGCGTCCCGCCCTGCTGCTCACCGCCGTCACGACCGGCATCGGCTACCTGCAGTTCTTCGACGAACCGTTCGTCATGACCGACGGCGGACCGCTGGACTCCACCCTGTCGGCCACGTTGTACGCCTACAAGCAGTTCGGCAACGGCAATTACGAGATGGCGTCGGCCGCCAGCTACGTCGTCTTCGTCCTCATCGTGGCGCTGACCGTGCTGCAGTTCCGCGTGCTGCGAGACAAGGACTGACGACCCATGAGCACCCTCTCCACCCTTCCCACGGCACAACCGGGCACCGACCGCGTCCTCAAGCGTCGCCGCATCCGCCAGACCTGGGGCCGGCCCTGGCTGTATCTGCCGCTCGCGGGCGCCCTGCTCCTGATGATCGCGCCGTTCCTGTGGATGCTGTCCGGCTCCTTCAAACCCGAGGCCGACATCCGCAGCGTCCCGCCCGTCCTGCTCCCCACGGCGCCCACGACCGCCAACTACGGTGAGCTGTTCAGCACGCTCGACTTCACGAGCATGTTCGCCAACTCCGTGATCGTGGCCCTCGCCGTCACCGCCGGGAACCTCATCTTCTGCTCGATGCTCGGATACGCCCTGGCCAAGCTGGAGTTCCGCGGACAGCGCGCCGTTTTCCTGCTGGTCATGGGGACGCTCATGATCCCCGGCCTGGTCACCTTCGTCCCCCTGTACGTGCTGGTGTCCAACATGCAGCTGACCGGCTCCATGCTCGGGCTGATCCTGCCGTTCCTGGCCGGCCCCTTCGGGGTGTTCCTGATGCGGCAGTTCATCTCCACCCTGCCCGACGAACTCATCGACGCCGCCCGCGTCGACGGCTGCCGCGAACTGGCCATCTTCGCGAAGATCATCCTGCCGCTGACCAAGCCGGCCCTCGCCACCCTCGGGATCATCACCTTCCTCGGCTCCTGGAACAACTTCCTGTGGCCCCTGGTCGTGGCACAGAACGAGAGCCAGTACACCCTCCCCGTCGGCCTCGCCCTGGCCAGCAGCGGACAGTCCTTCACCCGCTTCGGCATCCTGCTCGCCGGCGCCATGGTCGTCCTACTGCCGGTGATGATCGTCTTCCTCTTCTTCCAGCGCCAGTTCGTGGCCGGCATCGCCACCACCGGCCTGAAGTGACACCCCGGCTCCCACCCCGCCGCCCCATGCCGTGCTGGTTGCGCCCGGGGCGGCGGACAGACGGCACGCGAGCCCCGCCGCGCAGGGCGGCAGCGTGCGCGCGACGAGGCACTCGCGTCGCCCATCAACTCTCTGATCTGTGACGACTCATCTCTTGGAGAACACCGTGGGACAGCCGGTCCACTCTGCCGTGTACCTGGATCCGGAAGCGTCCGTGGAAGCGAGAATCGACGACTTGCTGTCCCGGATGACCCTGCCGGAGAAGGTCGGGCAGTTGCTGATGCTCGACGCACAACACGGGGACCTGGTGGACATCCTGTCGGCCAAGCTGGCCGGGTCCGTTCTGCATGTGACTCCCGAACGGATGCCCGAGGCCATGAAAATGGCCCAGCGGACACGGCTCGGCATTCCGCTGCTGACAGCCGACGACGCCATCCACGGCCACTCGTTCTGGCCCGGCGCGACCATCTTCCCGACCCAGCTGGCCATGGCCTGCACCTGGGACCCTGCTCTGCTCCACCGGGTGGCCCGCGCGTCCGCGACCGAAATCGCGACGACCGGAATCCACGGGACGTTCTCCCCGGTGCTGTGCATCACCCGGGACCTGCGCTGGGGTCGGGTCAACGAGACGTTCGGCGAGGACCCCTTCCTGATCGGCGAACTCGGCGCGGCAATGGTGCGCGGCTACCAGGGCGAGGGCCTCAGCGACCCGACAGCCGTGCTGGCATACGCCAAGCACTTCGCGGGCTACTCCGAAACCCTGGGCGGGCGCGACGCGAGCGAAGCCGAGCTCAGCCCGCGCAAGCTGCGCTCGTGGTTCCTGCCCCCGTTCGAGCAGGCGGCCCGGGCCGGCTGCCGCGGCTTCATGCTCGGCTACCAGTCGATCGACGGCGTGCCCATCACCGCGAATCAGTGGCTGATCAACGATGTGCTCAAGGGCGAGTGGGGCTTCACCGGGACGCTGGTGACCGACTGGGACAACGTCGGCCGGATGGTCTATGACCAGCGGACCTGCGCCGACTACGCCGAGGCGGCGGCGGTCGCCGTCAACTCCGGGAACGACCTCATCATGGCCACGCCGCAGTTCTTCGAGGGCGCGCAGGAGGCGGTCGCCCGCGGCTTGGTCGACGAGAAACAGATCGATGACGCGGTACGGCGGGTTCTGCGGCTGAAGTTCGAGCTCGGGCTCTTCGAGGACCCCCGCGCCCCCGACCCAGAGCGGCAGGCTCAGGTGATCGGCTGCCGCGCACACGCCGACCTCAACCTCGAGACCGCCCGGCGCTCCCTGGTGCTGCTGCGCAACGAGGGGATCCTGCCCCTCGAAGGCGGGCTGACCTCGGACACAACCGGCCGCGCCGCGAGCCAGGGCGCACCGCGGACGATCGCGGTCATCGGCCCCAACGCCGACAGCCCGGAAGCCATGCTCGGCGACTGGGCAGGCGCCACCGGCCAGGTCCCATGGATGCCCGAAGGCCATCCCCGCGAGACGGTGGAGACGGTGCTCGACGGCCTTCGCACCGTCGCACCCGCCGACTGGACCATCACGCACGCCCGCGGAGCCGACATAGCAGGCCCCGCCGCCGACCCCGGATGGTCCCTCGGGCCCGACGGCCAGCCACAGCCGGACGCTTTCAACC
>NZ_JBQQCG010000117.1:0-31215 GCF_052245575.1 Streptomyces sp. 2A115 | reverse complement strand
CGGAGCGGTACGGCGACGGGACGCCGCAGTCCACGTCCCCGGCCGGGCGTGAGCTGTTCAAGCTGGCGGGCGCCAAGAACGGTCTCGCGCCGCGCGATCTGCCGCCGTCACTCTCCTTCTTCCAGGGCGTGGAGGTACGCGAAGACGGCACCCTGGACTTCACCGGCTCGGCCGGCCCCGGCACGAGCGTGACACTCCGCGCCGAGCAGGACGTCACCGTGCTGCTGGCCAACGCACCGCACCCGGCCGACCCGCGCGACGCCTACACGAGTACCGCTCTGGAGGTACTGGCCTGGCGCGCCGAGGCCACCCGATCCGGCGATCCGCTGTGGGAAGCCACACCCGAAGGCCGCCGCGCCTTCCTCAACACCGCCGAGTTCCTTGCCGCGAGGGGGATCGCATGAAGACCGCGGATCGCGCAGAGACCGATGTTCGCGTGAAGAGCACCGTCGAGGCCCGCTCCGCCTGGTCCGCGATCGTGCGGACGGGCGAGACGCTCACCATCACCGACCTGCACGGCAACCAGGCCGTGGACTTCCTCGTGTACGACGCCGAGGACACGGCCGTGCGCTACAGCGCGCCCGACACGATCCACGCCCAGGGCAACATCTTCCTCACCACCGGCAGCGTGCTTCTGTCCAACGAGCACACCCCGCTGATGACCGTGGTCGGGGACGACGTCGGCCGGCACGACACCGTCGGCGGCGCCTGTTCCAAGGAGTCGAACACCCTCCGGTACGGGCACCACACCTGGTCCCAGCACGCATGCGTCGACAACTTCCTCGCGGAGGGCGCCAAGTACGGCCTCGGGAAGCGCGACCTCGTCTCGAACATCAACTGGTACATGAACGTGCCGGTCGAGAAGGACGGCACACTCGGCATCGTCGACGGCCTCTCGGCCCCGGGCCTGAAGCTGACGCTGCGCGCGGAGCGGGACGTGCTCGTCCTCGTCTCCAACTGCCCCCAGATCAACAATCCTTGCAACGGCTTCGAGCCGACGGCGGTGGAGATGACGATCAGGACTCCGGAGCCGACGAACGGGGCGCCTGAATGAGCGACGGAGACATGGCCTTCGACACGGTGCTCATCGCCAACCGGGGCGAGATCGCGGTCCGGATCATCCGTACGGCCCGGGAGCTGGGCCTGCGCACGGTCGCGGTCTACTCCGACGCCGACCGCTCGGCACCGCACGTGCGGCTCGCCGACGAGGCCGTACGGCTCGGTCCCGCGCCCGCCAAGGAGTCGTATCTCGACGCGGACCTCGTCCTGAAGGCGGCGAAGGACACCGGGGCCGGGGCGATCCACCCGGGCTACGGCTTCCTCTCCGAGGACGCGGCTTTCGCGCGGCGCTGCGAGGACGCGGGGATCGTGTTCGTGGGGCCGACGCCGGAGCAGCTGGAGCTGTTCGGGGCGAAGCACACGGCCCGGGCGGCGGCGGAGGCGGCCGGGGTGCCACTGGCGCCGGGGACTGGACTGCTGGCCTCGGTGGAGGACGCGCTGGATGCCGCCGGCCGCATCGGCTACCCCGTGATGCTCAAGGCGACCGGCGGCGGAGGCGGCATCGGCATGTCCGCGTGTCGTTCGGCGGAGGACCTGAGTGACGCCTGGGAGCGAGTCCAGCGCGTCGCCGCCGCCTCGTTCTCCTCCGCCGGGGTGTTCCTGGAACGCCTCGTCGAGCACGCCCGGCACGTCGAGGTGCAGGTCTTCGGCGACGGCGAGGGCAGGGTCGTCACCTTCGGCGACCGCGACTGCTCGCTCCAGCGCCGCAACCAGAAGGTCCTGGAGGAGGCCCCGGCACCCGGGCTGCCTCCCCATGTACGTGAACAACTGGCCGCCTCGGCACGGGACTTGTGCGCGAGCGTCGGCTACCGCTCCGCCGGAACCGTCGAGTTCGTCTACGACGCGGCCCGCGAGGAGGCCTACTTCCTGGAGGTCAACACCCGGCTCCAGGTGGAGCATCCGGTCACCGAGGAGATCTACGGGGTCGACCTGGTCGGGTGGATGCTGCGGCTCGCCCGCGGCGACTCCGACGTCGTACGGGACCCGGGGACGCCGCGCGGTCACGCCGTCGAGGCACGGGTGTACGCCGAGGATCCCTCGCGCGAACACCGGCCCAGCGCGGGTCTGTTGACGCGGGTCGAGTTCCCGCAGGGCGTGCGCGTGGACGGCTGGGTCGAGACGGGCACCGAGGTCACGACGTCGTACGACCCGATGCTGGCGAAGGTCGTCGCGTACGGCTCCGACCGGGCGCACGCGCTGGAGCGGCTGGACGAGGCGCTGGCGAGGACGCGGGTCGACGGCATCGAGACGAATCTCGGGCTGGTGCGGGCGGCCCTGTCGGACCGGGCCTTCCGGACGGCCTCGCACTCCACGGCCACCCTCGCCGCGGTGATCGATCCGACACCGCGGATCGAGGTCGTGTCCGGCGGAACCCTGACGACGGTCCAGGACTGGCCGGGGCGGACCGGCTACTGGCAGGTGGGCGTGCCACCGTGCGGCCCGATGGACGACCTGTCGTTCCGGCTCGGCAACCGGGCGCTCGGCAACGACGAGGGCGCTCCCGGCCTCGAATGCACCTTGCAGGGCCCGACGTTGAGGTTCACGCACCCGACGACCGTGTGCGTCACGGGCGCCCCGGCGCCGGTCTCGGTCGACGGCTCGGCGGTCGCGCAGTGGGAGCCGGTGACGGTGCCCGCGGGGGGCGTTCTGGAGATCGGGGCGCCCTCGGAACACGGGCTGCGGACGTACGTACTCCTCGCGGGCGGCGGGCTGGATGTACCGGCCTTCCTGGGGAGTGCCTCGACGTTCACGCTGGGCCGGTTCGGGGGGCACGGCGGGCGAGCGCTGCGGACCGGGGACGTGCTGCACGGCGGTGGCTCGGTGCCTCCGGGTGCGCCGGTGCCGACGGACGAGCGGCCGGCCTTCGGTGCCGAATGGCGGGTCGGCGCACTCGAAGGCCCGCACGCCGCACCGGAGTTCTTCACCGAGGACGACATACGGGACTTCTACGCGGCCGAGTGGAAGGTGCACTTCAACTCGGCGCGCACGGGCGTACGGCTGGTCGGGCCCAAGCCCCGCTGGGCGCGCACCGACGGCGGCGAGGCGGGCCTGCACCCCTCCAACATCCATGACACGCCCTACTCGGTCGGTGCCGTCGACTACACGGGCGACATGCCGGTACTGCTCGGCCCGGACGGGCCCTCGCTCGGCGGGTTCGTGTGCCCGGCGACGGTCGCGAAGGGGCAGCGGTGGAAGCTGGGCCAGTTGCGGCCCGGGGACACGGTGCGCTTCGTTCCGGTGACGGTGCTCGCGGCCGGGGAGCTGCGGCGCAGGCCGGCCCTGGCGCCGGTCGCCGACCGTGCGGAGATCGCCGACGGTGGCGTACTGGCCCGGGACGCCGACGTGACGTACCGCCGCAGCGGCGACGACAACCTGCTCGTCGAATTCGGGACCATGCAGCTCGACCTGGCGCTGCGCATGCGCGTGCACGCGCTGATGGAGGCGGTGTCGGCGGCCGGGCTGCCCGGCATCACCGACATCACGCCCGGCATCCGTTCGCTCCAGATCCAGACGGATCCGGACGAGCTCCCGCAGCCCGAACTCCTGTCCCTGGTAAGGGAGATCGTCGTCTCCCTCCCGCCCGCCGACGAGCTGGTCGTCCCGTCCCGCACCGTCCACCTGCCTCTCTCCTGGGACGATCCGGCGACCCGTGAGGCCATCGCCCGCTATATGGCGGGCGTGCGCGACGACGCGCCCTGGTGTCCGTGGAACATCGAGTTCATCCGCCGCGTCAACGGTCTCGACTCGGTGGACGACGTGTACCGGACGGTCTTCGACGCCGAGTACCTGGTCCTGGGGCTCGGCGATGTGTACCTGGGGGCGCCGGTGGCGACGCCGCTGGACCCCCGCCACCGTCTCGTCACGACGAAGTACAACCCGGCGCGCACCTGGACGGCCGAGAACTCGGTCGGCATCGGCGGGGCGTACCTCTGCATCTACGGCATGGAGGGGCCCGGCGGCTATCAGTTCGTGGGCCGCACGACGCAGGTGTGGTCCGGGTGGCAGCAGCGGGGCGCGTTCGAGCCGGGCTCGCCCTGGCTGCTGCGCTTCTTCGATCGCGTGAAGTGGTATCCGGTGGACGCGGACGAGCTGCTGGAACTGCGGTCCGACATCATCTCGGGCCGTTTCGTCCCCCGGATCGAGGAGGGCACCTTCTCACTCGCCTCCTACCAGGCCTTCCTCGCCGGGAACGCCGACTCCATCGCCGACTTCCGGGCCCGCCAGGGCACCGCCTTCTCCGCCGAGCGGGACGCGTGGGAGGCGGCGGGCGAGTTCACCCGCGCGGAGTCGGCGTCGGCTCCGGTGGCGGCACCCGTGCAGGTGACGGTGCCCCCGGGCGGGCGCCTGGTGGAGGCCGAATTCGCCGCGTCCGTATGGCAGTTGAACGTCAAGGTGGGCGACACGGTGACCACCGGCCAGCCCTTGCTGGCCCTGGAGGCCATGAAGATGGAGTCCCGGGTGCCGGCTCCCATGGATGGCGTGGTTCTTGAACTCCTCGCCAAGCCGGGTGACCAGGTGGAGGCGGGCACGGCATTGGTCGTGGTGGGACCGCTGACTCCCTGATCCCGCCGTCTGTGGGCAGGCGTTCCGCAGGGCGGAACGGGTGGGCACAGACGGCCACCGGCCAGCAGTCGACCACGAAACCCCAGCCGAGGAGCACAGATGTCGACCCCCACCCTGACCCGCGTCCGCATGGCATACGCCCGCATCGACGCCGTGGACCGCCCCGAGGTCTGGATCGACCTGCGCCCACAGCCGGAGGTGGAAGCCGAGGCACGGACAATCGACGCCCGCCTCGCCGCAGGCGAACAACTCCCCCTCGCGGGACGCCTGTTCGCAGCGAAGGGCAACATCGACGTAGCGGGCCTGCCCACCACCGCCGGCTGCCCCTCCTACGCGTACCGGCCGGAGGCCGACGCCCCAGTGGTCGCCCGCCTCCGCCAGGCCGGCGCCATCGCCCTCGGCACCACGAACCTGGACCAGTTCGCCACCGGCCTGGTCGGCACCCGCTCCCCCCACGGCCCGGTCCGCAACGCCCACGACCCGCGGAGAATCAGCGGCGGCTCCAGCTCGGGAAGCGCCGTCGCGGTAGCCCTCGGCATCGTGGACCTCGCCCTCGGTACGGACACCGCGGGCAGCGGCCGCGTACCCGCCGCGTTCAACGGCATCGTCGGCCTCAAGCCCACCCGAGGCCTGGTCCCCACGGACGGCGTGGTCCCGGCCTGCGCCTCCGTCGACTGTGTGACGGTCTTCGCCCGCACCCTCGCGGAGGCCGAACAGGCCCTGACGCACATGACCTCCCCGCCCGCCCGCGACCTCCCTTCCCTCCCCCAGCGCACTCCCGGTCCCTGGCGCATCGCCGTCCCGCCCCTGGAACAGCTCGGCGAACTCGACGAGGGCTGGTCGGCGGCGTACGAGGCGGCCGCGGCCCAACTGCTCGCGGCTGGCGCCGAGTTGCGCACGATCGACCTCGCCCCGTTCACCGAGGCCGCCGCGATGCTCTACGAGGGCGCCTTCGTGGCCGAGCGCTACACCGCTGTGGGGAGCTTTGTCGACAAGTTGCTCTCCGAGGGTGGCGCCGGCCTCGACCCCACGGTCGCCGGCATCATCACCCGCGCCCGTGACATCCCGGCTCACCAGCTCTTCGCCGACCAGGACCGGCTGGGGGCCCTGCGCACCCGCGCGCTGGAGTCGCTCGGCGACGCGGACGCCCTGCTCCTGCCGACCGCCCCCGGCCACCCCACCCTCGCCGAGGTCGCCGCCGACCCGCTGGGCTCCAACGCGCGTCTCGGCCGTTTCACCAACTCCACGAACCTCTTCGACCTGGCCGCCGTGGCCGTCCCGGCCGGCGAGGTCGCCGGGCTCCCCTTCGGCGTGATGCTGATCGGCCCGGGCTTCACCGACGAACGCCTCGCCCTGATCGCCCGCACACTGGAAGCGCCTCCGGCCCGGGTCGCCGTGGTCGGCGCGCACTTGTCGGGCCAGCCGCTCAACGGTCAACTGCTCGGGCTCGGCGCCCAGTTGGAACGTATGACCGAGACCGCCCCGGTCTACCGGCTGCACGCCCTGTCCACCGAGCCTCCCAAGCCGGGCCTGGTCCACGTCGGCGAGGGCGGAGCCGCGATCGAGGCCGAGGTGTGGCGGCTGCCCGCCGAAGGACTCGGCCGCCTGCTCACCGCGCTCCCCCGGCCGATGGCGCTCGGCCGGATCACTCTGGCCGACGGCAGCGACGTACCCGGGTTCCTGTGCGAACCGGGCGCGCTCGACGACGCGCGGGACATCACGGCGTACGGGGGCTGGCGCCCCTACCTGGAGTCACTCACCGACTGATCCGGCTCACCGACTGCTCCGGCGAAGCTCGTACGCCCCACCGATCCCGCCCGACCGACCCTGCCCCACGCAGGAGCAGGACACCACTGCACGCTTGTTCACGGCCCGAGAACCGCGCGGTCCGGCCCAACTCGCTCACGCGGGCCGAGCCGGGCCAAGCGGATCACCCCACCGACGAGTAGGCCACGACTCCGCGCAACAGCTGATCAACCGCCTTGCGCGCGTTCTTCGCCACCGTCGAGCTCGGCGCGCCGGCGACCGGCGCCGCCGCCGCGATCTGCCCCAGTACGTCGATGACCTGCTTGCACCAGCGCACGAAGTCACCGGCGGGCATCTCCGCCTCACGCAGCACCTCGTCGAGGCCCTTGCCGGAGGCCCACTCGTACGCGGCCCAGGCGAAGTTCAGGTCGGGCTCGCGCTGTCCGACGCCTTCCGTCTGGGTGATGCGGAAGTCCTCTTCCACGGCGTCGAGCCGGCCCCAGATGCGGACCATCTCGCCGAGCGCGGCCCTCGCCTTGCCGGACGGCAGCTTCGGCGCCACCGCGTCGTCGGCGGCCCTGGACTCGTACACCAACGCCGAGACGCACGCGGCCAGTTCGGCCGGTCCGAGGCCCTCCCAGACTCCCTCGCGCAGACACTCGCTGGCCAGCAGATCCATCTCGCCGTACAGCCTGGCGAGCCGCTTGCCGTGCTCGGTGACCTCGTTGCCGCGCAGGTAGTCGAGCTCGGTCAGGAGCGCGACGATGCGGTCGAAGGTCCGGGCGATGGTGTTCGTCCGGCCCTCGATACGGCTCTCCAGCTGCACGGTGTCGCGCCGCAGCCGGTGATAGCGCTCGGCCCAACGGGCGTGGTCCTCACGGTCGTCGCACCCATGGCAGGGGTGTGCCCGGAGCGCTGTGCGCAGCCGCGCGATCTCTCGGTCGTCGGCGGCCTCGGCCCGCCGCTTGCGGTGCCGCTCGGGCACGATGTGCCCGGCCTTGGTGCGCAGCGCGGAGGCCAGGTCGCGGCGCGACTGCGGGGAGCGCGCGTTGAAGGACTTCGGGATGCGCATCCGGTCCAGCGCCTCGACGGGCACCGGGAAGTCGATCGACGCGAGCCGCTTGACCTGCCGCTCGGCGGTGAGCACGAGCGGGCGCGGCCCGTCGTGGTGCTCGAACCCGCGATGCCCGTTGGACCGCCCCGCGGGCAGCCCCGGGTCGAGGACCAGCGCGAGTCCCGCGAACTTGCCGGTCGGAACGTGGATGATGTCGCCCGGCTTGAGCTTCTCAAGCGCGACGGCCGCCTCGGCCCGCCGCTGCGACGCGCCCTGCTTGGCGAGCTCGGTCTCGCGGTCCTTGAGTTCGCGACGCAGTTGCGCGTACTCCTCGAAGTCCCCCAAGTGGCAGGTCATGGACTCCTTGTAGCCCTCGAGGCCCTCCTCGTTGCGCTGCACCTGCCGGGAGATCCCGACGACCGACTTGTCGGCCTGGAACTGCGCGAAGGACGTCTCGAGGAGTTCACGCGAGCGGTGCCGCCCGAACTGCTCGACGAGGTTCACCGCCATGTTGTACGACGGCTTGAAGCTGGAGCGCAGCGGGTACGTGCGCGTGCCGGCGAGTCCCGCGAGCTGGTCGGGGTTCATGGCTCGCTGCCACAGCACCACGGCGTGGCCCTCGACATCGATGCCACGGCGGCCGGCCCGGCCCGTGAGCTGGGTGTACTCGCCGGGCGTGATGTCCGCGTGCTGCTCGCCGTTCCACTTGACGAGCTTCTCCAACACCACCGAGCGGGCGGGCATGTTGATGCCCAGCGCGAGGGTCTCGGTGGCGAACACGGCCTTGACCAGGCCCTGTACGAAGAGTTCCTCGACGACTTCCTTGAACGTCGGCAGCATGCCCGCGTGGTGGGCCGCGATGCCGCGCTCCAGGCCTTCCAGCCACTCGTAGTAGCCCAGGACGTGGAGGTCCTCGGCCGGGATGGAGGCCGTGCGCTCCTCGACGATCGTGCGGACCCTTTCCCGCGCCTCCTCGTCGTTCAGTCGCAGCCCGGCGTACATGCACTGCTGGACGGCGGCCTCGCAGGCCGCGCGGCTGAAGATGAACGTGATGGCGGGCAGCAGCCCTTCGGAGTCGAGCCGCTCGATGACCTCGGGGCGGCCCGGCGTCCACACCCGTGACCTCTGCCGCCGCTCACGCTCGCGGTCGGCATCGCGCATGGCGCGGCCGCGTTTGCGGTCCTGGTACGACGGGCGGCTGGCCTCCATGCGCGCGAGGCGCGTGAGGTCGGGGTTGACGGCCTTCTTGTGGCCCTCGCCCTCCTCGAAGAGGTCGTACATCCGGCGCCCGGCGAGCACGTGCTGGAACAGCGGCACGGGCCGGTGCTCGGAGACGATCACCTCGGTGTCGCCGCGCACGGTGTCGAGCCAGTCGCCGAACTCCTCCGCGTTCGAAACCGTCGCCGAGAGCGACACCAGGGTCACCGACTCGGGGAGGTGGATGATCACTTCCTCCCAGACGGCGCCGCGGAACCGGTCCGAGAGGTAGTGCACCTCGTCCATGACGACGTGGCCGAGTCCGAGGAGCGTCTGCGAGCCCGCGTACAGCATGTTGCGCAGCACCTCGGTGGTCATCACGACCACCGGTGCGTCGGAGTTGACGCTGTTGTCGCCGGTGAGCAGGCCTACCTTGTCCGCGCCGTAACGGCGGCACAGATCGGCGTACTTCTGGTTCGAGAGCGCCTTGATGGGCGTCGTGTAGAAGCACTTCTTGCCCTGCTGGAGGGCGAGGTGGACCGCGAACTCGCCGACGATCGTCTTGCCCGAGCCGGTGGGCGCGGCCACCAGCACACCCTTGCCCGCCTCGAGCGCCTGGCAGGCCTCGATCTGGAAGGGGTCGAGGCCGAAGTCGTACATCTCGCGGAAGGACGCGAGCGCGGTGGCCTGCTCGACAGCGCGCTTACGTGCTGCCGCGTACCGCTCGGCCGGTGAGAGATCCTCTGTCATCGTGCTTTCGAGACTACCGGCCACCACTGACAACAGGACGATCATTATCCGATCGGAGCGGACGGATCCGGCATCCGCCCAGCTCAGGGACACACGCCGGAACCACACACGGAAGCTCGGAACCATGGGCCCGCAACCGCCCGCGGCAGCTCAGCACCGCGGGCCCGCGCGCCCGGTCCTCGAAGCTCAGGACCTCAGGTCCGCGCCCCGCCCTCCGAAGCTCGGGGCCACATGCCCGAGCCCCGCGCGGAGGCTCCCGGCACGGGCCCGGAACGAGCCACAGGTACTCACGGCCCCGCGATCCGCACCGCACCTCGTATACATTCCGCGATCAACGGCAGCGGCCCGAGCGGCTCCCCGTCCGCGTACCCCGTGATCCCGTCCGCGGCCAGTTCGATCTTCGCGGCCCGATGGACCGTGACCTTGGGGTGGTCGAGATGAGTCCCCTTGTAGACCTTCGGAAAGACCCTGAGCAGCGCCCCACGACTACAGTCCCCGACCACGGTGATGTCGAACAGCCCGTCCGTGAGATCCGCACCCGCGCAGATCTTCATGCCGCCCCCGTACGAGGACCCGTTGCCGACGGCCACGAGCGTCGCCTCGACCTCCCGGACCTCGCCGTCGTCCAGGGTGATCCGGTACGGGAACGGCTTGAAGGCGGCGAGTTCGGCGAGCATCGCGAGGTCGTACTTGAAACGCCCCGCGGGCCACCGCATGCGATTGCCACGGTCGTTGACCCGGGAGTCGAAGCCGGAGGCGAGGACCGTCCCGAACCAGCTGCCGCCGTCAACGCGCCCCAGGTCGATGTCGCGCAGCCGGGCCCCCTTGAGCGCCTCGGCGACCACCCGCCCCGCGCCCGCCGGGTCCCGCACGGGCAGCCCCAGGGCCCGGGCGAAGTCGTTCCCGGTGCCGACGGCGATCAGGCCCAGTGGAGTACGCGTCCCGGCGACCGCCTGCAGCGCGAGGTGCGCCATGCCGTCGCCGCCGACGGCCACCAGGGCGCCGGTTCCGCCCTCGACGGCGGCACGCGCGCGCGTGAGGGCGTCATCGGGGTTCTCGCCCAGGACCGTGCGTACGGAGAATCCGGCCGCCCGCAAAGCGGAAGCGGCCGGCTGCGCCGCGCGGGCGCCCCGGCCGCGTCCCGCGGTGGGGTTGACGAAGAGGGTGATCTCGCTGGTCACGGCCCGGACCCTACAAGGTCGCCCACTGACGTCAGGTCACGTCGTCGTAACCGTTGACCCGGTCCCGCTCCCGTTCGGAGTCCGCCTGCGCCGGCAGCGCCCGGGGGGCCGGCACGGACTCGATCTCGCCGATGTCCTCGGGCGTGAGGTCGAGTTCGGAGGCCTCGTCGTCGTCCGGTCCCTCGGCCTCGCGACGGGCCCTGCGGCGGTCGTTGAGCAGCGAGAAGCCGGTGGCCACGAAGTACAGGATCCAGATCGGCCCGGCGAGCGCCATCATCGTCAGCGGGTCCGTGCTGGGTGTGGCGATGGCCGCGAACAGGGTGATGCCCATGATCATGCCGCGCCACCAGCCGGCCATGCGCTTGCCGGAGATCACCCCGGTCATGTTGAGCATCACCAGGAGCAGCGGCAGTTCGAAGGAGAGACCGAAGACGAGCACCATGCGGGTGACGAGGTCGAGCAGATCGTCCAGCGGCAGCAGGTTGTCGACGCCGAACGGCGTGAACTCGATCAGAACCTTCGCGGTGGTGGGCAGTACCTTGTACGCGAAGAAGCCGCCGCCCAGGAAGAGCGGGACGCCCGACGCGACGAACGCGTAGGCGTACTTCTTCTCGCTCCTGTGCAGACCGGGCGCGACGAAGGCCCAGAGCTGGTAGAGCCAGATCGGCGAGGCGAAGACGACGCCCGCCATCAGGGACACCTTCAACGCCAGGGTGAACGGCGTGAGCAATCCATTGATGGTGATCTGCGCACAGGTGGTGTCCTCGGGCTGCTTCGCCAGCTCCTCGAAGGACTTCGCGCAGCCGACCGAGTCGAGGATCGGCTCGGTGAAGAAGTTGATGATGTCGTTATAGAAGAAGGCAGCGACGACCGTGACCGCGACGATGGCCAGCAGCGCCTTCGCGAGCCGGTTGCGGAGCTCACGAAGGTGTTCCACGAGGGGCATCCGCCCCTCGGGATCCTTCTCTTCGATCTTGCGGGCAGACTTGAGCAACCCACGTTCCCATCTCGTGCAGGGGGCCGGAGGTCACCGGCCCTGCGTCAGCGCTTGGTCGTGTCCGTCGGCTCGCTGACCGGGCGCGAGCTGGTCACGTCGCCGGGCGCGGCCTGGATGGTGCGCTGGACGGGGGGCTGCTGGTCGTCGTGCGGCGGAGCGGCCGAGGTGGCGCTGTCGTCCTTGCCCTCGGTCTTCATCGCCTTGGCCTCGCTCTTGAGGATGCGAGCGGACTTGCCCAGGGAGCGAGCCATGTCCGGAAGCTTCTTCGCGCCGAACAGCAGGATGATGACGACGAGGATGAGAATGATCTCGGGAGCGCCGAGCCTTCCGAACATAAGCTTTTACCTTCTCACCGAGGCGGCGTGGTTGGGTTGCTGCCCGACCGGTCGGACGTCTGTCCGAGGGTCGTGCTGGCAGCGATCGTAACGCTCAGGGGTAAACGCGGGGCAATCCCTGTGCGTACTCCCAGTTTGCGACCCGCGCCTCATTCTCCGGGCCGCGACGAGCAGAGTACCTGTCCATCCGGCGAAGTTGACAGGTCAGAGTGACTCAAAGCGCACAGACAGGAAGTCTCAGAGGGCGTCGGCGGAGCGGGCGGCACCCTCGGACGCCCGTTCGAGATCCTCGGCCGCGCGGTTGATCCGACGAGCGGATTCGGTCACTTGCCTGCCCAGACGCTCAACCTCCAGGAAGACCCGGACGGCGAGAACGCCGAGGACGGCGATTCCCAGGAAACCCACAGCGATCGCGAGCATCGGCCAGAACATGTGCGGACCCCAGCCCTCTAGATCGCCGAGTGCAGACGCAGGGCCCGCACTCCTCCGCCGGTGAGGAGTTCGACGATGCGCTCCCCGGCCGGCTTGCGCACGGCCACGCCGCACTCCGGGCAGGTGAAGGAGTAGAAAGTGGTCCGATGTGTGGCGCCGACGACCAGGCGCAGGGCGCTCGCGGCGAGCTCGAAGCCGGCGCGGCAGTCGGGGCACGCGGCCTTGAACACCACGGGATCCACTCTCGTCATCCCGGAGAATGCGGACGCTACGGTCATTTCGCTCGTACCTGACATCGACCCAGACATCGACGACCCGCTCAAAGCCCTTGCTCCTGCCTGTCGTACAGCCCGTCATGAACTCCGTGCGGCCCGCCGTCCGGGCCCGGCTTCTCCCCGTCGCCGCCAAGGGGCGCACCGAGGCCGCCGCCTCCGAGAGGCGCACCGGGGACGCCCTGAGGCCGGTCCTCCGGGTCGTACGCGCCCTGTGGCCCGTCGTACGCCGCGAGCGCCTCACGGGCCGCCTGCCGTGCGCTGTCCGCGACCTCCCGCGGCGAGACGATCCGGCCGTCCCGCCCGAGCCGCAGCGCGAGACGGCGCAGCGACGCGGGGTCGGGGGCGCGCAGGGTGATGCGCAGCCCGCCGTCCGGCAGCTCCTCGGCGCTGTCGTGGGGGTAGTACTCGGAGACCCAGCGCCCGCCGGGGCCGACTTCCACGACCACCTCGGGATCCTCGGCGGCGGGCTGTACGAGCCCCTCCGAGAGGTCTCGCAGTTCGACCTCGGGCGGCACGGACGGCTCGTCGAGGATCTTGATCTCGGCGACCCGGTCGAGCCGGAAGGTGCGCCGCGCCTCGGAGCGGCGGCACCACGCCTCCACATACGTGTGCCCGACGCTGACCAGGCGGATCGGGTCGATCTCGCGCTCGGTGAGCTCGTCCCGCGCGGGCGAGTAGTAGCGGATCCACAGCCTGCGCCGCTCGGAGATCGCCCGGTCGACGTCCGCGAAGACCCCGCCCTCGGATTCGAAGGTGACCGACAGCCGGGCGCTGGCACCCGCCGCCTCGCCCGACGCGGCCTCCACCTTCGCGGTGGCCCGCAGCAGCGCCTGCCGGTCGCTCTCACGCAGCCCGGGCAGCGTGGACACGGCCCGCGCGGCCACCAGCAGCGCGGTCGCCTCGTCGGCAGCGATCCGCAGCGGCTCGGCGGCTTCCGCGGCGAGGGCGCCCGGGTTGCGCCACCAGATCCGGTCACCATCGGTGTCGATGTCGAGCAGATCGCCGCCCCGGAAGCTGGTCCCACACAGCGGCAGCACGTCGAGATCGGAGATCAGCTCGTCCTCGGTGATGCCGAAGGCCCGGGCGACGTCCTCGACGCGGGCGCCGGGGCGCTCGCGCAGATACGTCACCAGGGAGAGCATCCGCCGGGTCTGGTCGATGGCGTTCGTGGGTTTGGCCGGTTTTCCTGCCACTTTCTTATGTTCCCCCTCAGCCCTTGGCCACAGCGCGTAGCCGGTCCACGACGTCGGCCCGCAGCTCGGCGGGTTCCAGGACCACCACGTCGGGCCCGAACTCGACGAGCCAGGCGTCCAGGCCGTGCCCGTACGGAATCTCCAACTCGTCCCAGCCGTCGCCGAGTTCCCGCACGGAGGCAGCCTTGGCACGCAGCGGGTAGCCCGCGCCCGACCGCAGCCGGATCAGCGCGGAGCGGTCGGCTATGTCCCCCGCCCAGCTCGCGACGGTCTCACGCACGGTGACGACGTCGGGCACCTCGACCGAGTACTTCCCGCTGCGGGTACGGACCTTGCCGGTGATCCGGGACAGCCGGAACACCCGCTCGGCGCCGCGGTCGCGGTCCCAGCCGGCCAGGTACCAGTGGCCGCGCCAGCACTCCAGGGCCCACGGCTCGACATGGCGGGGCTCGGGGCGGGCCGCGGTCGCCTTGCGGTACTCGAAGGAGACGGGGCGGCGGTCGCGGCAGGCGAGCATCAGCGGCTCGAAGGCTGCCTCGTGCACGGGGATCCGCGGCTCCAGGGCGCCATGGGCCTCGTACGGATCGACATCCTCGGGGAGGCCCGCGGCGCGCAGCTTCTGCAGGGCGCCGCTCGCCGCGCCCGCGAGGCGGGCCTGCTGCCAGACCTTGGCGGCCAGCCCGAGGGCGGCGGCCTCTTCCGCGTCGAGGGTGATGGGCGGCAGCCGGTTGCTGTCACGGCGCGCCATGTAACCGACCTCGCCGTCGAGGTTCTCCACCGTCTCGATGACCAGGCCGAGTTCGCGCAGATCGTCCTTGTCGCGCTCGAACATCCGGTTGAAGGAGTCGTCCGAGCTCGCCTCCAGGTAGGCCTCGATGGACTCACGCAGCTCGCGCTTGCTGAGCGGCCGCCGCGTCCCGAGCAGACACAGCGCCAGGTTCATCAGCCGCTCTGCCTTGGCAATGGCCATCGATGCCCTTCCCTATGGTGCTTCCGACCGATGACCGTACCGCCCCGGGGTGTCGTGGCAAAGCCGAGGGCCCATGCCCGGACAGGCATGGGCCCAGGTGATCGGGTCCGGTCAGACCTCGGTCACGCGGCAGGCGAAGGTCGGACAGCTGCCCGACCTTTCGCGATGATCAGACCGCGACCAGGTCGCAGACGAAGATCAGCGACTCGCCCGGGGCGATACGGCCGCCACCGGCGCCGCGGTCGCCGTACGCGAGGTGCGCCGGGATGGTCAGCCGACGGCGGCCGCCGACCTTCATGCCCTGTACGCCCTGGTCCCAGCCGGAGATGACCTGGCCGACACCGAGCTGGAACTCCAGCGGCGTGCCGCGGTTCCAGGAGGCGTCGAACTCCTCGCCGGTGGAGAAGGCCACGCCCACGTAGTGGACCTTGACGAAGTCGCCGGCCTTCGCGACCGGCCCGTCGCCCTCCCAGATGTCCTTGATCTCGAGGTCCGCGGGGGGCGCGCCCTCGGGGAAGTCGATCTCGGGCTTTTCGATGCTCACTTCATTACTCCTTGTTGCGCGGCCTGCGTCCCGGACAGTCTCACAGATTCTGTGGTCAGACCGCGCCGAGGATATCGACCACGAAGACGAGCGTGTTCTTGGCCAGCTCGCTGTCGGGGCTGGCGCCGTAGCCGAGGGAGGGCGGGATCACCAGCAGGACCCGGTCGCCCACGTTCTTGCCGACGAGGCCCTGGTCCCAGCCGGCCACCACGGAGCCGGTGCCGATCTGGAAGGCGGTGGCGCCACCGTGGTCCCAGGAGGAGTCGAACTTCTTGCCGTCCTCCCACTTGACCCCGGTGTACTGGGCGATGAGCCCCTGGCCGGCCTCGACCTTCTTGCCGCTGCCCTTGATCAGCACCTGCTGCTTGAGGTCCTTGGGCGCCTTGGTGTTCTTGGGGACGGTGATGGTCGCCGCCTTCTGCGACGGGGCCTTGACCTCGGGCAGGCCCGCCTCGGAGGCCGCCTGCTCCCCCTCGGCCTCGGCCTTGGCGTCGACGGAGGCGGTGCCGACCGCGTCCACCACCCAGACGAGCACATCCGTCTTGGTGACGCCGGAGGACGTGTTCAGCCCCTCGCCGATCAGGTCGCCCGCGGTGCCCTGCACCAGGATCCGGCTGCCGGACTTCTTGCCCTTCACGGCGTCCAGGACCTTGGGGGGCAGCTGCTGGCTCTGCTTGCCGATCTGCTCGACGGACTGCTGCCGTGGCGTCTTGCCGCCGGCAGCCGCCGCCTGGGCCCAGGTGCCACCCATTTCCTGGGTGCCACCCCACTTCTCGACGGTCCAGTCCAGCCGGACGTAGTCGGAGGCCTTGATCGCGGCTCCGCTGCCTGCCGACACCGTCTCGGTCACGGTCTTGTCGGACGGCTTCCCGTCCTTGGGCACGGAGATCTCGGGCTTCTCCCCGAACTTCCCCTTGACCTCGGCGACGCCTGCCGTCGCTTCGCCGTTTTTCTCGTCGTCCGATCCGCACGCGGCGGTGAACAACAGGGCGGGAACGGCCAGCAGCGCTGCGACACGTCGTTTCACGTTGTAGTTCATCAGTCCAACTGGAAGTCGGGGGTGGGGGGCAATGGCCGCCACTCTACGACGTACTCCTGTGCCGTACGGATTGACCCGAGACGCGGCGTCGAACGCAACCAGCCGGCGCCGAGCATGGCACACGCCCGATGCCCGGAAGCGTTGCCGCTTCCGGGCATCGGGCGTGTGCGACCGGCCCGGCGCGAGGCCGGGCCGGAGCCGGCTCACATACCGGCGATGAGCTTCTCCACCCGGTCGTCCACCGACCGGAACGGGTCCTTGCACAACACGGTGCGCTGTGCCTGGTCGTTGAGCTTCAGGTGCACCCAGTCGACGGTGAAATCGCGGCGCTGTTCCTGCGCGCGCCGGATGAAGTCACCGCGCAGCCGGGCCCGAGTGGTCTGCGGCGGCACTGACTTGCCCTCGAAGATCTTCAGGTCGTTGCAGATCCGGGCGGCCTGGCCCTTCTTCTCCAGCAGGTAGTAGAGACCTCGGCGACGGTGGATGTCGTGGTAGGCGAGGTCTATCTGGGCGACACGCGGGTTCGACATCGTCATGTTGTGCTTGGCGCGGTACCGCTCGATGAGCTGGTACTTCATCACCCAGTCGATTTCGGTGCCGATCCGGTCGAGGTCCTCCGACTCGATCGAGTCGAGCGTGCGCCCCCACAGTTCGAGGACCTGCTCGACGGTGCCGGTGCGGATGCCGCGGCGCTCGCAGAAGTCCACGGCCTTCTCGTAGTACTCGCGCTGCACTTCCAGGGCCGAGGCCTCGCGGCCGCTGGCCAGGCGCACCTTGCGGCGGCCCGTGATGTCGTGGCTGACCTCGCGGATGGCCCGGATCGGGTTCTCCAGGGTCAGGTCGCGCATCACCGTGCCCGCCTCGATCATGCGCAGTACGAGGTCGGTGGCGCCGACCTTGAGGAGCATGGTCGTCTCGGACATGTTCGAGTCGCCGACGATGACGTGCAGCCGCCGGTAACGCTCGGCGTCCGCGTGCGGCTCGTCCCTGGTGTTGATGATCGGCCTGGAGCGGGTCGTCGCCGAGGAGACGCCCTCCCAGATGTGTTCGGCCCGCTGGCTGACGCAGTACACGGCGCCACGCGGGGTCTGCAGCACCTTGCCGGCACCGCAGAGGAGCTGCCTGGTGACGAGGAAGGGGATGAGGATGTCCGCGAGCCGGGAGAACTCCCCGTGGCGGGCCACCAGATAGTTCTCGTGGCAGCCGTACGAATTGCCCGCCGAGTCGGTGTTGTTCTTGAAGAGGTAGACGTCGCCCGCGATTCCTTCCTCGTGCAGGCGTCGTTCCGCGTCTACCAGGAGTCCTTCCAGAATGCGCTCGCCGGCCTTGTCGTGGGTGACGAGTTCCGTCACGTTGTCACATTCGGGAGTCGCGTATTCCGGATGTGATCCCACGTCGAGATAGAGGCGGGCGCCGTTTCGCAGAAAGACGTTGCTGCTTCGGCCCCATGACACGACACGGCGGAAGAGGTACCGCGCCACCTCGTCGGGAGACAGCCGACGCTGTCCCCTGAACGTACACGTGACGCCGTACTCGTTCTCCAGCCCGAAAATGCGGCGGTCCATGACTGAACATTACGCCTGATGGCCTGTGCTGAAACGGGGTTCGGCGGCACCGTTTCGATCATTTTCCGAACTTCCCTCGACCACCGCACTGCTGCCCGTAGCTGCGAGGACCCGCCCCGTGGCCAGCAGAACGAGCAGCGCGACACCCCCCGCGACGCCCGGTACGGCGAAGCCCCGGGCGGTTCCGGCCCACTCCACGACCGGCCCCGTGAGGCCCGTTCCGACGGACATCCCCACTGTGAACGTTGTCACGAGCCAGGAGAACGCCTCGGTGACAGTTCCCTTCGGCGCGTGCCGGTCGACGATGAGGAAGGAACAGGCGAGACAGGGCGCGAGAAAGACCCCGGCGAGCGCCACGAGCGCCGTCATGGCGACCGCGTCCGGCGTGAGCATCAGCGGCAGATAACAGACCGCCAGAAGCGCTACGAGCACGCGCAGTCGCCGCTCCGGCGCACCGCTCCACACCCGCGCCCCGTACACCGTGCCGCCGACGAGCGCGCCGAGCCCGACCGCCGCCATCAGCCACCCGTACGTCGCGTCACCGCCATGGTCGTCCGCGTAAGAGATGCCCGCGACAGTGATGGACCCGAGCGCGATACCGACAAAAAAGCACGTGGCGAGCAGGGCGAGCAGCCCCGGCGAGCGCAGCGCGCCGAGCCAGTGCGCCTCGCGCCGCGCCGAACGCCACGCGCGCGAGGGCGACGAGACGACCACGGAGAGCGCGCCCAGGACACCGATGACGTTCAGGATGATCAGCGCGGCCTGCGCGGACCACAGCGACACGCACAGGGTGACGAGCAACGGCCCGACGGTGAACATGATCTCCTGCGCGACGGCGTCCATCGCGTACGCCGTGTGCACCTGGCTCTCCTTGCGGAGGACGGCGGGCCACAGCGCCCGCAGACCGCCCTCCAGGGGCGGTGTGAAGAGTCCGGCGACGGCTATGAGGACGTAGGCCAGCGGGAGCGGCTCCGTGCCGGTGAAGGCGAAGACGCCCATACCGAGGGCCGAGACGACCACGGCGGGCAGCTGGACCCGCGGCTGCCCGTGGAGGTCCACGAGGCGGCCCAGCAGCGGCTGCCCGACGGCGTTGGCCACGCCGTAGACCGCGGCGAGCACTCCGGCGAGGCTGTAGGTGCCTCCTTCCGCACGGACGAAGAACACGATGGCAATGGCCGCGGTGGCGTTCGGCAGCCGGCCCACCAGAGTGCCGACCAGCAGCCGCGTGGCGTGCCTCGTCCTGAGAATCTCCAGGTAACCCACAGCCGCGTCCTGCCCCTCTCTGCTCCGAGACGCCCGAGGTTTCTCGTACGAAGCGTCGGAGACGCCGGAAGTTTTACGTATAACGTCCCGCGTCATACGTACCATGTGCGCTGTCCGCTAGTCCAGAGAAAGACAGGTCGACGGTGGCAGCAGGCAGCCCCCGCCCCACAAGCCGTGACGTCGCCCAGGCCGCGGGGGTGTCCCAGGCGGCCGTCTCCCTGGTGTTGGGTGAGAAGTGGCGCGGGCGGGTCGCCGAGCGGACGGCGGAACGGGTCCGTGAGGCGGCTCGTGAGCTCGGGTACCGGCCGAACCTGGCCGCCCGCAACCTGCGCCTCGGCCGCACCCGCACCGTGCTTCTGGTGGTGCCCGCGCTGACCACCGAGTTCTTCGCGGGCGTCTACACCGGTGCGGCCCGGGTGGCCGCGGAGCACGGCTTCGGAGTGGTCCTGTATCCGTCACCCGAGGGCATCGGCCCGGCCCGGGACCCCTTCGCATCGGCACGGGCCGCTCTGGACGGCGTGATCGCCTCCTCGATGGCCTCGGACGCCCTCACGGCGATCCGCGGAGACGACCTGCCGCTCGTCATGCTGGACAGCGACCCGGCGGGCAGCACGGGCGCGGTGACCGTCAACCTCGACATCCGCGACGGCGTACGGCAGGTCGCGGAGCACCTACTGGCCCTGGGACACCGCCGTTTCCTCCACCTCGCGGCGGACATCGCGTCCTGGACCTTCGAGGTACGCGCCCGCGAACTCGCCGAGCGCGTCGCCGCGGTCGCCGGCACGGAGCTGCGCACGGCCGCCGCCCCGATATCCATCGAGGACGCCCTCACCGCCGCCGAGACCGCCCTCTCCGCCCGCGGCCCCCGCCCCACCGCACTGGTCTGCGACGACGACAAACTGGCGGCCGGCGCCTACAAGGCGGCCCGCCGCCTGGGCCTGCGCATCCCCGAGGACCTCTCCATCACCGGCCTCGACGACCTGGCCCTCGCCACGGCCATGGACCCGGAACTGACGACCGTACGTCTCGACGCCGAACTGTTCGGCGAACGCGGCATGGAAGCCCTCCTGGCGGTCATGGACGGTCGCACGCCGCCCCAGGACGACATCCCGGTGGAATTGGTCGTACGAGGCTCGACAGCCCCTCCTGGCTAGCCTGGGGGCTGTGGGGCGGCGCCCTCAGGGTCGCGGGGAAACGACCCGCCCTCAGAGGCGCGGGAACTGCGCGCTCAGCCCACTCTCCTACCCGCAAACACCCACCGGGCCTGAACGCCCCATCAGGGGCGCGGGGAACTGCGCGAACAGCCACCATCAACCCGCACGCCGCACAGAAAGCCGCTGCCCCGCAACGCCGCGCGCCCCGGCCTACGAAAGACCGGGGCGCGCGCTGGGCGAGAGGGAGGAGGAGGTCACTCCTCGTCGTCCTCGGGACCCTCGGCCTCCGCCGCGGTCTCCGCACCGCCCGCCTCCAGCAGACGGGCAAGCTGCCGGCCGACGATGCGCCTGAACTTGCGCGCCTGCGGCCGCGTACGGTCCAGAACCGCGACCTCCAGACGCTCGGCGGGAATCTCCCGCTCACTGCCGTTCGTGTCACGGGACAGGGCCTGAACGGCCAGCTTGAGCGCCTCGGCGAGCGACATGCCGTCCTGATGGCGCTGGTCGAGGTAGCTGCTGATCGTCTCGGCGTTGCCGCCGACCGCGACCGAGCCGTGCTCGTCCACGATCGACCCGTCGTGTGGAAGGCGGTAGATCTGGTCGCCATCGGGGGTCTCCCCCACCTCGGCGACGACCAGCTCCACCTCGTACGGCTTCTCGGCCGCGCTGGAGAAGATCGTGCCGAGCGTCTGGGCGTAGACGTTTGCGAGACCCCTGGCGGTCACATCGTCACGGTCGTAGGTGTAGCCCCGGAGATCGGCGTAGCGGACGCCGCCGATCCGGAGGTTCTCGTACTCGTTGTACTTTCCGGCGGCCGCGAAGCCGATCCGGTCGTAGATCTCGCTGAACTTGTGCAGCGCACGGGACGGGTTCTCGCCGACGAACACGATGCCGTCGGCGAACTGCAGCACGACGAGGCTGCGGCCACGGGCGATGCCCTTGCGGGCGTACTCGGCCCGGTCGGCCATGGCCTGCTGGGGTGAGACATAGAACGGCGTCGACACCGGCTATCCGTCCCTTTCTGTGGTTGTCACTGGATCACTTGTCAAGAAGCCGCTGTCAGAGCAGTGCGGCCCGCGGGCCGTCGGGCTGCTCCAGGCGCCGCTCCAGGATCGCTCGGGCGATCTCGGAGGACTCGTCGTCGGTGAGACGGCGGAATCCCTCTTCGGTGATCACGGTGACGATCGGGTAGATCCGGCGGGCGACATCGGGACCACCGGTCGCCGAGTCGTCGTCTGCCGCGTCGTACAGCGCCTGCACGACGAGCGTCGTGGCCTGGTCTTCGGTCAGGTCCTTGCTGTAGAGCTTCTTCATGGCGCCGCGGGCGAAGACCGAGCCGGAGCCCGTCGCCGCGAAACCCTGCTCCTCGGAACGGCCGCCCGTCACGTCGTACGAGAAGATGCGGCCCTTTTCGCGATCCACGTCGTACCCCGCGAAGAGCGGGACCACGGCCAGGCCCTGCATGGCCATGGCGAGGTTGGACCGGATCATCGTGGAGAGACGGTTGGCCTTACCCTCCAGGGAGAGCGTGGTGCCCTCCACCTTCTCGAAGTGCTCCAGCTCCAGCTGGAACAGCTTCACCATCTCGACGGCCAGACCCGCCGTACCGGCGATGCCCACCGCCGAGTACTCGTCGGCCGGAAAGACCTTCTCAATGTCGCGCTGCGCGATGACATTGCCCATGGTTGCTCGCCGGTCACCGGCCAGCACGACACCACCGGGAAACGCGACGGCCACGATCGTGGTGCCGTGCGGCGCCTCGATCACACCCTTCATGGGCGGCAGCTGCCGGTTGCCCGGGAGGATCTCCGGCTGGTGGTCGGACAGGAAGTCCATGAAGGACGACGACCCTGGCGTCAGGAAGGCAGCCGGTAGACGCCCGGTGCTACGAGTGTTGGCTTCCACGCGTTTCCTTCCACGTATGTCGCAGCCCGCCTTATGGCATCGGGCCGATCCTTGAACTGCCCCAGTGCGGCGTTGCAGCTGAAGCACAGTACGCCTCGGACCCTACCCGTCTCGTGGCAGTGATCCACATGCTCGGCGGGAGCGGACAGACATATGCAGCAGACGCCCGCTTGGGCCGCAACCAACTCGTCGCGCTGAGCTTCGGTGATGCCGTACTGGCGCTTCAGGTGGCCTGCTCGCCCCTTGGCCGCCCGACAGGCCTTACAACTCGTCGAGAGGCCGTCCGAAGCCGTCGCATTGCGATGCCCCTCGCTATGGGGCTTGATCTCACCGCATTGACGACAGAACTTGTGGCCCTCAGGCGTCTGCACCCGCGGCCGGACATTCTTGCCTTTCGCCAGTTGCCGAGCCTGGTGATACTCCGCCCAGCACTCCCGACAGTAGGCCTGCAACCCATCACGGGCCGCCTTATTGCCAGCGAAGGCTGCCCGCGGCTTGGACTCCTTACACCGCGAGCAACGCTTCACCGTCTGCTCTTCTCCCACCCATACCCCCGCACCCTCGAACCTTCGATCCGAAGGCAAAGACTACTACTGGCCACCCTTCTGAACGAATGAGCGCACGAAATCCTCTGCATTCTCCTCGAGGACATCGTCGATCTCGTCCAAGACCGAGTCGACGTCGTCGCTCAGCTTCTCCTGGCGCTCCTTGAGGTCTTCGGTCGCCTGCGCGTCCTGCGCAGTCTCCTCGACCTCCTCGGTGCTGCGCGTTGCCTTCTGCTGCCCGCCGCCGGTGTCCTTGGTCGCCATAACCCTCACCCCGCTCGGTTCGACGTTCTTGATCAGACCCTACAAGCAGGGTCCGACATCGGCCCCGCAGTTGCTACAACGTCCGGGGGCCACTTCGATGATTCCCGGACGCCGCCCCTTTCCACCTCGCCCGGCCACTTCGGCCCGAGGGCCACAGCGGCCCGGTCAGCCGCCCGAAAGGACCCTGACCAGGTCTTCCGCCGTGCGACAGCGGTCGAGGAGCTCCTTGACGTGATTACGCGTTCCGCGAAGCGGCTCCAGGGTTGGAACCCGCTGCAGCGAGTCCCGGCCCGGCAGATCAAAGATCACCGAATCCCAGGAGGCCGCCGCGACGTCGTCCGCGTACTGCTCCAGGCAGCGCCCGCGGAAGTACGCGCGCGTGTCCTCCGGCGGCTTGGTCCGGGCCCGCTCCACGTCCGTCTCGTCCAGCAGGCGCTTGATCCGGCCGCGCTGCGCGAGGCGGTTGTAGAGGCCCTTCTCGGGCCGTACGTCGGCGTACTGGAGGTCGATGAGGTGTAGCCGCGCCGCGTCCCATTCAAGGCTGTCACGGCGCCTGTAGCCCTCCATGAGCTCCCGTTTGGCGACCCAGTCCAGCTCCCCCGCCAGGCTCATCGGGTCGCTCTCCAGGCGCCCCAGGACGTCCTCCCAGCGGGTCAGCACGTCCTTGGTCTGCTCGTCCGCGTCCGCGCCGTACCGCTCCTCGACGTACTTGCGCGCCAGCTCGAAGTACTCCATCTGCAACTGGACAGCGGTGAGTGTCCGGCCACTGCGGAGCGTGATCAGGCGCTTGAGGCCCGGGTCGTGCGAGACCTGGTGCAGCGTGCGCACCGGCTGGTCGACGGCGAGGTCCACGGCGATGAAGCCGTCCTCGATCATCGACAGGACGAGGGCTGTCGTGCCGAGCTTCAGGTAGGTCGAGATCTCCGAGAGGTTCGCGTCGCCGATGATCACGTGCAGCCGGCGGTACTTCTCGGCGTCCGCGTGCGGCTCGTCACGCGTGTTGATGATCGGCCGCTTCAGAGTGGTTTCGAGGCCCACCTCGACCTCGAAGTAGTCGGAGCGCTGGCTGAGCTGGAAGCCGTGCTCGTGCCCGTCCTGACCGATACCGACACGGCCCGCTCCGGTGACGACCTGGCGTGAGACGAAGAACGGCGTGAGGTGGCGCACGATGTCCGAGAAGGGGGTCTCCCGCTTCATCAGGTAGTTCTCGTGCGTACCGTACGAGGCGCCCTTGTTGTCGGTGTTGTTCTTGTAGAGGTGGATCGGCTGCGCGCCGGGCAGCTGGGCCGCGCGCTCGGCGGCCTCGGCCATGATGCGCTCGCCGGCCTTGTCCCACAGGACGGCGTCCCACGGGTTGGTGACCTCGGGGGAGCTGTACTCCGGGTGTGCGTGGTCGACGTACAGCCGCGCACCGTTGGTGAGGATGACATTGGCCAGGCCGATGTCCTCGTCGGTGAGCTGACTGGAGTCCGCGGCCTCGCGGGCGAGGTCGAAGCCCCGGGCGTCCCGCAGCGGGTTCTCCTCCTCGAAGTCCCAGCGGGCCCTGCGAGCCCGGTGCATCGCCGCCGCGTAGGCGTTGACGATCTGGGATGAGGTGAGCATGGCATTGGCGTTGGGGTGGCCGGGGACGGAGATCCCGTACTCCGTCTCGATGCCCATTACTCGCCGTACGGTCATGCGGCCCTCCTTGCCCGGCGGCGCCCTCGGTCGGGGGCGCCGCTCAAGTACCGCTGGCGCTCCGGTGCGTGTGCGGTGCCCGTCCCCGCACTGCGCGACTCGGCGGTACCGAAGAGCCTAGAACGCCTTTGCGCTGGTGGGGAGATCATTTGCGTCATTGCTCTGCTCCAGCCGTGCCCTGAAAAGCAGTCGGCTGCGGGTACCCGTTGAGGGCACCCGCAGCCACCCTGTCTTTTACAGGTACTGACCGGTGTTTGCCACCGTGTCGATGGAGCGTCCGGTGTCCGCGCCCTGCTTTCCGGTGATGAGCGTACGGATGTAAACGATCCGTTCGCCCTTCTTTCCGGAGATCCGGGCCCAGTCGTCCGGGTTCGTGGTGTTCGGCAGGTCCTCGTTCTCCTTGAACTCGTCCACGCAGGCCTGGAGCAGGTGGGACACCCGCAGGCCCTTCTGACTGTGCTCGAGGAAGTCCTTGATCGCCATCTTCTTGGCGCGGCCGACGATGTTCTCGATCATGGCGCCGGAGTTGAAGTCCTTGAAGTACAGGACTTCCTTGTCGCCGTTGGCGTACGTGACCTCGAGGAAGCGGTTCTCCTCGGACTCGGTGTACATGTGCTCGACGGCGGTCTGGATCATGCTCTGGACCGTGGTCGACCTGCTGCCGCCATGCTCTCCGAGGTCGTCGGAGTGCAGCGGGAGGCGCTCGGTGAGGTACTTCCCGAAGATGTCCTTCGCAGCCTCGGCGTCCGGGCGCTCGATCTTGATCTTCACATCGAGGCGTCCGGGGCGCAGGATCGCGGGGTCGATCATGTCCTCGCGGTTCGAGGCGCCGATCACCACCACGTTCTGCAGGCCTTCCACGCCGTCGATCTCGGCGAGCAGCTGCGGGACGATGGTGTTCTCCACGTCCGAGCTGACGCCCGATCCACGGGTGCGGAAGAGGGACTCCATCTCGTCGAAGAAGACGATGACGGGCGTGCCCTCGCTGGCCTTCTCCCGTGCACGCTGGAAGACGAGGCGGATCTGCCGCTCGGTCTCGCCGACGTACTTGTTCAGGAGCTCGGGACCCTTGATATTGAGGAAGAAGCTCTTGCCCGTGGCCTGTCCGGTCACCTCGGCGACCTTCTTGGCCAGCGAATTGGCGACAGCCTTGGCGATGAGCGTTTTGCCGCATCCGGGGGGCCCGTACAGCAGCACACCCTTGGGCGGCCGCAGTTCGTGCTCCTTGAACAGGTCGGGGTAGAGGTACGGAAGCTCGACCGCGTCGCGGATCGCCTCGATCTGGCCGCCCAGACCGCCGATCTGCTCGTAGCCGATGTCCGGGACCTCTTCGAGGACGAGCTCCTCGACCTCGCTCTTCGGTACGACCTCGTAGACATAGCCGGAGCGTGGTTCGAGGAGCAGGGCGTCGCCGGGACGGATGACTACGTCCAGCAGTGGCTCGGCGAGCCGTACCACCCGTTCCTCGTCCGTGTGCCCCTGCACGAGGGCGCGCTCGCCGTCCTCGAGGATCTCCTTGAGGGTGACGATGTCGCCGACGCTCTCGTACTCCATGGCCTCGACCACGTTGAGGGCTTCGTTGAGCATCAGTTCCTGGCCGCGACGGAGCTCGTCGAGCTCCACGCTCGGGCTGACGTTCACCCGGAGCTTGCGGCCCCCGGTGAAGATGTCGGCCGTGCCGTCCTCGTTCGCCATGAGGAAGACACCGAAGCCGGCCGGCGGCTGTGCGAGCCGGTCGACCTCCTCCTTGAGGGCCACGATCTGGTCGCGGGCCTCACGGAGCGTGTTGGCGAGCCGCTCGTTCTGTGCGGACACGCCGGCCAGATTGGTCTGCAGCTCGACGATCCGCTCTTCGAGAATCCTCGTGTGTCGCGGAGAGTCGGCGAGCTTGCGTCGCAGGACGGCGATCTCCTGCTCAAGGTAGGCAACCTGCCCGGCAGGGTCGTCAGACCCTCGTCCCGGGCGGATGCCGCGGTTCATGTCGTCGTCGTGGGCTGCCACGGTCCTCACCTCCTCCAAGGGGAGCTGGACGCTTCCAGACCCTACCTGGGTGGGTGTCGATTGAAACCCCTAGATCACAAAGACTGTCGGGGTGTGTCCGATCTTCACCCTTGCGCTCTCCCTCACGCCAGTGGAATACCCATCCAACATGGTTGGGAAGCGGGCGGAGGTAGGGTCGACATGTTCAACACCCGTCAGAGCTGGCCCGACTTGCATATGGATCAGGTCACTCGACGCAGGAAACGGCAGGAGAAATCAGCGTGCAGCAGGCGGCCGGAGGCGACGGCGAGGCACTTGAGGTCTGGATCGACCAGGATCTCTGCACCGGCGACGGAATCTGCGCCCAGTACGCCCCGGAGGTCTTCGAGCTGGACATCGACGGTCTGGCCTATGTGAAGAGCCCCGACGACGAACTTCTGCAGGCCCCGGGCGCCACAACGCCCGTACCCCTGACGCTTCTGCGTGATGTCACCGACTCCGCGAAGGAGTGTCCGGGCGACTGCATTCACGTACGTCGGGTTTCGGACAGCGTCGAGGTGTACGGGCCCAACGCGGAGTGACCGGAAGGCCACTCCGCGTGACATCGCGTCTCTTTTCTCACGCCTGTCTGATATCTCACACACTCCGGGCACCGGAGGGCGTCGAGCGGACGAACGCTCCGTTCTTCCACTGCCACTTGGCGCGCTCGTTCAAGTCGGGGCAGCAACTGGGTACGCCCCGCGAGGAGTAGCCGAGCAGGGTCGCGGTGACCGTGGCGTCGCGCAGCGTGAAGTCCTTGACGGTCAGGCGCTCCTTCGGATCGACGAGGGTGGCGACGACCCGGGGCTTCGCGGCGCCCTCGGCCTGGGTGAGGACGTACACGCCGTTGGGCGGGGTACCGGAACCGGCGTCGCAGCGGACCACGGCGACCGTCTCCGGGCGGCCGTCGCCGTCGAGGTCGCCGGAGGCCTGTTTCTGGACCGCGGCCTTGACGGGACCGCACTCGATCGGGAAGTCGACGCCGGCGGGGTCGGGAGGCGCTGTGACGGCCGGGACCGCCTTCGCCTCGGGGCCGTGCTGGGCAGCGGTGGCCCGGTCGGGCTGGAGGAACGCGGAGACCGCGACGACCCCGGCGAGGGCGGTGGCCGTGGCGACCCAGTGAATCGGGCGGGTGTGGGTGTGTGCCAGTTCCGGAACGGCGGATTGCTGCACTAGGAAGTGTCTCCCGTGAGGGCTGTGCCGGTGGGGGTGGCCAGCATGGTGCCACACGTCACACTGCGGGGGAACGGTGGGGTCCCGGATTCTGGCGACGCATCAAGGGGAAAGCGCCGTGGGCGAGGTTCCGAAGAATCCCCAGGACCCTCGCCCACGGCGCTTGTGCGTTGTACGCGGCACAAGGCCGCCCGGGCCGACTCAGCGGCCGGTGTCCCTGTCGGCGTTCGGCCCGGTGTAGTCCTCGCCGTACGCGCCCTTGGCCGGGCGGCGGCGGCGCATGGGCGGCTCGACGCCGTCCGCGAGGCGGCGGGCGGTGAGCAGGAAGCCGGTGTGGCCGATCATGCGGTGGTCGGGGCGGACGGCCAGTCCCTCGACGTGCCAGTTGCGGATCATCGTCTCCCAGGAGGTCGGCTCGTTGAAGGAGCCGATCTCGCGGATGGACTCGACGGTCCGGGCGAGCTGGGTGGTGGTCGCCACGTAGCAGCAGAGGATGCCGCCGGGGACCAGCGCCTTGGAGACGGCCTCCAGGCACTCCCAGGGGGCGAGCATGTCGAGGATGACGCGGTCCACGTCCGTGTCGCTCAGGTTGTCCTGGAGATCGCCGACGGTGAGCTGCCAGGCGGGGTGCGGGCCACCGAAGTAGCGCTCCACGTTCTGCTGGGCGATCTCGGCGAAGTCCTCGCGGCGCTCGTAAGAGTGCAGCATGCCCTGGTCGCCGATGGCGCGCAGCAGGAAGGCACTGAGTGAGCCGGAGCCCACGCCCGCCTCCACGACGCGTGCGCCGGGGAAGATGTCGGCGAACGACAGGATCTGCCCCGCGTCCTTGGGGTAGACCACGGCGGCGCCGCGGGGCATGGACAGGACGTAGTCGGGGAGCAGGGGGCGCAGTGCCAGATAGGCGACGTTCCCCGTGGTGCGGACAACGCTGCCCTCGGGAGCGCCGATCAGCTCGTCGTGCGGGAAGGAACCCTTGTGGGTGTGGAAGTTCTTCCCCGCTTCGAGCGTGAACGTGTAGTGGCGGCCCTTGGGGTCGGTCAGCTGAACCTGGTCCCCGACCTTGAAGGGCCCGCGTCGGCGGGCGGCACCGGTCGGTTCGGACATGTGAACAGCCTACCGGTCCCTGCGGGGCTTGCTGACCGCCGAGGGTGCGTGCAGCAACTGCGGGTATTTCGTGGCTGGTCGCGCAGTTCCCCGCGCCCCTTACGGGGCGCTGGAGCCCGGCTCAGTTTTCAGCTCGGCCGGGCCATCGCCTTTACGAAGGCGCGCTCGACGTCTGCCGCCGAGAGGACTCCGTAGATCTCGCCGGACTCCTCCACGACCAGGTACTCGGTGGCTGGGGTGGCGCGCAGGGTGTCGAGGAGGTCCTCGCCGGCGAGTTCGGCGGAGATGCGCATGCCGTCCGTCAGGTCCTGGGCGAGGCCGCTGACCGAGACCCAGGGGCGGCGGTGTTCAGGTACGCCGACGATGGCGGCCTCGCGGACGAGGGAGAGGGGCTCGCCGTCGGCGTCGACCACGACCAGGGCGCGGGCACCCGCGTCGTTGGCACGGCGCAGCGCCTCGGAGAGCGGGGTGTCGGTCTCCACGGGGACCGCACGCCGGGTGAGGTTGCGGGCGCGCAGCTCGGGCAGATGCTCGCGCAGCCGGGCCATGCGCAGGCTGTTTCCGGCGCCGGTCCAGATGATCGCGGCGAGGATGGCGGCGAGCAGGGCGTCCATGACGGTGTCCATGCCGCCGATGTCCTCGGCGTCGGCACCCAGCGCGCCGGACTGGGTGAGCAGGGGCAGTCCGACGAGTACGGAGATCGCGAGGGCGCGGCCGACCCAGGCGGCGGCGATCGTGCCGCTCATCGGCCTGCCGGTGATCTTCCAGACGACGGCACGGAGCATGCGGCCGCCGTCGAGGGGCAGGCCGGGGAGAAGGTTGAAGGCGGCGACGATCAGGTTGGAGATCATCAGGCCGGCCAGCAGGACGCCCGGGACGGTGCCCGGTTCGACGGTCTGCATGGCGAGGTAGAAGAGCCCGGAGAGGACGAGCGAGAGCAGCGGTCCGACGAAGGCGAGGATGAACTCGCGGCCGGGGGTCTCGGACTCCTTCTCGATCTCCGAGACGCCGCCGAAGAACTGCAGCTGGATGCGGCGCACGGGCAGCTTGAAGCGCAGGGCGGCGACCGTGTGCGCCAGCTCGTGGACGAGTACGGAGGCGTAGAAGGCGACCGCGAAGAAGAGCGAGACGAGGTAGCGGGCCATGCCGAGTTCGGGCAGGACCCGGTCGAGCTGGCCGCCGAAGACCCAGGTGATGAGTGCGGCGACGAGGAACCAGCTGGGCGCGACGTACACGGGTACACCGAAGGGGCGTCCCATGAGCAGGCCGCCGCCGGGTTCCTTGCCGCGTCGCGGGGCGGGGCCCTTCTTGAGGCCGGTCCTCCTCCCGGTGCGGGACTCGGATCCGGATTCGGCTGGGGGGTGGGCGGTGTGTGCCTCGGAACGGTGGGGGTCGTGCGGCTGCCGAGTCACGTGGCCGTCGGACCCGGCGTCCGGGGCGGGCGGCGGTGCGGCGTCCTTGCTCATGTCGACCTGCGGGGCGGCGGCCCGCTCCTCGCCGGCTGGGCCGTCCGCCGAACTCCCCGGGATCTCGGGGCTCTTGTCGAGTCGACCCGCCCCCGCGGCCTCTTCCCGTCCGGGTTCGGCCGGGCCAGCGGGTTTCGCCTGGGCGTCGACGTCGTGCGGCTGCGCGTCGGAGCGCGGCCGGGCCGTCGTGGTGGCCGGGTCGCCGGGGCGCGGCTGCCCCGTGCGGCGCTCGTCCGCCTCGTCCGTGCCGGACCGCGGCTGCCCGCTTCCGCCGCTCTCGTCCACGATGTCCCCTCGTTTGACACGTCTCCCGCTCGCGATCATGCACGGCGAGAGGTCCTGTCCTCGATGGTATGCGGCCGTCGTGCTGTGTCAGGCCCCGGCACCCCCTCTGTTTCCCGCCTCGTCCCGTGCGGCGCGCAGGTCACCGTATGTGGCGCTGTCAGTGGCGGGCCGTAAGGTCTGTCGTCATGGAAACCAGCACTGACGGCGACGCGCAGGCCGGTCCCGGAGCCCGGTCGGCCGGTGCCGAGACCGAGCCCTCCGACGCCGTGGCCGTGGCCGCGCAGCCCGCCGACAGCGACGCCGAGCCCGCCGGTGCCGAAGCCGAGCAGGCCAGAGCCGTGGTGCCGCATCCCGTCGGCAGCGAAGCCGAGCCGCCGGACATCGCCGTCGAGCCCGCCGCGGCGACGGCCTGGTACGCGCTTTACGGGACTGTGACCGCGCTGGTGCTCTGGTACCGGG
>NZ_JBQQCG010000116.1:0-31340 GCF_052245575.1 Streptomyces sp. 2A115 | reverse complement strand
CCCCCCCCCCCCCCCCCCCCCCCCCCCCCCCCCCGCTCCATGGCGTCGGCCACGCCTGGCTCGTCCGGCTATGCCTCGGCCAGCAGTGCGTAGGCGGTCGGCACGAAGGCGTCGCGGGCGCGGAAGCGGCGGGTGCACATGGCGGCCAGCGCCGTGCCGGTGTCTGGCCGGAAGCCCAGGAAGGCCTGCTGACCGAGTGTCGCCCCGCAGTGGAAGTACATCGGCCCTTCCTCGGTGGGGTGCTGAAACCAGGCCACCGTGTGCACATGCCGGTGCCCGAGACCGCGCCGGATCACGGGGCGGCGTACCGCCCGCAGGGCACCGGTCAGGGGCCGGCCCGACGGATCCAGATGCGCTTCGAGGAACGTGAGCAGGTCGTGCGGGGTGGCCCGGACGGCGCCGGCCGCCTGGAAGCCGCCGACGGTCAACGGGGGCGTGGGCGTTGTGCCGTCCCTGCGGTGTCCGGTGGCGTCGGTGGCCGGGCCATCGGGACGGAGCGCGGTGCCGTTCAGCCCGAGTGGACGCAGCACGTGACCGGTGAGCAGTTCGTCCCACGGGGTCGCGGTCGCCGCCGCCAGGGCGTGACCGAGCACGGCGACAGCGAAGTTGGAGTAGCGCCAGCGGGTGCCGGGCCGGCGGTGGTGCCGATGGCGCAGAAAGGCGGCGACCACCCGCTCGGCCGGATAGCGGCCGTAGGGATCGGTACGCCACTCGGGCAGCGCCCGGACGAAGAAGTCGGCGGGCAGGCCGGGCAGCCCGGAGGTGTGGGTGATCAGGTGCGCGAGCGTGACGGGGTGTTGGCCGGCCCGCCGAGCCGGGTCCAGGAGAGTGACGGCCGGCTCGCCCGCGGACAGCAGACCCGTCTGCGTCAGGTGCGCCAGCAGCAGTCCGGTGAACGTCTTGGAGGCCGACCCCATTTCGTAGCGCAGCTGATCGCGGGAGACGGGCGGGGGCGGCGCCGTGCCCCCGCACCGCACGGTGCGGTGACCGTGTCGGGAGAGCGCGAAGACGACGTCGGGCGCGTCCACGGCACCGACGGCGGCGTCGAGCCGCTCCCGCACCGCCTCGCCGTCCAGGGAGGCGTCCGCCGGGGGGCCGGCGGGTGGTGGGAGCATCCCGGCGTCACCGAGCGGATCGCCTGGCCAGGAAGCGGGGAGAGCGGTCATGCCGGTGCGTGCGCCAGCTGCGTCAGGGCGCGGGAAGCGGCCACTGCGGAGGCGAAGGCGGCGACCAGAGTCGGGTGGTAGACAACGTCGAACACCTCTTCGGGGTCGCCCTGCGGCATCGTGCGCACGGCGGGCATCGCGCCGTCGGGCTGCTGGGCGGCGGCGAAGCCCTCCCAGGCCCGCTCGTCCAGCGTGGGGCGGGGCAGACAACCATCGACGATGAGCAGTTCACCGAGCAGGTCCCACCGCTGCAGGTCGAGCCAGTCGTCCAGCCAGACCGGCAGCCAGATGGCGAGATAGTCGGCGATACGGGGCGGCAGACCGGCAGGGTTCTCTCCCCAGTCGGTGAGGTGGAAGACGGTGTGGGTGATGTCGTAGGCGGTGTGCCCTTCCACTGTCCAGGGCTCAGGTGTGCGTCCCAGCCAAGTCCTGCCGACGACCTCGGTCTCCGGTGGCCGGGGCGACAGACCGAAACGGCGAAGGAACGCGGACAGGCCGAGGCGGCGGACCGGCGACATCTCCAGGGCGGCGAAGCTCTCCAGCCGCTGATTGAGCCGGAAGGCCTGTTCGACCTCGGGATGGCTGTAGCCCAGCTCTTTGAACGGGAGGTACACCTCGAAGGGGATGGTCGAAAGGGGCTCGATGCGCTGGCCGCGCACCAGCACCCGGCCGCCGTCCAGCGTGTGACGCCAGGCATGGTCGATCAACTGCCGTGCCAGCTGGGCCTGATGCGATCCGGCCACCCCTTCGCGGAACAACACCTTGCAGACCAGGGCCAGCTCGCCGACGGGTTTGAAGCGTTCCAGGTAGCCCACTTCCGGGTCGACGTCCGGCTCCAGCCGGAATCCGTCGCGGTGGGCGTGCAACCACTCGAGGGCGCCGACCCCGACGTTGTGTATCAGGCGGGTGCTGGTCATCTCGCCACTCCTTGTCCACCTTGTCCGCCCTGTCCCGGATCGGCCGAGTGCTCGAAGGCACGCGCCCCGTCCGCCGCTTCGCCGTCCCCGGCGGCCTCGCGCAGCCGGTTGATGGTCAGCGCGGCGGCGAAGGCCGTCATCAGCGTCGAGTGGTAGCAGCCGATGAAGGCGTCGTGCGCGGTTGCAGGGCCGCCTTGTCCGGCGCCGACCTCCGGGACGGCGCCGGAGTCGTCCTGCACTGCCGCGAGTTTCGCCCAGGCGTCCTGGAGCATGGCGTGGTCGGGCGGATCCGGCAGACTGCTTGCCACGGCCAGCAGTTCGCAGCTCAGATCCCACTGCTCGTCCTCCAAGCAGGTGTCGAGCCAGGGCGGAAGCCAGTGCCGGAGGTAGGTCGCGACCGGCGGAGGCACGCCCTGCGGGGTCACGCCCCAGTCCGTGAGGTGGAAGACCACATGGGTGAGCGTGTAGCCGACGGCTCGCTCGAACGTCCACGGCTCCGGCAGGCCGGCGAGCCAGGTACGTCGCAGGGCCTCCGGCATCTCCTCGTGTTCCGGGAGGCCAGTGCGGCGCTCGGAGTTGAGCACGCTCAGGCGCCGGTTCGGTTCCTGCTCCGTCACCTGCCAGCTGCGGGTGCGGGCCACCGTCGCGGTGGCGCTCTCGTAGGCGGCATGGCGCAGGCCCGCGGACGCGAACGCCGCGTAGACCTCGAGCGGGTACGTGGCGAAGGGTTCGAGGCGCTGCAACTCGAGGAAGAGCGCGCCGCGCCCGGTCTGTTGCCACGCGAACGCCAGCAGGTCGGATGCGGTCTTGTGGAGCGGGTCGGCCGGATCGGTGTGCCGGCGAACACAGACGCAGACCTGGGTCAGTTCCCCGAGGGGCTTCCAGGTGGCGTTCACGTTGCCATGCTCGGCGAGCGCGTCGTCGCCGAGCATGAATTCATCGCGGTTGGCGGACACCCAGGCCAACGCGGCCTCGCCCGGCCCTCGGACATCGCGCGCCCTCACACCGGCGCTCCGACCCGCATCAGTCGCGCCGTCTCGACCTGCAGCGCTACGCGTGAATCGTCGCAGCCCATCTGTGCCACGAACTCAAGCCCGGTGTCCAGGCCCAGAGTTTCCGGCACACCGTCGAGGAGGACCAGCCAGCGTCCCGCTCCGGCTGCCTGGAGCCAGTCGCGGCGGCGAACCGCCCGTACGAATCCCCGCGCGACGTCTGCAGGACGGCTGCGCGCTACGCGGGCCACCCCGCAGTCCTCGGCCGGGAGTGCGAGCGGGGCGAGTACCGCGAGTTGGTGGGTGAGGAACTGCCACGGGGCATTGTCGAGCCAAGCTGCCTCGGGCTCCGCGTCGTTGCCGGACTCGCCGTCGAGCGATGCGTCAAGTCGAAGGAGAGTTCGCCTCATGGCCCAGTGGCTCCACACAGAGGTGGGAGAGGCGCCCGCGGGGGGCGGGTAGGAGTGCAAGGCCCTGCTGAACAGGGCGAGATCGTCGGACTCGGGGGGCGCGCAGTGCAGGATGCTCGGCAGGGCGACATCGGCTCCCACCACCCGTACGGCAGCAAGGGTCAGGTCGGCGGTCGCCTCGGTTCCGTCCCCTTCTGGGACTCTGCCGGCGAGCCGAAAGGGGTCCCCGCTCCGAAGAGCGGAGACCAGTTCCGACGTGAGGCCCTGCACTGCGCCCGCCAGGCGGGTCGAAGTGCCTGACTTCTTCATTCAGCTACCCCCGTCAGCCCTTCTTCGGCCGCGGCGTCGGAGGCGACAGCAGGAGCTTGCTGCTCGACTCCAACAGGGCGAGCGCAGCGCATTCGCGGCTGTCGCGGTAGGAACCGTCGGCCTCGACCGGGTCGAGAGCCGCTTCTACGTCGATGCCCTGGACTTCGGTGAGTTCGTCGGTCAGAAACTCGGTGGAAGCCATACCACCATCTCCTTTGGGAGAGACACGTGCTTCTCCACTCCATGTGACCCCATCTGAACCTTTTGCGCAAAAGAAGAAGTAAATGTCCTGGTTGGAGTGGGATTTGACCGGCTCCTTGTGAGTGCCTGAAACGACAGGAAATTGAGGGAGCGCCTGCGTGTCGCGCGGGTGTCGAGCCGTGGCTCGTCCTGTTGATGGGCTGGGACTTGTCGGGCCGGGACGGGCGGGGGGTGGTTCGTTCGGCGAGCTATGGGTCCGCCAGTCCAGCACTCCCATTCGGGTCAGCTGATTTGGCATATGACAAAAGCCTATGCTGCATGGGTGGGTTCGAGGGGAATGGGTCAACAGCGGATTGGGCGAACGGGATTGGGCAGCACGCTGCCGCGACGTATCCCGGGATGCGGAGCGAGCATGAGAGCGCCGGCCCCTTCGACAGGCTGAACCTCCGAGACCGGCCGGGCCGCTGAGTTCAAGGTCGGCCTCGGCCAGTCGGTCGCCGTCGAGGACGATGGCCAGACCATGCGATGTCGCGCTGGCCCAGTCCAAGTCGACGAGGCAGCCCATCATTTCTTCCCGACGCCGCCCGAACTGTGTCCCGGAGGAAGCGGTTGCCGAGCGGCGCCGGGCGGCGGGTGGCGCGTGCGACATGTCGTCGCGTGCAACATGTCGTAGGGCCGCACGGGGCGGGGCGGGCTCGACCGGTGAGTGGATCAGGCCCACGCTCAGCCGCGTGCTGCCGCTCCGGCTCTGCGCTACCGAACCCCCGACAGCTGACGTCGACAGCTGAAACGCCGACAGCTGACGCGGGGCCGCTGCGCCCGGGCCCCACTCACCGGCCGGACGTGACCCATTTGGCCTCATCTATGGCCCATGAGGACGATCGGCCGGCCGAAGCCCCCGCGGAACCCTTCGCGAGAGGCGACTGCCCTCCGCGAACCACAACCCCCGGCCCCGGCTGGTCTCCCCCATCCGGCCGAGGGCTTTTGCCATGAGTCACACGTGTGCTCTTCCTGGATGGCGGGGTTCGGGCTGGGCGCTTAGAAAGATGTCCACATCCCGTCTCGTCCCGCACGTCAGGGCCGCGACAGCGTCTGCCCCCTTCGTATGGAGCCGAGTATGAGCACCCGTTCCCCGTTCGACCCCGACCGAACTGACATACCTCCCGAGAAGGTGGTCGACGTCCCCGTGTCGTCACCACAGGTACCACGTGCCTCCCACTTCCGGCCTCCCTCCGTAACGGCCTTCCAGCCTCCCCGCGCAGCGGCTTTCCGGCCTCCCCCTGTAGTGGCGGAGGAGCCGGCGGAGGAGTCGGCAGAGGATCCGGCAGACGAGGGCGTCGAACCCCTGTATGCGGATCCGGTCGACGGGCTGGTGCACGCCGCCGTCGCCGATCGGCCGCTGGACGAGGTCATACAGCTCATCCAGCTGCTGGAACAGTCACCGGAGTACGCGAAGGCCACCGTCGACGCGCTCCGGGCGGTCGGCACGGACCGGTCCGTGGAGGACGTGACCCGGTTGGTGACCCTGCTGACCCGGCCGCCGCGGAATGCCGACAGTGCCGACGAGGCGATCCGTGCGGCGGCCGAGGGCCGGCCCGTGGAAGACGTCACCCGGCTGATGACACTGCTGCACCGGTCCCCGCTGGAGTCCCACTGCGGGGAAGCCGCGGTGCGGGCGGCCGCCACCAGTCGGCCTGTCGAGGAACTCGTGCAGCTGATCGGCCGCATGGCGCAGGAGCGGGGAGCACGCGCGGAGAACCGACAGGCGGCAGCGGTGGGGCGGGACACGGTGGCACAGGCCGCCGACGAGTCCGACGCGGGCCCGTCCGAGATCGTGCCGCCCGCCGTCCTCCGCCCGGTTCGAGAGCGGCGCGACTGGGGGGCGAAGGGTGCCATCCCCCCAGTGTGGCCGCGCCGGATCGCGGCTGCGGCGCTCGTCGTGTGCGGCCTGGCACACTTCCCGACGCACCGCGGTGGCGCGTCGGTCAACGCCTACGGATTCGTCGTCGGCGTGTCGGTGCTGTGCGTCCTGCTGGGTCTGGCCCTGTTCCGCAAGAGCACGCTGCCGGTTCTCGCCGTCGGTGTCGTGGTGCCCGCGGTGCTGGCCGCCGTCCAGCTGCTGGAGGGCCGCTTCCACTCGCCGAGCCTCTCCCGGGCCCTGGACCTCACCGCGGCGCCGCCCGGGGTTGCCGGTCTCGCGGCCGTACTCGCCGTGCTGGCGGCCCTGACGGCCCTGCTCGCGTTCCTGTCTGTGGACAGATCCGGGCGGCGCCCCGAGGTGCGGTCGCTGGTCGGCTCGAACCACGCGGCGGACTGACCGCTTCGACGGCTCACGGCCGGACAGGCGTCCCATTCGTCCCGCCAGAACCGCATGGTCCCCTTCCCTGCAGGCGGCCTCGCTCATCGAAGCTCTGGACGAATGACCTAGAAGGCGCCTGCCGAGCAAAAGCCCGGGTCAGGCGCCGTCCTTCGTGCGTCTAGAAGAAGCCGAGCTTCTTCGGCGAGTAGCTCACCAGCAGGTTCTTCGTCTGCTGGCTGTACAGACTCCATACCCCGTTGACCTGTGGAAGTGGCCGATGTCGAGGCCCGAGAAACGGTGCTGGTCCGCGTATGGTCCGGATCTTGCGAGGCGGACTTGACTGGCGCCGTTACACCAGGTGACCTGCCGCAGTCTCCGGCCGACGAGGTTGCGCTGCGGCAGCCCGATGGTGTCCGGTGAAGCGGCGGCGAGTGCCTTCCTTCTGCCGGGCGGCGAAGTCGGACAGGTCGCTGGGATACGGGCGTTGTCGCGTCATGTTTCGGTAGTGCCGTCGGGCACGACGCATCCCGAGGGCGCGAACAGCCCCCGATGCGGGCCCTGCTCATCCTGCTCTTTCTCGGTCGGCAGCCCCGCAGCGCGGACTGAGGTCGGCTTGTCCGGTGGGCCGGACGAAGATCTCGTCGGCGTCGGCCGCTTCCGTGCCCTTGCCCGTGGCTCTGCCTTGTCGCAGCCGTGACAGGTCATACGGCATCGCTGGGCATTCCGGGTGACTGGGCGATCTCATGTTCGGCGGCTTCGATGATGGCCAGTACGGCGGCCGCCGCGGCCGCGGGATCGCGGGCCTCGACCGCTTGCACGATGGCGCGGTGACCCGGCAGCGAGGCTTCCACCGCGCCGGGGGTCTGGGTGCTGACGAGGAAGCTGTGTTCCAGCGCGATGTCGACAGCGCGGCCCAGTGAGCCGAGGAGACGGTTGCCGCTGGCGTCGAGCAGGGCCCGGTGGAAGGCGATGTCGGCCTCGACGTAGCCGCTGCGGCCGGGTTCCGCCGCCGCGGCCTCCATGGCCGCCAGGGAGTCGTACAGGACTCGTACATCGTCGGGGCCGGCCCGGTCGGCAGCGAGCCGGGCTGCCTCGGGCTCGACGATCCGGCGGAGTTCACCCGTGTCGCGCAGCAGAGTCGTGGCGTCCCCGGCCTGTTTCCAGCGCAGCACGTCACGGTCCAGGTGGTTCCAGTGCTCCGGGGGCAGCACGCGCGTGCCGGTGCGCGGGCGTACATGCAGCATCCCCTTGGCTACCAGTGCCTTGACCGCTTCCCGCACCACCCCTCGGCTGACGCCGATCTCGGCCGCGAGCGCGTCCTCGACCGGCAGCGGATCCCCCGGCTCCCACGCGCCACCCACGATGCGCCGCCCGAGCCCGTCGACCACGCGCTGATGCGTGGTCAGGAAGTGCACCACGATCTCTGCTCACCCCCTGGACGGCATTCATCGAATCATTTAATGATTGCATGACAGGGTACGGCCTGCGGGTCCTCACCCGACAACGCCCCATCGCGAAGCGGACGACGCCAGAGCCACGGGAGTGACTGCATGACCGACAGTCAGAAGACGAGCCGCCGCAGCCAGGCATGGTTCGGCGCACGGGGCCGCAGCGGGATGGTGTACCGCTCCTGGATGCGCAACCAGGGATTCGGGCACGAGGTGTTCGACGGGCGTCCCGTCATCGGCATCGCGACCAGTGCCTCCGAACTCGCCCCGTGCAACGCCCATCTGACACGCGTCGCCGAAGCCGTCAAGCGCGGCGTGTGGCAGGCGGGCGGCCTGCCGCTCCAGTTCCCCACCATGGCCACCGGCGAGACCCTGATGCGCCCCACCGCCATGCTGTATCGCAACCTCATGGCCATGGAGGTCGAGGAGCTGATCCGGGCCAATCCGCTCGACGGTGTCGTGCTGCTGTCCGGCTGCGACAAGACGACCCCCGCCATGCTCATGGGCGCCGCCAGTGTCGACCTGCCCGCCGTCATGGTCACCGGAGGGCCGATGCTCAACGGCAAGTACCGGGGCCAGGACGTGGGATCCGGCACCCACGTGTGGAAGTTCGAGGAGGACCTCAAGACCGGCCGGATGACCGAGGAGGAGTGTTTCTTCGCGGAAGGGTGCATGGCCCGTTCCAACGGGCACTGCATGACGATGGGGACCGCCTCGACGATGGCCTGCATGGCCGAGGCGCTCGGCATGCAGCTGCCGGGCTCGGCGGCCTGGCCCGCGGTCGACTCCCGGCGGATGGAAACCGCGCAGGCGGCGGGGCAGCGCATCGTACGAATGGTGGAGGAGGAGCTGCGCCCCTCGCAGATCCTGACCCGGGCGGCGTTCGAGAACGCCATCCGGGTCAACGCGGCCATCGGCGGCTCCACGAACGCCGTCATCCATCTCACCGCCATCGCCGGACGCGTCGGCGTCGAGCTGAGCCTGAAGGACTTCGACGACCTGGCCCGCGCGGTGCCGACCCTGGTCAACCTGATGCCGAGCGGCAAGTACCTCATGGAGGACTTCTGCTACGCGGGCGGCCTGCCGGCCGTCATGGCCGAGCTGCTCGGCGGCGAGATGCTGCACGGCGAACAGATCACGGTCACCGGACGCACCATCGCCGAGAACACCGGGAATACCGAACGCGTCGACTCCGACGTCATCACCGGCCTCGACGTCCCCTTCCAGCCGGCCGGCACCGGTATCGCCGTCCTCCGCGGCAACCTGTGTCCCGACGGCGCTGTGATCAAGCAGTCCGCCGCGTCACCGCACCTGCTCACCCACCGCGGCCCCGCGCGCGTCTTCGACTCCCCCGAGGCCTATCACGAGGTGGCCGACGACCCGGAACTCGACATCGACGAGAACACCGTGATCGTCATCCGTAACGCCGGCCCCAAGGGCTACCCCGGCATGCCCGAGGTCTCCAACGTCCCGCTGCCCGCCAAGCTGCTGAAGGCCGGCGTCAAGGACATGGTGCGCGTCTGCGACGGCCGGATGAGCGGCACCGGGTACGGGACAGTGGTCCTGCACGTGGCGCCCGAGGCCGCCGTCGGCGGACCTCTCGCCCTGGTGCACGACGGGGACCCGGTCGTCCTCGACGTCCCGAACCGCTCCCTGCGCCTGGACGTGGACGACGCCGAGCTCACGCGACGCCGGCAGGCCTGGAGGGCGCCCGCTGAGCGGCACACCAGCGGCTACGCCTGGCTTTACACCCAGCACGTGGAACAGGCCGACCAGGGCGCCGACTTCGGTTTCCTGCGCGGAAGCCGTGGACACGAGGTCCCCCGCGACTCCCACTGAGTCCCAGGTGACCGCACCCCCTCGAACCCAGGAGAGCATCGATCGTGGAATCGGCAGCAGCGCGCCCCCGTCCGGTCCTCACGGCCGGCTCCGTCCTGCCGGCGGACGCCGACCGAGCCGCCCTCGTCGCGCGCGTCCACGACCCGGAATGGGACGGACCGTGTGTGGCCGCGGTCCGCGGCGAGCAGGTCGTCGACCTGACCGCCATCGCACCCACCGTCTCCGACCTCATGGAACGCGACGACGCGGCGGCAGTCGTCCGCGAGGCCGACGGCGGACATGTCTGGCGCCTGGACGAACTGCTCGACGCACCGACCGGCCGCCGTGACGTTCCGCGTCTGCTCGCCCCCATCGACCTGCAAGTGATCAAGGCCGCGGGCGTCACCTTCGCCCGGAGTCTGCTGGAACGCGTCATCGAAGAGCGCACGGGCGGCGATCCGGCGCAGGCCGCGCGGGTACGGGCCCGCGTCGGGCAGGTGGTGGGTGGCACGCTCGACGGCATCCGTCCCGGATCGCCGGAAGCGGACAAGGCCAAGGAACTGCTCGTCTCCGAAGGACTGTGGTCGCAGTACCTGGAGGTCGGGATCGGGCCGGACCCGGAAGTGTTCACCAAGGCCCCGGTACTGTCCGCGGTCGGCACCGGCGCCGACATCGGCGTGCTCGGCGCCTCGGTGTGGAACAACCCCGAGCCCGAGGCCGTCCTCGTCGTGGACTCGCGCGGCCGGGTACGCGGCGCGACGCTCGGTAACGACGTCAACCTCCGCGACATCGAGGGACGCAGCGCCCTGCTGCTGTCCCGTGCGAAGGACAACAACGCCTCATGCGCGATCGGCCCGTTCGTCCGCCTGCTCGACGAGGACTTCGACCTCGACACCGTACGCGGGATCGACATCGACCTCCGGATCGACGGCACGGACGGCTACGTACTGCGTGGCAGCAGTTCCATGCGCGAGATCAGCCGCGACGTACTGGACCTGGTGGCCGCTACGCACGGTCCGCACCATCAATACCCGGACGGCTTCGTGTTGTTCACCGGAACGCTGTTCGCCCCCACCGAGGACCGACAGGCACCCGGCGCGGGCTTCACCCACGAGTACGGCGACATCGTGCGGATCTCCAGCCCGCGACTCGGAGCTCTGGTCAACACCGTCGTCCCCAGCGAGCAGGCCGCGCCGTGGACGTTCGGCGTACGAGCGCTGATGCGCAACCTCGCCCGGCGCGGCGTGCTGTGAGACGACGAAGCTCGGGCGATCCCGATGTGGTTCGCTGCGAGGAACACCTGCCTGTTCTCCATGGTGGGCGGCGAGCAGAGCGCAGCGCCGCCGCGGCGTGCGCTGCGCACGCCTGGTTCATGCCCGGGCGACCGGCTCGTGCCCGATCGTGGCGTGCAAGCGCCGCGTGTGATCCACATGGCGCTCGGCTCCGGTCAACGTGACCCTGGCCGTCAGGCGCGGATCCGCGCTGGAGGCGGCCAACCGCACTTCCAGCTCGCCCGGTTCGACGACGCGCCGACCGTCGCGTCCGGTGAAGGAGGCGAGGTCGGCCGGGACCGTGACACGCAGGCGCCGGGCCTCGCCCGGCTTCAGATCGACCCGGGTGTAGCCGACGAGGCGCTGCACCGGCTGGACGACGGAGGCAACCGGGTCGTGCAGATAGAGCTGGACGACCTCGGTTCCGGACCGCTCGCCCGTGTTGCGGACGGTGAAGGTGAGGGTGAACTCGCTGTCCGTCGGAGCCTCCTGGACGTCCACGGTCAGGTCTGTCCAGTCGAACCGCGTGTAGGACAGACCGTGACCGAAGGCGAACGCGGGGGTCGGGTCGATGGTGGACACCTCGCTGACGTGAGCGAGCCGCGCCCCGAGGTACGTGGCCGGCTGGGAGCCCGGCCCGCGCGGCACGCTGACCGGGAGACGTCCGGAGGGATTGGTACGGCCACTGAGCACCCCGGCGATCGCGTGAGTGCCCTCCTCACCCGGGAAAAAGGACTGCACGATCGCAGCGGACTCCTCCACGGCGCGGCCGAGGGCGTACGGTCGTCCCGCGAGCAGGACGGTGACCACGGGTGTCTCCAGGTCGAGCAGGGCGTCGAGCAGGTGCTGCTGCGCGCCGGGCAGCACCAGTGAGTCGACGTCACATCCCTCGCCTGTGGTGCCCCGCCCGAAGAGCCCGGCGCGGTCGCCGAGCACGACCAGGGCGATGTCGGCCTCGCGTGCCACCCGGGTGGCCTCGCGGATTCCGGAGAGATCTCCGTCGTCGATTCCGGTGCCGCGGGCGACCGTGATCTCGGCGTCGGGGAACTCGGCGGCGAGAGTGTCGCGCAGCGTGGGCAGCTCGATGCCGAGTGGGGTACCGGGGTGGCGGACGCCGATGTGCTGGGGGAAGGAGTAGCAGCCGAGTACGGCGACGGGCTCGTCGGCGTTGGGACCGAGCAGGGCGATGCGGCGCGGCCTCTCGAGCGGCAGAGTGCCGTCGTTGCTCAGCAGCACGACCGCTTCCTCGGCGATCGTGCGGGCCAGCGCGCGATTCTCGGGACCGTCCAGGTCGATTCGGCCGCGCAGGGCGGCCGGGTCGTCCAGGTCCACCCCGTCGAGCGCGGCCGGCACGGGGCTCCAATCCGGGTCGAGCAGGCCGAGCATCGCCTTCTGGGTGAGCGTCCGGCGCAGGGCGCGATCGACCAACGCCTCCGGTATGCGGCCGTCGGCGACGGCCTCGGCCAAGGGCGCGCCGTATGTCTTGACATTGGGCAGTTCGACGTCGATGCCCGCGCGCAGCGCCGTGCCGGCGGCGCCGGCCCAGTCGGCTGCGATGCCGTGCAGCGTCTTCAGGAAGGCGATGGCGAAGTAGTCGGCGACGACAGTGCCGTTGAAGCCCCACGTGTCGCGCAGCAGCCCGGTGAGCAGATCCTCGTCGGCCGCGGAGGGCATGCCGTCGGTGTCGGTGTAGGCGTTCATCACCGACCGGGCGCCGCCTTCACGGATCGCCATCTCGAAGGGAGGCAGCAGAACGTCGGCGCGTTCACGCGGGCCCACGGAGGAGGGAGCGAGGTTACGGCCGGCGCGAGAGGCCGAGTAGCCGGCGAAGTGCTTGAGGGTGGCGACGATCCCGGCGGACTCAAGGCCCCGCACGTATGCCGTCCCGATGGTTCCGACGAGGTACGGGTCCTCGCCGATGGTCTCCTCGACCCGGCCCCAGCGGGCGTCGCGCACCACATCCAGGACGGGCGCGAGTCCCTGGTGGACGCCGACGGCACGCATGTCGCGGCCGATGGCGGCGGCCATGCGCCGCACCGTGTCCGGATCGAAGGTGGCGCCCCAGGACAGCGGAACGGGGTAGGCCGTGGCCCCCCAGGCGGCGAAGCCGGCCAGACACTCGTCATGCGCGAGAGCGGGGATGCCGAACCGGTTCGTGGCGGCGATACGGGTCTGGGTGCGGGCCAGGGAGAGTGCACCCAGGGCGGGGTCGACCGGGACCGTGCCGAAGGGCCGGGTCAGCTGGCCAAGGCCGTCGGGCAGGAGCGCGTCGAGATCGACGGCCTCCTCCATGTCGTGCTGGTGGGGGGCCACTTCACCGCCCTGATCGGAGGCGCCCACCCACACTCCGTACAGCTGGGCGACCTTCTCCTGAAGGGTCATCGCGTCGATCAGGGCGTCGACTCTCGCGGTGACGGAAATGGTGGGGTCGTTCCAGAGGGAGATTCCGGTGGTGTTGTCTACAGCCACGTTGGCGTTCACTTTCCTCCCACGCCCGTCAGCCCCTTGGCCAGGGCGCGACGGGCGAACAGGTAGACGAGCAGGACTCAAGGCGGGGCAGATCGCGTCAGGGCTCCGACCCGGCCCGGATCCGCTTCGCCCGCCCACCGGCCACGGCGTCAGCGGCACTGTCGATCAACGGCTGAATCCGGCGGTCAGACCGCTCAGCAGCTGGCGGCGGCCGAACGCGTACAGGATGATCAGGGGCAGGGTGGTGAGGACGACGGCGGCCAGGAGGGCGGGGACGTTGACCCCGTACTCGCCCTGGAAGGTCCACAGGGCGAGCGGCAGAGTCCGCTGGGAAGGGCTCTGGGTGAGGATGAGCGGCAGCAGGAATCCGTTCCAGATGGTCAGCGCGTTGAAGATGGTCACGGTGAGGATGGCCGGGCGGGTGAGCGGCGCTGCCAGGCGCCACAGCGTCCCCCACTCGGTGGCTCCGTCCACCCGCATCGAGTCGAACAGCTCCTTGGGCACGTCGCGGATGAAGTTGGCGAGTATCAGCACGGACAGCGGGATGGCGAAGGCGATCGACGGCAGGATCAGCGCCAGCAGGCTGTCGTACAGCTGCAGCTTGATGATGATCAGATAGACCGGGATGGCCGTCGCCTGCAGCGGGATGGCGAGGCCCATGAGGAACATGCCGTTCACCACGCGCAGGAACCGCATGCGCCAGCCGCGCACGATGGCGTAGGCAGCCATGAAGGAGACCGCGACCGCCGGCACCACCGCGCCGGCGGTGACCACGACGCTGTTCCAGAAGTAGCTGATGAAGTCGGACTCGAGGACCAGCTCGTAGTTGTCCAGTGTGGGCTCGGTCGGCGGCGCCAGCGGATTGCTCGCGTAGTAGCTGCTCCGGGCTTTGAGGCTGGTGATGAGAATCCAGTAGAGCGGTACGACGACGACGGCGAGCCAGAGCCATCCGGCCAGACCGCCGAGCCAGTTGCGCCGACGGGCGGTCGCACCGGGACGGTGCCCCCGCTCGCGTGGGGTGGTCTTCTGCGGTTGCGGCTTGGTCAGCGTGGTGGCCATGTCAGACTCCCTCAAGCTGGCTCTCACCGGCGTCCCGGCCACCGAGCCGGCGCAGCAGCAGGGCGATGGCGAGGCCCATCAGGACGAGGATGACCGCGATGGCGCTGGCCGGCCCCATCAGGTCGGCCTGGAAGCCCCGTTTGTACATGTCCAGCGCGAGGACCCGGGTGGCGTCTCCTGGGCCGCCCTCGGTCAGGACGAAGATGAGGTCGAAGAAGGTGAGCGAGCCGATCACCATCAGCGTCGACGAGGTGATGATGGTGTATTTGAGCTGGGGCAGCGTGATGCTGAAGAACTGGCGGATCTGCCCGGCGCCGTCCAGCTGTGCGGCCTCGTACAGGGACTGCGGGATCTGCTGGACGCCCCCCTGGTAGATCAGCGAGTGGAACGGGACGAACTGCCAGGAGACGACGAAGACGACGACGCCGAAGGCGAGCCAGGGGCGCCCCAGCCAGTCCTTGCTGAGCCACTCGAACCCCAGCCCGGCGCCCAGCCCGAAGTTGGGGTCAAGGAGCGCCCTGTACGCGACCGCGATCGCCGCGGAACTGAGCAGGAGCGGGACGAAGTAGATCAGGCTCAGCACCGCGCGGTAGCGCTGGCGGCCGGCCAGGAACGTGCCGAGCAGAATGCTCGCCGGAGTCTGAACCGCCCAGGACACGGCCATCACCAGGAACGTCACCCAGAGGGCGTGCGGCAGCCCGGGGTTGGTGAGCACCGCACGCCAGCTGGTCAGTCCGGACGGGTGGATGGTGCCGATCCCGTCCCACGTCGTGAAGCTCAGCACGAAGACGCCGACGAGCGGGACCACGGCGAAGCCGACGAAGAACAGCAGCGCCGGCACGGCCAGCCAGGGCAGGATGCTGCGCCGGCTCTCGCGCCCCGTAGAGCCCGTGAGTGCGCTCACTTGCCGATGACCTTGTTGAGACTGTCGGTGAACTGCTTCGGCGAGATGGACAGCTGGAACAGCTTGGCGATGTTGTCAAGGAGCGTCTCGGCGGCCGTCGGGCTGAGCGCCTGGTCCCAGGACTGGGCGAACGACTTCGCGTTGCTGGCGATGCCATTGACGAACTGCAGGAACTCAGCGCTCTCGGATGCGGCCAGCAGCTTCTCCGAGCCCTTCCGGATCGGCACCGCCCCGGTGTCGATCCACTCCTTCACCTCCTCGTCCGCGAGGACGCCGGTGGCGAAGAAGTCCTTCGCGATCTTCTTCTGCTTGGCGCTGGCCTTCGAGGAGATGGACAGGTACTGGGCGGGGTTGCCGACGGAGTTGCCCGGATCGCCCTTGCCGCCTTCGACGGGTGGGAAGTTCATGAAACCGAGACCGTCGCTGGAGACGAAGTCTCCGCCCTCGGTCTGCTGGATGCCGTACGACCAGGAGCCGTGCAGCATCATCGCGGCCTTGTCGGTGTACAGCAGCGCCTGGTCAGCGTTGGAGTCCGCGGTGATCGAGGAGAAGCCCTTGATGAATCCGCCCGCCTTGACCAGGTCCTGCACCTTGGTCAGCGCCTCGATGGCGGCCGGGTGGGACCAGGCGTCCTTCTCGCCGTCGAAGACGGCCTGGAACACCTCGGGGCCGCCGATGCGGTCGAACAGGAACTCCAGCCACATCATGTTCGTCCACCGGGACTGGCCGCCGAGGGAGAACGGCGCTGTGCCCTCCGCCTTGAACTTGGGCACCAGGGCCATGATGTCGTCCCAGGACTGGGGCGGCTCCACGCCGACGTCGTCGAAGACCCTCTTGTTGTAGAACAGGACGACCGGCTCCACGCTCTCGAACGGCATCGCGTAGATCCTGCCGTCGACGGTCGCCGCGCCGAACGAGGACGGGAAGAGCCGGTTCTTGATGTCAGGGTTCTCGTCGAACCACGGGGTGAGGTCGTCGACCTGGTCGGTCTCCACGTAGGTGCGCAGCGTGCCGCCGCCCCACCCCCAGATGATGGTGGGCGCTTTCCCGGCGCCGATGGCGGTCTTGATCTTCGTCTTGTAGGCGTCGTTCTCGAAGGTGGTGACCTCGATCTGCCCCTTGGGGTTGGCCTTGTTGAACCGCTCCACCGCACCGGTCCTGACGCCTTCCTGAGGCTGGCCGCTCAGGTGCCAGTACGTGGCCGAGCCGTCGCCGCCGCCCTTGCTGGGTCCGGACGAGCCGCAGGCCGCGAGGGCCGCGGAAGCCGGCACGCCGGCGGCCAGGCCGAGGAGGGTACGTCGGGAGAGCGCCATGTTCTTCTCCGCACTCGAGAGCCATCGGCTTCTCGTGAGTCATGGTGAAAGGTTTTCGAAACAGCCTTCTCCGAGCTCTGTTTGTGCAAATTAGATTTCGGGCTGACGCCCTGTCAAGGTGTGTGCAGGCGCGTTGTCGTGCTGCCGCCAGCCCCGTAATATCGGGCAAGAACGACCCTCGAGTAACCCTGGTAGGGACCGAAACTGTTTCGAAATCGACTGGTTGGGGACAGAGAGGTGACGCGATGGCTGCGGCTGACGCACTGTCGGTGCAGGTCATGCACAAGGTCGCGCAGCTCGGCAGCCGCTGCGTCGGCAACTGCCCGGGGCGTGTGGCCGAAGGCGGCGACGGACATGCGGAGAGTCCACAAGTGGCGCCTGTGGACGATGTGTTCGCGGGAACCCGGGAGTGTTCCGCCGGCAGAGGTCGCCCGACATGGTCCCGGTCACCTCACCCGGGTGTACGGCAGCCGCCGGTGACCGCGGTGGAGAGCGCCGGAGTGCTTGTCGAGTCGCAGCACGCGGTCCCGGAGGAGTCCCGGACCGGCGTCCCTGTGCTGCCGGCCTGGTCCGGGCGTTCATGCCAGGACCAGGAGGGCGCGGCGGCGATCGCCCGGCCGGCCGGAGCCTGCCCACCAAGCTGCGGGTGCGGATCCCCGCCGTCCGGGCGGTCGGGCGGGACAGTGCGGCAGTTGGCCCGCTGTGCCCAGATACGGCTGGAACCGGGCGCGAGCGCGCACGTACGGGTCGCACGCGTACCGGTCGGCGTGCATGCCCCGAACCGCGTTCACCGGACGCGATCTCACACAGATCCATCAGAAGCGCCCTAGGTTGAGGGGCTCGTTGGCACCTCTCCGGATGAGCTCGGTGCCGGGTTGCCGTACGGTTGACCGGTTCCACCCGCATTGCCGGCCCGACCGGCAGCTCACCACACCGGTGGACGTACAGCTGGGAGGAACCGATGCGTCCGAACGCCAGGCGCACCACCTTGGCGGACATCGCCCAAGCGGCGGGAGTCTCCATCGCGACCGTGTCCAAAGTGGTCAACGGTCGCGGTGACGTGGCGCCGCACACCCGCAGCCGGGTGCAGGAACTGCTGCATCAGCACGACTACCTCGCGCCCGTGTTCCGCCACACCGAGGTCGTCGAAAGCCCGACCATCGAGGTGCAGTTCAAGGGCGGTCTCAAGTCGTACGTGGCCGAGACCCTGGAAGGCATCATCGACTCCGCCGCCGAATCGGGGGCCTCGGTGGTGATCAGCAAGGCGTCCCATGCCCCGCACTGGGCCCGGGACCTGGTCTCAGCCGGGCGCCGCGCCGTCATCGCGGTCACCAGCGTGTACACCACAGCGCACCTGAACGAACTGGCTCGGTCCGGGCTGCCGTTGGTCGTGCTGGACCCACTGCACCTGCCGGACAGCCGCGTCCACAGCGTCGGGTCGACCAACTTCGCCGGCGGCCTGGCCGCGACCCGGCACCTGCTCTCCCTGGGCCACCGACGCGTCGCCTATATCGGCGGACCGGCCATGGCCGTATGCAACCAGGCACGCATGCACGGCTACCGCGCCGCCATGGAGGCGGAAGGAGCGCAGGTACCCGACGCCTACGTCCGGCCCGGAGAATTCACGTACGAGACCGGGTTGCTCGGCGCCACGGCGCTATTGGGCCTGCAAGAGCCACCGACGGCGATCTTCGCAGGCAACGACGAGATCGCCATCGGTGTCATCGAGACCGCCCGCACTCGAGGCCTGCGCGTCCCCGAAGACCTGAGCGTGGTCGGCTTCGACGACACAAGCCTTGCTCAGATGGCCTCACCGCAACTGACCACCGTGCGCCAGCCACTACGGGAGATGGGCGGTGCCGCCCTGCGCACCGCCCTCCGACTGGCCAACGGTGAAAAGGTCGAGTCCCACCACATCGAACTCGCCACCGAACTCGTGGTACGCGCCTCAACGGCGCCACCCCGCGAAGAGACTTCGGCGCGTAGGTAGTCGCAGGTGAGAGGTCGCATTGATTACAGCGGGTATCGACCATGTCGGGTTGCCCGGGGCGCAACGATGCCTTCAGGCAACCGACTTCAGGCTCTAGAAGAACCCAAGTTTCTTCGGACTGTATGAAACAAGAAGGTTCTTGGTCTGCTGTTGGTACACGCGTGGCGGCTGCGTTGATCTGCGAAAACGAGAGTGCTGTCGGTGATTGCCGCCAACTTGGTCCGGGAATGGTCCGGATCTTGCGCGACGGAACACCTCGGCTCGCGCGGGATGCACAACTCCCCGTGCTCCCCAGTCACCTGTGCCTCCAGCCGACCCCCGCGAGGAGCGAGCCATGCCCGAAGTGCCCGGCATCCCCGACACATCCGGCCGCTCCCGACCAGCCGGATCCTGACGCGGTCATCGATTCCTTGCCGAGCGCGGTGTCCTCTGCGCCTCGCCTATGGGCTGGTATCGCCCGGACGCGCACGAGCCGGTTCTCGGCACGGAACAGGGACGCGAGCGGATCTGGGCCGTGGAGCACGCCGAGATGCTGAACATGTCGGAAGCCTGCCCCCGGCCAGGCCGCGCCCGTGCCTGTCAGGCGGCGTTTCCCGCCGAGGTCCGGGCGGCACCAGGGACCGGGACGGCGCCCGTGTCCTCGGCAGCTGCGGCCTTCGCCGGTGCCCCGATTCCGAGCTTCTCGAGGATCTTCTTCTCGATCTCGTTGGCGAGGTCGGGGTTGTCCTTGAGGAACTTGCGGGCGTTCTCCTTGCCCTGGCCGAGCTGGTCGCCCTCGTACGTGTACCAGGCACCTGCCTTGCGGACGAAGCCGTGCTCCACGCCCATGTCGATCAGACCGCCCTCGCGGCTGATGCCCTGACCGTAGAGGATGTCGAACTCGGCCTGCTTGAAGGGCGGCGCGACCTTGTTCTTGACGACCTTGACGCGGGTACGGTTGCCGACCGCGTCCGCACCGTCCTTCAGGGTCTCGATGCGGCGGATGTCGAGCCGCACCGAGGCGTAGAACTTCAGCGCCCGGCCACCGGTCGTGGTCTCCGGGGAGCCGAACATCACGCCGATCTTCTCGCGCAGCTGGTTGATGAAGATCGCGGTGGTCTTGGACTGGCTCAGCGCGCCGGTGATCTTCCTCAGCGCCTGGCTCATCAGACGGGCCTGCAGACCCATGTGGGAGTCGCCCATCTCGCCCTCGATCTCGGCGCGTGGCACCAGGGCCGCGACGGAGTCGATCACGATCAAGTCGATCGCGCCGGAGCGGATCAGGATGTCGACGATCTCCAGAGCCTGCTCGCCGTTGTCCGGCTGGGAGAGGATCAGGTTGTCGATGTCGACGCCGAGCTTCTTGGCGTACTCGGGGTCAAGTGCGTGCTCGGCGTCGATGAAGGCCACCGAACCACCGGCCTTCTGCGCGTTCGCCACCGCGTGCAACGTCAGGGTCGTCTTGCCGGACGACTCCGGCCCGTATACCTCCACCACACGGCCGCGGGGCAGACCGCCCACGCCGAGCGCCACGTCCAGCGCGGTCGATCCTGTAGGGATCACCTCGATGGGCTCATTGGGCCGCTCGCCGAGGCGCATGACCGCGCCCCTGCCAAATTTCCGCTCGATCTGTGCGAGCGCGGTGTCCAGCGCCTTTTCGTGATCGGTTCCTGCCATGAGCTTTCACCCGGTCCGATTGTGTGGCACGCCGCACGTCGGAGAACGTGAGCGTCTACTGCCGACAACGGACGTCTCGGAGATCCCAGTAAACGAACATCCGATCGATTTGCGTGTCCAGTGAAAGGTACCAAACATGAGGGGAGCGGGACGGGTCGCGCACCGGACCGCTCCGGACGCAGACCGCGCCGCCGCCCGCTTTCCCTCGCTGAACCCGCGGCGCCGTCGAATGTCGTCCCTGCTTCCGAGAATGCCCTCCACCGACTTCGTGACGTGTGAGACCTCGTTGCGGTCGGCCTCCTCGCTGGCATGAGGTGTACTCAGGTGGCCGTGATCGATCGCGAAGTCGTAGTCACGCAGTCCTGCTGTGTCTCCCTAGCCGGCTCGAGTCACCTTGCTGAGTCTCGTTGACCTGTTCCCGATGACGTCGCACGTGGAGTGTGTGGCGATTCTCGAACCGGCTTCCAAGGTGCTCTGACCTGCGGTTTTCTTGGACTGCTCAGGTGCGTCGAGGTGTGCCCGACCTGTTTCCCTCAGTCCATCGCGTGGAGTGCGTCGCAGGCTCGCGCCACACGCCTCACCTGCTGCTTCGAACAGCGGGGTGCGGGCGATGAACGCTCCGCCTCGGCTTCGTGAGGGGCGGTGGGGGACGTGTCTCGACGCTCGTTCGACGCTGCTTCTGATGGGGCGTCACGAGACTCGTGTGCCTGAAACAGCAGCGAGGTTAATGATCAAACTCAGACTGCACGCGGGCTCAGGAGTTGGACGCCAGGCGCGGGTCGGTAGCGCGTGCTGAGATAACAGCCGAAAAGTCGCCGCGCCCGCCGTCGCCACCTTGGCGCCGTGCCGGTCGATCAACCAGGCGGTCTCGAGGAGGAGCAGGCTCGCCTGCGCGAAGTCGCTTCGTGAGCGCGCGATGAGCTCCTGCACGGCGCCCTCGTCGGCGAGCGTCTTGTCGACGCGATGCGCCCGCGCGACTGCTCGGCCAGCGGCCCCCGTCCAGCTTCTGCAAGACCCGGCCCGACGGCCGGCGTTCTCTTCACGAGGCAGAGACCGCCGATCCATGGATAAACCTTCCTCTCCCGCCCTTGCGCGGGCGCTCCTACGGTCGAGGCTGCGGGCGCTCACCGGCCCGCCGTACCGAAGGAGCAAGACCGTCATGAAGATGACTGGCAACACGATCCTGATCACCGGCGGAACCTCGGGTATCGGCCTCGGTCTGGCGGTGCGGCTGCACGAGGCCGGCAACAAGGTGATTGTCGCCGGCCGGCGCAAGGAACTCCTTGACGAGATCACGGCCGAGCACCCGGGCATCGACGGGCTCGTCCTCGATGTCGCGGACCCTGACTCGATCGCCCGGGCCCGTGAGACCGTGGCGGCGAGCCACCCGGGGCTGAACGTCCTGGTCAACAACGCCGGCATCCAGCTGCTGGAGAGCGTCCTTGACCCCGCCGGACTCCAGGTCGCCGAGGATCACGTCGCGACCAATCTGCTCGGCACGATCCGGATGACGTACGCCTTCCTGCCGCTGCTGGTGGGCAAGGACGACGCGGTCGTCATGAATGTCACCTCCGCGCTGGCGTTCGTACCGTTCCCGAGCACCCCGACCTACAGCGCGACCAAGGCCGCGCTGCACTCCTTCTCCGAGAGCCTGCGCATCCAGCTCGCCGGTGCTGACGCCGGCGTCCAGGTGATAGAGGTGGTCCCGGCGGGCGTGCGCACGACCCTGATGGGCCAGCAGGACAGCGAGCAGGCCATGCCGTTGGACGATTTCCTCACGGAGGTCCTCGATCTGCTGCGTGAGAAGCCCGACGCGAAGGAGCTGGTCGTCGAGCCCGCAAGGTTCATCCGCGACGCGGTGGCCACCGGCTCCTACGACGACGTCCTCGCCATGATGACCGGCAGCTGACCGACCTGTAGTGACCGACGCGGAACAGCAGCACGCGGGCGGGTCCTGTGAGGCCACATCATGGGCGAACGCGAGCTGGTCCCGTCTCGGATGGTCCTCACCGAAGACGCGGAACGGTCAGGAAGCGCCTTCGGGTTCGCCCCGGCCGTCGCACTGGAGGCGACCGGCTCTTTCCTGAGTGTTGAGGGGCACGCGAGCGGCCGTCTGACACGGCGAACATAGTCGTGTCGGCGGAGCGATGAGGCCGGGGCCGGTCAAAGCGTTGGGTGTCCTCGACGGGGACCGTCGCGGCGGCCCGTCTTCCAGACCCAGGGCCTGCGGCGGCGCACCGCGGACAGTCGGCGCATGTCCCAGCGGGTCGTGCGGTCCGGTGACCATCGGGTCTTCTGGCTGCGCGGCCCTCGGCGTCGGCCGTACGAGCGGCTTCGCGTGGGTGGGGGAGGAGGGCTCAGCCATGGATCGGCGGTCTCTGGATAGCCGGGCGGGATGCCGCGAGGATGAGGGCATGGACAAGAAGGAACTGGCGGAATTCCTGCGCCACCGGCGCGAGACGCTACGGCCCCGCGACGTCGGGCTGGTGGAGGGGTCGCGCAGGCGTACGCAGGGGCTGCGCCGCGAGGAGGTCGCGCAGCTCGCCGGCATGTCCACCGACTACTACGCCCGGCTGGAGCAGCAGCGTGCTCCGCAGCCCTCCGTCCAGATCACCGCGGCACTCGCGCGGGCGCTGCGGCTGACCCTGGATGAACGCGACCATCTCTTCGTCCTCATCGGCCACAACGCGCCGGCCCGTTTCCACCGCTCCGAACACGTCAGCCCGACACTGATGCGAGTCCTGGACCGCCTGGACGACACCCCGGCCCTGGTAACGACCGACCTGGTCGACACCCTCGCGATGAACCCCTTGGCCGTCGCGCTGCTCGGCGACCAGATGCGCCACACCGGTCTGGCCCGCAGCGGCTACTACCGCTGGTTCATGGACCCGGCCGAGCGTCTGGTGTATCCCGAGGAGACCCACGAACAGCACGGCCGCGCCCAGGCAGCGCGCCTGCGGGCCGCGCTGACAGCCGGCAGCGACACCCCCCGAGCCGCCCGGATCCTCGCCGAACTCCAGGAACACAGCCCCGAGTTCGTCCGCATGTGGGAACTGCAGGAGGTCGCCCGCTACGGCGACTGCAAGACCCTCCTCCATCCCGAACTCGGCCGCATCGACGTCGACGCCCAGCTGCTGTACACCGAGAACCGCGCGCAGACCCTGGTGGTGCTGACCACTCGTCCCGGCACGGAGAGCCACAGCAAACTCGAACTGCTCTCCGTCATCGGACACCAGCAGCTCACCCCCTGACGTCCGGGACCGGGGACCGGGCCGGGCTCGCGCGGCAGGGGCCGGACAAGGGCACCCTGGAATGGTGCAGCCGGCACGGCTTCTGCCCTGCACTCTGCGGCCAGAAATGTCGGCCCCCGCAGTGTCCGGGCTCCCGTGGTCGGGACGCCGGTTTGACCGGATGCCGCCTCCGCTTTACGCTCGAGTGCATACGGAGGCGGCATCCGCTTTGGTGCGACCGCCAAATCACGGTAGGCAGGAGGGCGTATGAGCGCCGTCGAACAGCGAGGACGCAAGCCGCGCGCGGACGTCCAGCGCAACCGCGCGGCCCTCCTGGAGACCGCGCAGCGTCACTTCCTGCAGCACGGGGTCGGCACCTCGCTCGAGGCGGTGGCCAAGGAGGCGGGCGTCGGGCCCGGCACCCTGTACCGGCACTTCCCCACCCGGGAAGCGCTGCTGGCGGCCGTGCTTCAGACACGCTCCGAGGAGCTGGTGGCCCGACAGGCGGACATCGACCAGCTCGGCGACCCGGCCGAGGCGCTGGAGCAGTGGCTGCGGGCGATGGAGGAGTACTTCAGCGCCTTCAGCGGGCTGCCGGACCCGCTCATGGCCGCGGCCCGGGCGCAGGAGCCGGACAACCCGCTGACGATTCCCTGCGACATCCTCATCTCCGCCACCGATCAGTACGTGCGCGCCGCGCAGCTCGCGGGGCGCGTGCGTGCCTCGGTGCGGGGGCACGACCTGTTCCTCGCGGCCTGTTCCGTTGCCTGGATCAAGGGCACCGGTACCGAGGAGGAGTCGCTCGACCGGCTCCGCACCCTCATCGCGACCGGCTATCGCCAGCCGGACAACCAGGCGTAAACCGCCAAACACCCCGCCCCGACGCTCGCAACGCCGGGTCGCACCACCACCCGGCCATTACATCGCGCTGCCCTCAGGGGCGGCACAACCCCCCAAGGGACAAATCATGAAAATTACTGTCATAGGCGCCGGTGCCATCGGCGGGAACCTCGCTGTCAAGCTCAGCACGGCCGGTCACGACGTCCAGGTGGCCGACGCCCGCGGCCCCGAGGCCGTCCGGGCACAGGTGCTGGAGTCCGGGGCTCGCGCGGTGGACCTTGCCGACGCCGTCCAGGGCCGGGACGTCATCGTCCTGTCGATCCCGTTCGGGGTGGCCGTCCAACTGGCGGACCTGTTCGCGTCGGTGCCCGACAAGACGGTGACCATCGACACCGCGAACTACTACCCCGGCATGCTCGGCGAGCCGATCGAGGCGGTGGACAACGGCCAGGTCGAGAGCGTGTACACCGCCGAGCTGCTCGGCCGCCCCGTCATCAAGGCGTGGAACGCCGCCCTGGCCGAAACCCAGCGGACCCGGGGTGTTCCGGCCGGAACACCCGGCCGCCTCGCCATCCCCGTCGCCGGCGACGCCGAGGAGGCGCGGCGCGTAGCCATGCAGCTCGTGGACGACACCGGCTTCGACCCCTACGACGCCGGCACCCTGGCCGACTCCTGGCGCCAGCAGCCCAACAGCCCCGCCTACTGCACCGAGTTGACCCTCGACGAGCTGCCGGCGGCCCTGGCCGCGGCCGACCGCACCAAGGACGCGGCCATCCGCGACAGCCTCCCGGAACGCTTCGCCGCCCTCCCGGCCAACCCCACCGTCGACGACGTCGTCGAGATGAACCGCGCCGCCCACCGCTGAGACACCCCACGCGGCTCTCGTACACGCAACGGCACGAGAGCGGCAGCGCCGACAGCCCGCGAAAACACAAGACGAACACAAAGAGCGGGGCTCACTTCGGCACGGCCGCCATCACTCACCTACACCACCGTGTCCGCGGTCGGCCGCAGTCCCGGTCCGCCGCAGGGACCAAGCCCCGGAACCTCGATCACCGACACCGGGGTTCCGTTCGGACAAGGAGTTTCATTATTAAGATCGGCATTCTCGGCACCGGGAACATCGGCAAGACGTTGACCAGGCGGTTGAGCGCGGCCGGGCACGAGGTGAAGGTAGCCAATTCGCGCGGCCCGGAGACGATCGAGGCGGACGTGCTGGCCTCGGGCGGACGCGCGGTGACCGCGGCGGAAGCCGTCGTGGACGTCGACGCCGTGATCCTCTCCATTCCCTTCGACCGCATTCCGCAGGTAGCACCGCTGATCGCCAAGGTGCCGGCTGACACGGTGGTCATCGACACGTCGAACTACATCCCGCACCGGGACAACCCGATCGCGGCTATCGAGGACGGCCAGGCCGAGAGCGTGTGGGCCGCCAAGCAGCTGGGCCGAGCCATCGTCAAGGCGTGGAACTCGATCGGAGCCGAGTCGTTCGCGCACAGGAACAAGCCGGCAGGAAGCGCGGACCGCATCGCGCTTCCCGTCGCGGCCGACAGCCGGCGAGAGCGTGGCCTGGCCATGGCACTCGTCGAGGACACCGGGTTCGACGCCTTTGATGCGGGGCCGCTCGCGCAATCGTGGCGGCAGCAGCCCGGCACACCCGCCTACTGCACGGATCTCACCCGTCAGGAGCTGCCGGACGCACTGGCGGCGGCCGACGCGGCGCGATCACCGAAGCGGCGCGACCTCGGGTTCGCCGTGGTCCAGGAACGCTTCGGGGCCGGCGTGCAACCGGACGCGGAATACCTTGTCCGCCTGAACCGCGCAATTTGCATGTGAGCAGGGACGGGGGCGATCAACGGAACGGACGGTGACCTGTTCATCACCGGCGACACCGGACACCTCCAGGTCGGCGAGTTCAGCATCGCCGGGGCGCATGGATCCGACGCCGAGCTCAGCTGCTCACCGTACCCGAGCGGTACTTCGACCCCGCGCTCCAAGGGCTGCGCGGTACCCCCGCATACAACGTCGGCGCCGCCTACGCCCAGATCCAGCGCGACCTGACGAAGGGCGGCTCCGAGGTGCCCGACTTCGCCCACGCAGCCCGACACCACCGACTCCTCGACCGGATCGAACGCACGGCGGAGCACGCCTGACCGGAGTCCTCGGAAGGGGCTTCGCCACGCGGCGGGCACTCGCGGCAGCGTTGCTCCCGGCGCGGACTATGTGCGGGCAAGCGCCCCTGCCGCCGCACTCCCGGGTAGGCGGGGAAGTAGGCGTCGTGGTGACGGCTGCCACCTGCGTCGTTCCAGAAGTGCAGCGGCACGGACGGCATCGGTCGCGTGATCACCAGCTCGGCGGTCTGCCAACGGACCGGCCCGCCCGCCGGACCCCACGCCTCCAGCGTGACACCCAGGGACGGACCGGACAGCTCACCGTGCCGGACCGGCAGGATCGTGCGCCGCCGACGAGCGCGGTCGCCACGCCCGTCCCACCGCTCGCGGACTGCACCTCGACGTGTTCCCCGACCCGGGTGCGGATCCACTCGTACGCGGAAGCCGACAGGTGTGATCCGGCTGAGACGTCGTCAGGCGCCGTTTACGTTGGCCTCGGTGTGCCGGCTTTAGGTCGCCGTTCAGGGACCGCGCGAGTTCTGGCATCGGACGGTTTGGACGTCGTGTGGTCGTGTGGTGCTTTTTGGTCAGGGGGTGGGGTTGGGGTAGAAGGCGTTGATCTCGGCCAGGACGCGGTCGGGTGCTTCGTGGAGGAGGAAGTGTCCGGCCCCGGGGACGACGGCTGAGGTGGCGTGGGGGGCGGCGTCCTGGAGGGGCGGCAGGAACGCGTCGGCGAGGCCGGCCTGGGTGATCAGGTGGACCGGGATGGTCAGCGGGGTGTCCTGGAGTTTGGTGTTGTCGGCCTCGTCCTGGGTCAGGGTCCGGTAGAGCCCGAAGCCGGCGTGCAGGACCTGGGGGCGGGAGTACACCCGGACGAACTCGGCGAGTTCGTCGTCGGAGACGTTCTCGCCGGCGGTCTTCACACTCTGGAAGAAGTAAGTGAGGAAGGTTTCGACCCGGCCGGTGACCAGTTCCTCGGCGAGCGGATTCTGCAGGAAGAAGGAGAAGTGCCAGAACATCGATTCGAGGGTGGCGAACTTCAGGTTCTTGCCGACGAGGGCGGCGTCCATGAGGAACAGGCCCGCCACCTGGTCGCGGTACTGGGCGGCCAGCGGGTAGGCGACGTTGAGGCCGTGGTCGTGGGCGACGACCTGTACGTTCTCGCGGTGGCCGAGGTGGTTGAGCAGCTTGTGGACGTAGGTGGCCAGGACCGTCTTGGTCATGGAGCGCGGGTTTCCGGTCGAGTCGCCCAGGCCCGGCAGGTCGATGGCGATGACGGTGCGGCCGGGCAGCAGTGAGGGCATGATCGGGCGGTACTCGTACCAGCTCTGCGGCCAGCCGTGCAGCAGCACCATGACCTGCGGGCCGTCGCCGCCGATGACGTAGTGCATCTGCACGTCGTCGATGGTGGTGAAGCCGTGCCGGAAGAGCTTGTTGAACTCGGCGTCGTCCTTGGTCGCCGTGTCGTAGCCGGGGCTGAGCGGCTCCTCCGACCCGACGGCTACGGCGGTGGTGAAAGCGTTCATTGCGGTGTTACGTCCTTTTTTAGGGGCCCTTGCAGGAAGATCGTGTTGTCGCACGGTGGAGATGTACGTGATCCCGTGTTTTCTGGGGGGTGTGACCAGCCGCGGCGGAAGCCGTGGGAGGTCGGTGACGGGTTGTGGGTGGTGATCGAGCCGCTGTTGCCGAAGCGTGAGCGGCGGTTCCGGTACCCGGGGCGTAAGCGGGTCGATGACCGCAGGACGCTCTAGGGTGTGCTGTTCGTCCTGTACACAGGTGTCCAGTGGGAGTCCTGCCGCAGGAGTTGGGGTTCGGTTCCGGTCCTGCCTGCTGGCGGCGGCTGGCCGAGTGGCAGAGGGCCGGGGTGTGGGAGGAGCTCCAGCGGGTGCTGCTGGACGGGTTGCGGGCGGCGGACCGTCTCGGCTTCTCCCGCGCCACCATCGACGCCTCTCATGTGCAGGCCAAGCGGGGGCGAAGCAGCCCGAAAGTCGGTCCGAGCCTTGTTGACCGCGGGCGGCCGGGCTCGAAGCCTCACGTGCTGACCGATGCCCGCGGCACTCCGCTGTGGGTGGCGCTGACCGGCGGTCACCGCCACGACGAAAGCACCCCTAGAAGCGATGTGGCCACGTGAGATGGATGAGCCGCCGGGAAATGCGCCAGCCGTCATCGGTGCGTCGCAGGTCGTCGGCGTAGACGACGCTGGCGACACCGCCGCCCTCCAGCAGGCTCAGACCTTTGGATCGGGCCCGCACCTCGTCGCCCGGGCCTTCCGACACGACGATGTTCGTCGTGTGGTGCGCTTTCGCGTGTCCGGGAGCGTTCATGAAGGTCGCGATCGCGTCCAGCCCGACGACCGGGTCGCCGCCGAAGACGCTGCCGTCCCACACCGCGTCTTCGGTGAGGCATTCGCCGAGACGGTCCAGTTCATGGTCGTCCATGATGTGCGCCCACAGCGCCACGGCCCTGCTGATTTCGGCAGTGTCCTCATTCGTGGGTTTCACGTTCGGCTCTCCATTTTGGGCGTTGCTGGATCAGGCCGGGGCAGCAGCCGAAGGCGTCTGTCTCCCCGCTGGCGGAACGGAACTACCGCGGTGAGTCGGTGTGCGGCCGCGGGCAGGAGTTCCGGTCCCACCTCTTCCGCGATGCTCTCCACTCACCTCCAGTCGGCGATCGAGAAGCTGCCGCCCGCGGGCCGGACAACCGTGGCGGTCAGTTCCCTCACGCGATCGGCAGGTACCGGAACGCCCGGGGCCTGGAAGATCCATTCCATCGTCTTGTCCAAGCTCACGTCCTTGGGCACTTCCCCGAAGTAGGGCTTGCAGTAGAGGGGTGTGCCCGGTTCGCTGCGCCAGCTGTCGGCGAGCGTGCCGATGTCCACCGCGTCGTAGCCGAGGAGGTCGAGCAACTCCACGACCTCCGCCTTGGCGGCGGCGTCGTCGCCGGCGATCGGCATGGCACTGCGGTCCGGCGCACCCGAGGGGCGGGCAAGGCTGAACAGCTGGCTGACGACGATGTTGCTGGCCGCTTTGACCACACGGGAGTCGGCCAGGTGGCGCTGCACCAGCTCGCTGCTCGTCAGCTCGTTCGCGTCCAGCTCGGCGATGCGGCCGTCGCGCTCCGGGTAGTAGTTCAGCGTGTCGATCACGATCTTGCCCGCCAGCGGCTGTGCCGGGATCTTCTCGTAGGCGCTCAGCGGGATGGACACCACTACCAGGTCCCCGGCCTCGGCGGCCTCGGCGGGAGTGGCCGCCCGGGCGCGGGGGCCGAGTTCGGCGACGAGACCGGTGAGGGACTCGGGGCCGCGGGAGTTGCTCAGGACGACGTCCAGGCCGGCGGCGACAGCAAGGCGGGCCAGGATGCCGCCGACGTTGCCACTGCCGATAATGCCGAGTGTCTTGCTCATGGTGCTCTGTTCTCCCATGGGATGAGGAAATGCCGGACCGGCCACAGCCACGAACCGTAACCGGACCGGCTGGTCATGTTGACTACCGTACCACCTAACCGGACCGCCCGGTCATGCTGCGTAGAGTGGACCCATGAGCACTGAAGAAGAAGCCGTTGCAGCACCGCCCGCGCGACGGATGAGAGCCGACGCGGTGCGGACGCGCAAGGCGCTGCTGAAGGCTGCCGCGGAGGTGTTCGCCGAGCACGGCGCGGAAGGGTCCACTGCACAGATCGCGGCACGGGCGGGGATCGGAAAGGGAACCGTCTTCCGGCATTTCCCCACCAAGGAGCACCTGTTCGCCGCGATCATCAGCGAAGAAATCGACGGACTGGTGACAGTGGGCCGCCAGCAGACCGAGCAGGCCGACGCCGACACCGCCCTGCTGCAGTTCATGAGCGCGGGCGTCGATCTCTACGCAAACAACCGGGCGCTCGCGGAGGCACTCCGCATGGTGCCGGATCTTCGACACCCGGAAATACAGGCCGGACAGGAGCAGCTGATCGCCACAGCCGAGTCACTGGCGCGGCGGGCGCAACGCGACGGCTCACTCCGTGCGGACCTGAACGGGCAGGACGTGATGCTGCTGATCTGCGGCGTGTACTACACCGCCGCACCCCTGCTGGCTGCCGATCCGTCGGCCTGGCGGCGCTACCTGCGGCTCACCTTCGACGGCATGTGCGCCACCGGCACCGGGCCGCTACCCCCGGCACTCTTCCAGGACTCCTTGCTGCCGACGGTCCGGTAGGGGCGACGCGATGCCCCCCGAGGCCGATCCTCACAGGGCGTCTTTATTGGTCTGAGTCGGTGATCAGTCGGCTCCCTCGGGGCTGCTGCATAGCGTTAAGCCGCTTGAGGGAGATCCTTGGGTTTCGTTCCGGTGTTTCGGTCGGAGCGTTCGAGGATCTTGAAGAGCTGTCCGCAGATGGCTCGCTTGAGGCAGCGTGGTGCGTCGCGTGAGGTCTTGCCTTCGGCGACTCGGCGGGCGACGTACGTCTTCCTCGCCGGGCCCAACCGCATCCGGATGAGCATGATGGTGTGCAGCGCCCGGGTGGTCCTCGGTGACGCTGTCGCCGGCCAGTACCGCGAAGACCTGGACGAGTCCCGGGCGAGTCGCGTTGTACTCGAAGAGCTGAGCCATCATCTCCAGCGGCCAGACGCAGTCGTGCAACGCGGCGGAGACCGTGTCCGACTGGTCACGCGCCTAACCCGCGGCCCGGCCTCACCGAGCCCTCCACCGAAGGGGCGTTGATCATTAGGACGCCGACGAGTCGGCCCCTTCGAAGCGGCGGGGACTGGAAGATGCGGTCATCGCAGAGAAGGGTGAGCGGACGCGAGTGACCGGTCGGCACCCCCTCCAGCCCGCCAGGTCGCACCTCTTTGACAATACGGATACCGCCTCCGTATTGTCGACAGGGATGCGGATGCATCCTCCGTTTTCCCTCACCACACCCCACTGCAACTATGGAGAAGCGATGCCAACTCTGGGAATCAT
>NZ_JBQQCG010000115.1:0-32557 GCF_052245575.1 Streptomyces sp. 2A115 | reverse complement strand
CATCGCGACTCGATACGACAAGACACCCGAGAGCTACCTCGCCGGCCTCCACCTCCGCGCCTCCATGATCTGGATCAACGACTTGCTGAAGCCAACTGATTGATCACGACGTCACACAGGCCCTAGTTGAATGATCACAGTAGTACGTGGAGCGGACGGTCTTCATCACCTTGCACAGCGACGTGGCCGGGTAGTTCGCCTTCTCCGCGTGATGAGCCGGCATATCTCGCTCACCGGTCGCTCTCCTTCGCGAAGAAGGCTGTCGTCTTTCAGGATCTCGATCGTTTTCGCCTGCTCGACGGTCTGCTTCCGCAGCCGCTTCAGTTCCTCATCCGCCATCGGCGCTCTGCCCGGCCTGCCCGGCGGCGGAGCTGGATCCGGTGTCCTGGGCGGCGCGGACCTTCTTCACCCAGCCTCGCAGGGACTCTGAGCTGATCCCGAGCTCCCGGGCGGCCTCAGTCACCGTCCGGCCCGACGACCGCACGAGCTCGACCGCGTCCCGCTTGTACTCGTCTGAGTACCGCTTCGTGTACTTGCTTCCCACCTGGCACTGCTTCCTCTGGGCTCTCACGTCCCAGTCTCCAGGTGTCCATGATCAGGGGGAAGCTTCACAGGCTGTCTCCCCCTCCAACCAGGGCCACGCGGCATTCAGCGGCTAACAGGTCCATGACATGGGCCATGGCGCCGACGTTGGTGCGGCACAGGACGGCGGCGGTCCGGGTGAGGGGCCGAGTTCGGTGGGCAAGGTCTCCGTGCCGGTGAGGCGGATCGGGGCGTCGGTGATGGCCAGCCACCGGTTGGCTTCGTCAGCGAGCCTGGGGCCGAAGCGGAGAGACTGGGACAGGGCAAGCTGAGTGCCGTCGAAGCCGGTCATGACGTCTTTGGCGCCGCGGCAGTGGTGGATGGTCTGGGCGCAGTCGCCGACCATCACCAGCTGTGCGTGGCCCCGCTGGTTGAGGAAGATCTGCTCGACGACGGGGTTGGTGTCCTGGGCCTCGTCCAGCAGGAGGAAGTCAGTGTCGATCTTCGGACTCGTGAGGGCCCAGATTTTCAGGTAGTGGTCGTGGTCGAAGCACACGACGCCGTCGTCCGGGTGCTGGAGGTCGTCCCAGGCTGTGCGGGCGAACGGGACGATGTGGGCGGCGAGTTGGGCGTGCAGATGGCGGTCTTCGAGGCCGCGCAGGACGACCGCCCCGCCGGAGTGTTCTCCGGCGGGGCATCGCCGTCACCGTTCGCCGGCATCGTGAATGCCGCCTTCATGGGCATTTTCAACGCCGGGCAACAGGACCTCGGCGACACCGGCCGCGCCCACCGGCTCATCACCGAAGGCGAACGCCCGCTGCCCGGGACAAGACCCGCGGCGTGTTCCTCGCCTACCGGGCGGCGAGCTACCTCGATCTCAAGGAACCCGAGCCCGCCGCCGTCCGTCGCCGCCCAGTCCCTGCGGTTGGCCCGCCGCATCGGCGCACCGCGCTGCGTCAGCCTCGTCGACGACCTGCTCCCCCGCTTCAAGCCCTACCGGCAAGCCCAGGGCGTTCCGGAACTCCTCCAGCTCGCGCCGCATAGCGCGCAGCACCATCAACCTGTCGTCACCTGGGCTCCCACGCTGGCCGGGGTCTCAGCCGGTGGACCAGGCGCGCAGTTGCGCGGCGACCTCTTGGACCCTGGCGCCCTTGTGCTTGGAGCGCATGACGAGCCCGAGGGCTTCCTCCGGCTCGTAGCCCAGCGTGACGCCGTTGGTGTTGAGGAACGTCTCGGCGACCAGCCAGGCGAAGAACTCGTTCTTCGCCTCCAGCGGCTCGTGCAGCGCGATGCTCTCCAGCATGGCCGCGGCCTTGAGCCAGTCGCTCGCGTACACGTCGCGGCCCATGTAGTGGGCCTGGACTCGGGCGCAGGCGCCGTCGAGCACGCCCAGGTCGAGACAGGCCGGGTCGCCCGGGAGGGTCTGTGCGATCTGCAGGAGTTCTTGCGGGGTGAGGAACCGGGTCACGCCGCGTGACCGTGCCGCTGGGGCTCGTGCAGGTCCCGGCTGCCCATGGGCGCGGGGTCGGGCCACGCGGCCATGCTGGTGTCGGCGGCGTGGGTGTCCTGGGTGGCGAAGACCTCGGCGAGCTGCGGGACGCGGTCGCGGGTCTTGCCGAGGGCCTTAAGGAACGGGTCCTCGGCAGCCTTGAGCGCCGCTTCGCGGACGAAGTCCTGGGGGGACTTGCCGACGATGTCGGCGGCTGCCGTGACGCGCGCGTACTCCTCCGGGTCGAAGGGCGGTACCGGGGATCCGTTCTGCTCCATACGAGCAACGGTACCAGCGGCCTCGCTCCCTGCCGGCAACGTTCGGGCAAGAAGAGAGGGGCAGCGGCCGGTCGACGGCGGGTGCCCCCTTCAAGTCTTCAGCGAACGTACCAGTTGATGTCGGCTCGGTCGGGGTGCGTGATGGTCACGTGCTGGTGCGGGCGGCCTCGGAGTAGGTGTCGAAGAAGCGGTCTCCTGTGAGCTTGTGGTGGGCGAGTTGCGCGGCGACGGCCTGTTCGTCGCCCCATCGGCCCAGGTCACTGGCGAGCGCGAGGGCGTACTGGACGACCGCCTGCTTCAGGAGCTCGTACTTTGCCGGTGTCACCACGCGCATCCCTGGTTGCGGGGTGGCCTTGGCGTGCAACTCGCGCAGAGGCTCCAGTTCGGTCGGCAACGTCAAGGTCGCCACGGTAGCGCCCTTGCGGCGGGTGAGAGTGGCGGCCAGGTGTCCGTCGCTCGTCTCCCACACCTGCACGCACAGCGAAGCCCGGTTGGTGTGCACGGGCCGTCGACTGCTTCCCGTTCGGTGATCATGCGGGTGGGGTTGGTGTAGAGGCGCTGTAACGGGACCTCGTCACGAGGCAGCGGCACGTGCCGTACAGATGCTTCCGGGCGGGTTTGAGTGAACGCGGCGTGCAGGCCGCCGTAGCGGTCTTTCCACACCCACACGGCGATTGTGGTCGCTGACTGTTCCGTCATCTCGCTGATGTGTGTGCCCGCCGCGTCGGCCGCTTCGAGACGTCGATCCGGCCGGCCTGGATCCGGCACCATCGCGCCCCCGCTGGGGTGACGGCTTCGACCGGGTGGGCCTCAACCCGAAGCCCGGCGTGGCCTGCGGTGAGCCCGCGCGGTTCACGCGGGCCGTCGACTTCCCCGGCTGCGGCCCGCGCTGGCTCGACAAGTGCCGGAACCACTTCCTGGAGCTGACGGAGGCTGATCGGCGGCATCTGCCGGCCGTGCCCCTGGCGGAGACGCTGGCTGTGCTTCGTGACGCAGCCTGGGAGGCGGGCGTCGCGCTGGCCATCCTCACCGACGACGACGTCCGCCCGTAGGCTGCCGTCGTGGCCGATCAGCGTTGCCATCTCACCCTCTACTCCGGCACCCGGCCGGTTGCGCACGGCTGGTGGGCGGCCAAGGCGACGGCGGAGCGGAAGTTCCGGACGTGGATCGGCGAGCACGGCAACGTCGACGGGGCCCGGGTCGTACTGACCGACGAGGTGGAGGGCGAAGTGCTGGCCATCTGGCCTGACGGTGAGGGCTGACCCCGGACGTCAGGAAGCCCCCGCACACGCCCGTGCGAGGGCTTCCAACTACTCGGCCGGATCCTCCTCGGCCTGCCGTACGCCCTTCTTTACAGCCTGCTCGACCTCGTACCGGTTCTGCTCGGTCGCCTCCGCATGCTCCGTGATGGCCGCCTGCACCACCTCGGACGCCTTACGCCACCGGCGCCACTGCTGCTCATACTCGTCGCCTGCAAGGCCCGCGCATTTCGCGCGCTCCTCCTCGGCGGAACGTTCCAGCTTGATCAAATCGTCGGAGATGTCTGCCACGAACAGGGATCCTAAGCGGGCACACGCGAGCCCCCACCTCGACCCGCGCAGCCGTGCCCGGACTGCGGCGGCCGCATCGAAGTCCACGAAGGCGCGAGCGCCCGGCCGATCGCGCACTGCACGAAGTGCGGGCACATCTGGACCGAGCAGGGCGCCACCTCAGCCGCGTAGGGCCCTCAGAAGCTGCCGATGATCAGCCACACAGCGATCCCAAGCACCCCCAGAAACCCACCAATGGAGATCGTCTTACCCAGACCTTCACGGCCTGCCTGCTCGATCCACCGGCCGATGATCCCGACAAGTGGCGCCCCGAAAACGATCAGCGCCATTCCGATCAAGAAGTTCATGTTCCCCACCCCGGCTTGAGATCACTCCCCAGTGATCTAGGAGCGTGATCCTAGAACCTGCGCTCGCCCTACTGAAGCCCCTCAGCCCACCCATCCGATCTCGCGTACCTCGATGGCCCCGGCATGCGGCATGAACTGGATCCAGCAGCGCGGCCCGAACGCCTCCCGGATCTCCTCGCGGCTGCCGGGGTCACGTACGTTCGGCCACGCCCGCGGATCCGCTCGCACCCGCTCTACGGGCTCCGTCACCCCGTAGGGATGCGCCCTGCTTCGAGTGGCGAGCCGCAACACCCCGGTGTGCACTTGTTGCGAAGCTGCCAAGCCCCGACAGGGTCCAGTCCCATGTCCGCAAAGGCTGCTTTGTCCCCCAAGCTTCCCCACACGCGAAAGGTGTTCGCATGCCCGTCAACGAACCCATCGATCTGGCCGAGCTCAGGACGGAGCTCGAACGTGCCGGAAATCCCTGGCGTTCAACCACCACCACCATGACGCGTCTGACCGAGGAGGCACGCGTCATCCGTCTGGGTGTCCCGGTCGAGGAGGCCGATGTCGCCGAGATCATGGCCGCTCGGGAACAGCAAGCGGCAGCGGTCCGGGAGGCCACAGCGCGGGCGGCGGAGGTACCGTCCACGTTCGACCTGCGCAACATCGGCGGTCTGGACTACACGACTCCGGTGAAGGACCAGCAGAACTGCGGTTCCTGTGTCGCGTTCGGCACAGTGGCAACCATGGAGCACGTCGCCCGCTACGTGGACCGGGCGCCCTATCTGCCCGTGGACCTCTCCGAGGGCCACGCCTTCTTCGGGTACGGACGCGAGGACGGGGCCACCTGCGCCACCGGCTGGCTCCCGGAGCCGCTGCTGGAGAAGGCCCGCGACTCCGGCGTCACCTTCGAGGACTACTTCCCCTACACGCCCGTCGACCAGGACAGCAGCGGGCTCAACGCCGACTGGCCCAACAGGCGTGCCAAGGCGGTGAACTGGACGAACGACACGAACGACCCCGTAGCGATCAAGCGCAACATCGCGACCTACGGGTCCGTCGTCGCCTGCTTCCTCGTCTACCAGGACTTCTTCAGCTACGGGGGCGGCGTCTACCGGCAGCAGAGCGGCGATCTCGCCGGTGGCCACTGCGTCACCCTGATCGGCTACGACGACGCGCAGTCCTGCTGGATCGCCAAGAACAGCTGGGGCACCGGCTGGGGTGAGCAGGGCTTCTTCCGCATCGGCTACGGCGAGTGCGGCATCGAGTCCTGGCACACCTGTGGCGTCCAGGGTGTCAGCGTGCGTGCTTGGCTTCCCGACCAGCGCATTCTCGGGCTGTGGAGCAACGAGGCCGACGCCAATGTGTGGGCGTACGCGGAGTTCCGCGGCTGGCTGAGCCTCGGCAGCAACGTGTCGGCGACCGACGCCGCGATGCTCGCCGAACTCGCGGCGTCCAAGTCGGCCGGGTCCAAGGTGGGTCTGTTCGAGGACAGCGGCAGCGTTCAGCAGCTCTACGCCTGGTGAGACCGGCGAGCAACGAGACAGCAACCGACAGGAGGAGCGGAAAACCATGAGCCCACAGCAGACGAGCACGATGGAGGCGCCGTCCGGGACGCGTCCCGGGTACATCGGACAGGCCTCCAGGGATGGCGGCGTCGGCAAGCCGGTCATGTCACCACCCGGCGTGGAGGTCGGCCTCTCGGCGATCCCGGTCACCGAGTACGGCAAGCCGAAGAGCGACGCCATGAGGGCCAGGTTCGAGGAGACGGTCACTGGCGATGCCCGTCCGGTGATGCACCCGGACCTCCGGGCGACCGAGCAGGCCATCAGGACCATCGAAGCCGGTGTATCCGTCACGGGAACCTGGACGCAGAACGCTCTGGTCGACGGCATGTGGTCCATCGACCAGACCCGCAACGCCTACCTGCATGTCAAGGGCGGCACGTGGAAGAAGATCTACAACGGCTCCGATGCCTCGTTCACCGCGCTGACGACGCTGGCATCCCAGGCGCGGCAGTCGGGAAAGCCGATTTCGTTCCGCGAGGAGCCGGACGGGAGCGTCCACGAAATCTACCTGTGGTGAACTGACGGCCACCGGCCCGGGCCGCCACCGCAAATCGGTGGCGGCCCGGCTTGCCGCATTGCCGGCGCATCAGCTGCCTGCGGTGACAGTGACACGCAGGCTGAACCGATCCGCCACATCATCCGCCCAGGGCCGTTTCAGCTCCAGCTCCAGCAGCCCCTGGCCGGCCGCAGTCGGGCGCACCCTCAGCGTCCGGGTTCCCCCGGTCCCGGGCAACACAGGCTGACCGGCCTCGTACTCGCTGCTGGTCACCTCAAGACCGTTGGCGCGGCGGACCGACCAGCGGTAGCCAGTGGTGCGGTTCTCCGGTAGTGGTACAACGACTTCATCGCCGAGGGACACGTCTACTTCCGAGTCCTGCGGCGAAATTCGCACCTCACCCATCACACCCCACCTCTCCGAGACCGGGAACGCGGTGTGCCCGCTCCGTCCCTCACACCTCCCCTTCCTGACAGCGTAGGCAGCCGTCGGCAACCGTGCTCGTCATGCGCCCGTACGGGGTAAGAACGCGTGCTCGGCGATTCGTACGGCCTCTGCGCCGGGAATCTCTCCGCCCGTAGCCGACTGCCTGACTCCGATGTGGCACAGGCGTAGTCGTCCCAAGACCTGGTCACTGGACAGGTCACTCGGACGGCTTGCCGGGCCTGAGCCGTGGCCTTCGGTAGAACGTCCAACCGCTGTAACTCCAGCCTTTGAACATCTCTCGTGCTGTGACCACATAGGTTCACCGGCATGGCGTGGCAGCGTGCCCAGTAGGCGATCCATTCCCGGGCCGCCCGCCCGTGGACGAGGCAGCGGTGGTGGGTCAGTTCCTCGCCGAGCCGCCGCAGGGGAGGCGAGGTTGTCCGGCCGTTCGTGACGGTGTGCCCGCTCCAGCCCGGCCGCCCTCGCCCCCCGTTCCTGGCTGGACCCACTCGCCACTTCGCCCGTCGGCAGCATCCGCCCCGACGGGTGACTATGGGCTGACGAGACTTGTGCAGGGTCGGCGAGCGCGCGGTCAGAACCAGTGCAGGCAGTGCGGGGGACGGTCGGCGCGGAAGAGGGAGTCAGCGAGGGTGGCCGCGCCTGGGCGGTGGGCTTGGATGTGTCCGGCACGTACGAGCGTGCTCGGGGCGGTGCCGCCGAGGTAGACGGAGCCCAGGTCGCGCACGTCCATGGACAGGTCGGGCTTCCGGTCCGTGGGGACGCAGTCAGCCTTGCCGTCCCGGACGGTCAGCAGGTAGCGGCCGTGTTCGCCGAAGAACGGGTCGTCGATGTCGAGGACGAGCTCGCCGTCCGTGAACCAGCCGCGCGCGGTCAGAGCACGCGGGACGTCCAGCAGCCGCACCCAGAGCCAGTCCATGTCGCCGCTCACCTCGCCGGCGCGGAAGTCCGCGAACTGCCAGCGCAGCGGGTGTCCGGGCGGGACGTGCTTGAACACGACCTGAGAGACCAGATCGTGTCCGAGTACGAACCGGGCCAGGGCCGTGAAGACGGCGTCGTCGGTGGCGATGGTCTCGTCGACCGTCAGGGTGCCGGACTCGACGGAGTAGCTGGCGTACCCGTCCGGGACGCCGTCGGCGTCCCGGTGGACGGCGACGTAGCGCGGCGCCGGCGAGATCGGGGGCTGCCCCGCGCGCAAGGCCCACCAGCGGTGCGGACGGGACAGCGCGCCGGGCTGGGCGCGGCGGTACCGGTCGTAGACCTCTTCCAGAATCTCGCCGCACTCGGCCCGACGCAGCACCTCGGCCGAGCCGTTGTCCGAGCCGGTCGCTGGTGCGTCGGCCACTCCGCGTGCCCGGGGAACGGCGAGGGCGGCCTTGTGTCGCGGCACCGTCAGCTGCGCCGTGTAGGTCGCCGGTCCGTAGCCGAACCTGCCGTAGATCGGGGCCTCAGAGGCCAGCAGCACGGAAAGGAACTCCCCTCCGGCCCGCAACTCAGCGAGCTGATGCCGCATCATCGCGCTGAGCACGCCCTGGCGCCGGTGCGAGGGCAGGACGCCGACGGCGGTCACCCCGGCGGCCGGGACGAGGGTCTCACCGGGCAGGGTGAGCTCGAAGGAGTGCGCGGCGGCGGTGCCGACAGGCCGCCCGTCCGCCGTCAGGGTGAGCAGGCAGCGGTCCATTTCGAGCGCCGACCACCAGAGCCCGCCGCCCTCGACCGGGGGTTCCGGGAAGAGCCCGAACGCGGCATGGACTGTGTCGACGAAGACGTCGAGATCCTTGTCGGTCGTGGGACGGATCTCCATTGTTGCCGCTGCCTCCTCGGGATACCGGCACCACGACTCATGGTGTCTGGCCACAGTGCAGCGTTAACCCGTAGTCAAGGCAAGCTAATTACGGCCGGGCCCGCAGCCGGACTCCGATGACCACGACCCTGCGCGTTTCCCCGAGCACGGCCGTCATTCCGGTGGACGCGGTATGGGGCGCCGCGGCCGGTCTCGTCGGCGGTGTCGGCTTCGGCACCTGGATGTCGGTGTCGCGGCCGATGATGACACCGCGATGATCACCATGGTTGCGGGTCTCCTCGGCTCGACCAACGCCGTCGTCAGCTGGCTGATCCACCTGTCCATCGCGCTCTTCGTCGGCATCGGCTTCGGCGTGCTGCTCGGCGAGTTCGCCCAGCGCCTCGCGCCCGCCGTGGTCCAGCCTCGGCGGCCACCTCGTCTTCGGACTCCTGGCCGGAGCCACCTTCGCGCTCGTCGCACAGACGGCGGGCAAGCAGACCGACCGGACCACCGGATGCCCTGACCTGCGCGATCATCAGCCCGGGCACCGTCTTCGGCGAGATGGTGCTGCTCGGGCAGCGGATGTGCGACAACTTCGCCGAGGCCCTCGACGACGTCACCGTCTGCGTGATGAGCCGCGCCGACGTCCACCGCTTCCTGCTGTCCGACGCCCGGATCTCCGCCCGCATCACCGAGATCCTCGGCCGGCGCCTGACCGACCTCGAACAGCGCCTGTCCTACAGCGTCTTCAAGTCCGTGCCGCAGCGCATCGCCACCACCCTGCTGACCCTCGCCGCCGAGACCCGCCCCCGGGTGCTCGGGGCCCGCAGCCCGCAGATCGCGCTCACCCACCAGCAGATCGCCGCCCTGGCCGGCACCTCCCGCGAAACGTGCACCAAAGTGCTGCGCGACTTCGCCGACCAGCACCTGATCCGCCTGGCCCGGGGCCGCATCACCGTCCTCGACCCCGAGCGGCTCACCGACCACGCGGGCTGACGTCACCGAACCGTAAGCACCCACCCCAGTCCAAACCGTCCGGCGCCCGGCCTACAGTTCAGCCGACCCCGACCACCAGGAGCCGTCCCGTCATGCGTGCCCGCCTCATCCTCCCCGGCCTGCTGGCCGCCACCGCGCTCACCCTCGCCGGCTGCGGCACGGAGACGACCGCCTCCTCCGGCAGTGCCGCAGAGAAGTCCAGCCCCACAGCCTCCGGCTCCTCCGCGTCGGCGCAGGCAGGGACCGGCACCGCGGCGGTCCCCAAGGCCCTGCGGTTCACCGGCACCACCGTGGAGGGCAAGCCGTTCGACGCGGCCACGCTGGCGGGCAAGCCCGTCGTGCTGTGGTTCTGGGCTCCGTGGTGCCCCAAGTGCCGCGCCCAGGCCGCCGAGACCGCCAAGGTCGCCACCGAATACCAGGGCAAGGCCCACGTCCTCGGCGTCGCAGGCCTCGACAAGAACGCCGCCATGAAGGACTTCGTCTCCCAAACCGGCACTGCCGACTTCCCCCACCTCTCCGACGAGGCGGGCGAGGTGTGGAAGCGGTTCGAGGTCACCGAGCAGAGCCGCTACGTCATCCTCGACAAGGACGGCGAGACGGTCTACGAAGGCGTGCTGCCCGGCGGCGAGGGGCTGGCCGAGAAGGTCGCCGGGCTCACCGGCTGAACCGCCATGGCCGACCTGCCGCTCGCTCTCGCGCTCAGCGCGGGCATGCTCGCCGCCGTCAATCCGTGCGGCTTCGCCCTGCTGCCCGCCTACCTGTCCCTGCTCGTCCTCGGCGACGACTCCCCCAGCCGCACCGTCGCCGTCGGCCGGGCCCTGACCGCGACCGCGGCGATGACCGCCGGATTCGCCGCCCTCTTCGGTGTGTTCGGCCTGGCCGTCCAGCCCGTCGCCGGCCAGGTGCAGGAGCACCTCCCTTGGTTCACCATCGCTTTCGGACTGCTCATGGCGGTGGCTGGCACCTGGCTGCTGGCCGGGCGTCAACTGCCCGCCCTCACCCCGAAACTGCGCCGCGCCCCGGCCCTGACCCGCTCGCTGCCCTCGATGGCGCTGTTCGGCATGGCGTACGCGACCGCCTCGCTCGGCTGCACCATCGCCCCGTTCCTGGCCATCGTCGTCTCCGCCTTCCGCAGCGGCTCGACCGGTGAGGGCATCGCCCTGTTCGCCGCCTACGCGGGCGGGATGGGCCTGATCGTCGGCGCCGCCTCCCTGACCGTGGCCCTCACCCGCAGCGCCGCCGCCGCCCGCCTGCGCCGCGTCGGCGCGATCGCGCCCTGGCTCGGCGGCGCACTCCTCCTCTGTGTGGGCGCGTACGTTGCGTACTACGGCTGGTACGAAATCCGCGTCCAGCGCGACCCCGCCCTCCAGGACCCGGTCATCGACGCGGCCGGAGCCATCCAGCGCGGCATCGCCGAGACGCTGGACGCCGCCGGCCCCGCGGCGATCGCTCTCGTCTTCACGACCATGCTCATCACAGCCGTGGCGCTCATCCGTTTCCGGCGGGCCCGAGGGGCCCGCCAGTCATCCGGCACGGACACCGACGTCCGGCCGACGGTCGGCCGGACGCCCTGAATCGCTCCGAGAGGTCAGACGGTCATGGTCGTGCCGTCGAAACGGCTGAGGGTGAAGACCGCGTCCTCCAGGGTCGACTCCTTGGCCTCGCGCAGGACGCCGATGGCGATCTCCTCGCCCAACCGGACCGCCTCGGTGTAGTCGGTGCGCCAGTGCACGCCGGCCATGTTGCGGCCGGTGGCGATGTTGGCGGCGACCTTGTTGAGCTCGCCGCCGACGGTGAGCCGGTCGGCGTCGGGGCCGGTGTACGGCTCCAGGGCGGTGCCGTCGGTGCTGGGCACCACCGGGCCGGGCAGGAGGTGCGATTCGTCGAACCATGCCTTGAGGATGGTCACGCAGGCTCCCGCCACCGTGGCGTGTCCGGAGCCGTAGGAGGGATGGGTCGGGCTGCCCTCGGGGAACGCCTGGGGCAGCAGGTAGCTGCCGTACTTCTCGAAGACCCGCTTGACGGCGACGGAGTCCAGCACCCCGGGGTGGATGGGGTACTCGCGCTGCCCGCGCAGCTGCTGGTGGACCCGGCCGCCGAACTCCTCCGGCCGCAGCCGCCGGTGCACGCTCCACTTCTGGAACCACACCGCCTTCAGGGCGCGGGTGGCCACCTCGGTCACCAGCGAGAGGATGTGCGGGCCGCCGTACGTCCCGAAGCCGATCTGGTTGCGGGAGAAGTTGTACGGATTGCCCGCGTCCGCCGGCGCGTTCAGGCCGAGCAGGATGAGGGCGGCGTTGAGGTACGCCTCGTACAGCGCGTCGAAGTGCACATAGTGCGCCAGGTCACGCGGCGTCTGGAGGTACCGCCGGGTGGCGAAGTCCCGCTCGTCCGGCTCGGGTTCGGAGCCGTTCTGCACCTCCAGCCAGTCACCCCAGGTGGTCAGGTGGTCGACCGGGCGGACCAGGGTGTCCTGCCGCTGCGGGATCAGCAGCGTGCCGTACGGGATGTCCTTGAGCAGGAACTGCGAGAGGTACGGCCCGACCAGGTCGCCGCGGGTGTCGCCGCGGAAGATGGTCTGCGGGGTCACCTGGCCGTTCTGCTTGGGCGCCCGGAAGTCCTCAAGACCGCTCAGTTCGGTGGCCGCCTCGGCGACCGGCTCGCTGTCGCCGAACCGGGTGAACAGCACATCACGGCACAGCGCCATCCAGTACAGCTCGACCGCCTCGGCGGAGTTCTGCGCGCTGTCGATGCGCGGCGCGGGCGGCATGGCCAGGGCCTGCGCGTCCGGGCCCTGCGGGTCGAAGGCCAGTCCGGCCTGCGGGTTGACCAGTTTGCGGGTGTCGCCGAGCGGGATGCGCTCGAAGTCCTCGTAGCTGCCGGTGGCCAGCGCCCGGCGCAGCAGGTTGTAGGCGGCCGGGTCGACCTCTCCGTACTTGTTGTGCGGTAATGCCTTGGAGTAGGTGCAGATGAAGGGGTGGTCCGTCTCCTCCCCGTTGGCGGTGTGGACCGGTACGTGGCGCTGGAACTCGGCCTCGGCGGCCCGGATCCGCGCGTCGCGCGCGGCAAAACGACGGTCACTCATACAACTTCCCCGTATCCCCCGTGAGTTGTGCGTGGAATCGCACTCCTGACTCATGAGACGCCCAGGCGCGTAGGACTGGTGCGAGGAATCGAGCAATTAAGAGAATTTGCACATATGTAGCGTGAACCTCCGCCTCCATATCAGACCGGACGCGGACCGCGACGACTGAAGGAGACATCGAAGCGGTCACGCCCGTCCGTCGGGAGTTCTCAGTCCCGGACCGAGCCGGGTGAGCCGCCGAGCAGCAGCGGCCACACGCTGGGCATCTCGGTCACCGGTACCTCGATCAGCGAGGGTCCCGGTTCGCTGAGGCAGTCCTTGAGAGCCCCTGCGAGCCGCGCCGGGGTCTCGGCCCGGACAGCGGGCACCGAGAACGACTCCGCGAGGCGTACGAAGTCGGGGCTGGTCAGGTCGCTGCCGATGAAGCGGCCCTCGAACTCGTCCGCCTGGATTCGCCGGACGTTGCCGTAGGCGTTGTCGTTGAAGACCACCGCTGTCACCCCGATGCCGTACCTGCGGGCGGTCGCCAGTTCCTGCATGTTCCAGCAGAACCCGCCGTCCCCGTTGATGGAGACGACCGCCCGGTCCGGGTTGCCCACCTTCACCCCGAGCGCCGACGGGTAGCCGTAGCCCAGGGTGCCCTGGTAGCCGGGCGTCAGGAAGGTTCCCGGGTGGTGGACGGGGTAGCCGACGGCGGCCAGATAGCCCACCTGGGTCAGCTCGTTGACCAGGAAGCCGTCGTCCGGGATCGCCTCGCGCAGCGCGCGGACGTACGACCACTGGGGTTCGATGCTCTCGACTTTCCGCGTGCACCAGGCGCGCACATCGGCGAGCTCGCCGGGTGACCATCCGGACTCCGGCCCTGAGGGGGGTGCCTCCGCCCGGGCGGAGGCCAGCGCGGTCCGTAGGTCTCCCAGCGCCGTCCGGGCGTCGGCGCACAGGGTGAGGTCGGCCCTGCGGGGTGGCCCCAGGTCGGCCGGGTCCGCGTTGACCAGGACAACGGTCGCTTCGGGGCCGGTGGGGACGGCCGTGCCGCGTGGGGACACGAAGCGGCTGCCGACGACCAGTACCACGTCCGCCAACGGCAGCAACTGCGGTGCCGCGAGACTGGGGAAGGCGAGCCCGTGGTGCGCCGGGACCGCGCCGCCCGCGTTGCGGCTCATGACGACCGGCGCGGACAGGTCCTCGGCCAGGGCGGTCAGGGCGGCGCCGGCCCGCGAGGCGAGCACGCCCCCGCCGGCGTAGAGCAAGGGCCGACGAGCAGACCGCAACACAGCAGCGATCTCCGCAAAGACGTCCTGCTCCGATTCCGCGGACATCCCGGCCACGCCGGACGCGCCGGTCCTGCCGTCGTCCGGTCCCGCCCCCGCACGCTCCAGATCCATTTCCGCCCGCGCGGTCAGCACATCCGCCGGGATCGACAGGGCCACCGGCCGCGGGCGGCCGGACCTTGACCGTCGTATCGCCTCCCGCACCAGTCCGGGGACCCAGGCCGGGGCGTCGGCCCGCGCCGACCACTTGGTGACCGAGGCCAGTACGCCGTCCTGGTCCGGCAGTTCGTGCAGCATGCCCAGGCCCCGGCCCGCCAGCGACGACGGTATGTCGGCCGCAACGCACAGCATCGGCGACGAGCAGGCGTACCCGGTGGCCACCGCCGGCAGCGCGTTGAGCACGCCGGGGCCGGGGACCACCAGGCAGACGCCGGGCCGCCCACTGGTCCGTGCGTACGCCTCCGCCATGTGGGCCGCGCCCTGTTCGTGCCGGGCGGTGATGTACTCGATCGGCCCTCCGACGGCCCGAGCGCGGGCCAGGGCGTCCAGGACGTGGTCGAGCTGAACGCCCGGCACGCCGAAGACATGACGGACGCCCTCCCGTTCCAGCTGCCCGACCAGCGCCTGAGCTCCGCTCAATTCCACGTCGCCACCGCCTTCTCGCCCTCATCCTGGCGGGGCTCCTCGGCCGCCCGCGACCTGGCGTCCCGGCGGTCCAGCCAGCTCAGTACCGGAACGGTCATGACCGTGGTGACCAGGGCGACCAGGACCAGTGCGGCGAACAGCTCCTCGCTGACGATGCCGGCCGTCAGCCCGATGTTGAGCGCGATCAGCTGCATCAGGCCCCGGGCGTTCATCAGGGCACCGACCCGGACGGCCACCGGGCCGGGCTCCCCGCGCAGCCGGGCGGCGGCCCAGCAGCCGCCGAACTTGCCGGCCACCGCCAGGACGACCGCGGCTGCCCCGAAGGCCATCACGGACGGGTCGGAGAACACGTCGAACTGAGTGTTCAGGCCGGAGTAGGTGAAGAACATCGGTACGAACACCACCTGGGTCACGGACTGGGTGGTCCGCACCAGCCGTTCGGACGCCTCACCGCGTGGCATGGCCATCCCGACGCAGAACGCCCCGAACACGGCGTACAGATCGATGATGTCGGTGAACCAGGCGGCGCCGAACAGCACGACGACGGTGAACAGGAGCCGGGTGTCGTCGCCGAGGCCCGGCCGGTTCACGATCCAGGCCAGCAGGCGGCGGCCCAGCAGGAACAGGACGGCCACGAACAGCAGGGAGCCGCCCACTGCCGTCAGGACCGGCCCCGCCTCGCCGGAGGCCACACTCAGCACCCCCGCGAGCATGATCCAGGCGACGGCGTCGTCCGTGGCCCCGGAAGCCAGGGCGAGCGAGCCGAACCGGGACCCGGCCAGTCCTTTTTCGGTGATGATCCGGGCCAGCATCGGGAAGGCGGTGATCGCCAGTGCGACACCGACGAACGCCGCCGTCACCCAGACCGAGACCCCGTCGACGAAGATGCCGACATGGCCGTGGGCCACCAGGGTCAGTGCCACACCCAGCGCCAGCGGGATCGCCACCCCGGCCGAGGAGACGGCGACGGCGGTGCCCGCCAGGCCGCGTCCGGCGTGCGCCCGGAACTCGTATCCGGCGGCGAACATCAGGGCCACCAGACCGATCTGGCCGGCCACGTACAGCACCGGCTTCAGATCCGCCGGGAAGACCTCGGCGGAGATCCCCGGGGCGATCAGTCCGAACAGTGAGGGGCCGAGCAGCACCCCGGCGATCATCTCGCCGACCACGGGCGGCTGGCCGAAGCGGCCCGCGACCAGGACGACCAGACGGCACGTCAGCAGAATGACGACGACGGCCAGGAAAAAGGCGGGAGCGAGCTCCACAGGAGTCATGGTCGCGTCCCTCTCAACGGCCGGCGACGACGGAGGGGGCGGAGCCGCCGGACGAGGCGGCGAAGTAGTTGCGGCACAGCCCCTGGCGGCGTGCGTCCCACACCATGTAGGTGCCGAGGACGAGCTGTTTGAGGCTGCGCGGGACCGCCTCCCAGCGATCGGCCAGTCGCATCGCCGCGAGCCGGGTCCATCGTCGGGCCGGACTCAAGGCCGCCGTACCGGTGCGCGGGACGAGCAGGCAGGGACCGCGGCTCGGCAGTGAACGGGTGTGCTCCGCCGAGGAGTCGAGGTGGAAGCGGCGCAGCGTCTCCTCGGCCGCGATCCGCATCGTGAGGACGGCGAAACCGCGCGCCGGACAGGGACGGTTGGCGGTCACCCCGAACGGGATGAAGGCCGACGGCTTGGTGTCCGGACTCAGCCACCGGTCCGGGTCGAACCGCTCTGCGCCGCCCGGGCCGGAGCCCTGGTACTCGGGGTAGTTGAACAGGAGGACCGAGCCTGCCGGGATGGGGGCCCGACCGTCCCGGGGGATCTCCCCGGAGGTGATCCGGTGGGCCACGCCGAAGAGCGGGAAGTGCTGCAGCGTCTCGTTGATGACCCGGTCCAGGAAGTCCGGGTCCTCCTCGCCTGCCACCAGGCGGTCCTGCACCGGCCGGTGCGTGGCAAGGGCCAGCAGCAGATGAGCCATCGCCTCCGACATCTGCACCACAGCGGTGTTGAAGAACGTGCCCTGCAGGTAGTACGCCTGCTCCCGCTCGGAGAGTGAGGACGGCAACGGCACCGGCGGGGGGTCGTTCGCAAGCCGGTCCCGCAGGTAGTCGGTGAGCCGGGCCCGCCGGTCCATGTGGCGCAGGCGGGTGCACTTCAGGGCGCTGACCACGTCGTCCGCGTTGCCGGTGATCAGGTCCCGGACGTGGCGCGGGCAGGGCTGGCGGAAGACCACCTCGTAGTAGACCTCGGCCCAGATGGGCATCATCAGGTCACGCAGTCTGACCCGGCGCACACGAGCCTGCCCCTCGAGTTCGTCGAGCACCCGGCGGGTGCAGCGGCCGACCAGCTCCGTCCACTGCTCCCTGGACAGCCCGGCCAGGATGTGCCGGGTGGTCCTGGCCACGTCGTCGTAGCGCGGCCCGGGCTCCAAGTGCTCCTGGTGGACCTCCGGGCCGGGCGACAGCCAGTACCAGAACAGGTCGGACAGTGCGGCGCCGCGGCTGCGGCCGTTGGCCGCCGGATGCCCGTACACCTTCTTGAACTCCTCGGCGGGAACCTCCTGGCCGGGTGCCCGAATGCCCTCCTCGCCGCCCACCCAGCCGAAGATGCGGACGCGCAGTGCGATCACGATTCTGGGCAGCCAGTACGGCAGACCTGCCACCAGGGCCACGGCTGCGCCGGTGATCAGCCATACGGTGGGACTCACGCGACCACCCCACCGAATCGGGTGTCCGCGCCCGGCGCCACGGCCGGGCCCGGCGCGGGCCCCCACGCGGGCACCCGGACCAGATCGGGCGTCAGGTCGGCGAGTGCGGACGCTCCACAGAGGGCCAGGGTGTCGTCGATTTCCTCGCGCAGCAGCTCAAGGAGTCGCCGTACGCCCTTTTCGCCGCCCTCGGCCAGCGCCCACATCACGGGCCGGCCGATGCCCACGGCGGACGCGCCCAGCGCCAGGGCCTTGATCGCGTCGGTGCCGCGCCGCACTCCGCCGTCCAGCACGACCGGGATACGGCCCGCCACCGCGGCGCCGATCTCGGGCAGCAGCTCCAACGTGGCGGGCACGGTGTCGAGTTGGCGACCGCCGTGGTTGGACAGCAACAGCCCATCTACGCCGTGCCGGATCGCGAGCCGCGCGTCCTCGGGATGCAGCACGCCCTTGAGCAGGATCGGCAGCGGGGTGGTCCTGCGCAGCCAGTCGATGTGCTCCCAGTTCAGCTCCGGTGACATGGCGATCTGCCGTACGTGCCCATGCTCGCCGTCGCGCAGATCCACCAGGTTCTCGCAGCGCAGGCCGGGCGGCAGATCGTGGAAGCCGTTGCGCCGGTTGCGTTCGTTCGCGCCCAGCACCGGGGAGTCCACGGTGACCACCAGGGCGGTGCAGCCGGCGTCGGTGGCCCGTCGCACCAGCGCCTCGGTGATCTCCAGGTCGGGCTGGATGTAGAGCTGGAACCACAGCGGTACGTCGTCGCCGGTCCCGCGGACCGCGTCGGCGATCTCGCCCACCGCCACCGTGGACGCCATGCTCACGATCATGATCGCTCCGGCGGCGGCCGCAGCCCGCGCGGTGGCCAACTCCCCTTCCGGATCGACCAGTTTGTGGAAGGCGGTCGGTGAGAGCAGGACCGGCAGGCGCGCCCGGCTGCCGAGCAGGGTGACATCCAGGTCCCGTTCGGCACTTCCACGCAACACCCGGGGCAGCAGCTGAAGCCTTCCGAACGCCGCCTCGTTGGCCCGTACGGTGATCTCGTCCCGTGCCCCGCCGGCGATGAAGTCGGCGTACACGGGGTCGAGTTTGGTGCGGGCCGCGGTCTCGAAGTCGTGGACGGTGTACTGCACGCCGCTCACCGCCCGACGGAGCTCGGCCGGCGGTCCAGCTCGCGGGCGAAGAACTCGGCGAGCGGGGCCCGGTGGACCTCCGGGTGGTCCCACTCGTTCTCCAGGTTCTCGGCCATGTGATGCGTACCCAGCAGTTCACCGCCCCGGAAGTGCCGGATCACCGGGTGCAGATAGGCCGCGTCGAAGGCGTCGTCGACCGAGTTCTGGGCGGTGCGGCGCACTGTGATGTCGAAGGGGTCGACCTTGTCGTGGTCGGGGCCGTACTCGAGAGTGACGGTGAAGCAGTCGCCGTTCTCGGTGAGTTGGCTCTCGTGGGCGTACGCGACCGGCACCTCCTCGTGATAGCGGGCCGGTTCGCCGGGTGCCGTGACGATCAGGTCGCCGAGGACTCCGAACTGCTGCCAGAGCGCCGAGCTGCGGTTGACCCTGCCCACCACGGCGTCCGCCAGCGCGGACGGGGATGCGTCCAGTGGCCGGTGCGGCCATGGCCGGTCGTGGTGGCGCTCGTCGAGGATGCGGCTCAGGGCCCGTACGGCGTAGCGGAAACCGTGGATGAAGCCGCCGGTGGACTTCTTGAAGTCACGCTGCTGCATGAGCGTGCCGGCGAAGTACAGGCCGGGCACGTTCATCGACTCGTACGCCGGGTTGAGGGCGGCGAAGCGGTCGTTGATGACCAACTCGGGCCGGCAGTCCGGGTCGAACACCGAGGCGTCGAAGCGGAAGCCGGTGCACACGATGACCCGGTCGTAACGCAGTTCCTTCACGACCTCGTCGGCCCGGGAGAAGCTGAACCGGACGCGGTATCCCCCGGCGGTGGCCTTGTCGGCCTGGTCGATCGACAGCACGTCGCCGTCCAACAGGGCGTTCTGCGACTTGAGTTGGTAGGTGTCGAGGAAGTTGTTGTTGACCGCGCGCAGATGCCCGACGTAGTGGCTGTTCCAGGCCATCCGTACGGAGTGCGGCCCAGCGACATGGATCACCGCCGCGGTCTCGACGAGGTTGTCAGCGGTCTCCAGGGCGGAGTTGCCCTTGCCGAGGATCAGGACACGCTGGTCGGTGAAGTCCTCGGGATCCACCGACACCATCGAGTAGTCCTCGGCCGTCTCGATCCCTGGTATGTCCGGGGTGTTGGACCTGCTCAGCCCGGTGGCCATCACCAGCCGGCGGCCGTGATGCTCCTGCCCGTGCCGGTCGGTGACGGTGAACCCGCCGTCGACGCCGCGCCGGATCCGCTCCGCCCGGGTGTCGTAGGCGATGTCCAGTTTGAACGCCTCGGCGAAGTCGGCCAGATAGCGCACCAGATCGTCGGCGTGCGGGAAGTAGCGCTTGCTGTAGCGGGTGAACAACAGCTCCGGGTCCGGGGAGAGCAGGGAGTTCCAGTCCATCCGGAGATTCAGCTCAGGATCGTCGGTGCCGTTGTGCACCTTGTTGATGGAGATCAGCTTGCGGTGGCGGGGGAAGGTGCGGAAGAAGGTGCCGGGAGCACTGCCCGCTTCCAGGATCCGGTATCCGTACCCTGCCGCCTGGAGTAACTGCCCGAGCTGGAGGCCGGCGGGACCGCCGCCGATCACGAGGTATTCGAGCGGCTCACTCTGCGTGGAGTTCATGGATCTCTCCTTCTGCTCCTGGCGAGGACGTGCCTGGAGACCGGTGGGGGTGAGGCATGGGAGAGCGCGGTCGTGCGGTTGCGTTGTCCGTCGGGCGCCGTCCTGCACGGGGCGTGCGCAGGCTGGAGGCTCATGGCGGTGGGCACATGGGTGGGTGCGGCGGTGGACTGGTTCGGCCGATGCCGTGGTGCGTGACGCGACAGTAGGGACCGGCCGACCGGGGTACCGGGGTGAGCAGCGAGAACTCGGGGACGCGTGCTCGCAGGCAGGCATCAGCCGCAGCGGGGTCAGCCGACCGAGCGGAACGGCCGTTCTTCGCGGGCGGGGGGAGCGGTTCGTGGGACGGTCGCAATGGCAGCCGGGGACGGCAGAGCCGTACATTCAGGCATGGGCATGGCGGGCCCTTCCATCGGATTTCCCTTTGAAATCTCAATGAGCACGGTAGTAACAAGCGGTACGCACGGGCAACAGTGCATCGGGGGATGACAGGGATTCGACAGGTACCCGAGCACCCGTCGATCACGGGATCGGGTGAGCGAAGGCCCTCGCAGGACGGACGCGCGAACACCTCTGTGGGAAAGAGCCCCAGGAACGCGTGCGGCCGGCTGACTGGCCCGGGCTGCTCTGCGTCGCCGAGGAACACGGCCGCTCAGCTCTCCATCGAGCACGACCCACGCCATGCATGACACGGGCGACCGGTGTGAAGCTGCCCGCTGCCCTGAACCTGGCCGACAGTGCGTTCAGCGTGCGGTCCGGCCGCCGTGCCTCTCCCGGTGACCGACGATCTTCACTGAAGTCATCCGCCCGCGATCAGCACGAGCATCCCGAACCCCACGCACACCAGAGCCGTGACCTGCGACTTCACAACCGACAGTGCTCACGGAACGCAGCTTCCGACCGTGCTCGTCTCGGCGACGGTGAGGCCACTCCCGGGCGACGTCAGACGCCGCGCGGCTGCTGCGCCGGATCAGCCGCGGCCGAGGATGCGCTTCCAGAGGCTCCCGGCAGGCGCGGAGTCCTTGGCGCAGGTGCAGCGTTGGGACTGCGGGATTCCGGCGAGCACTTGCTCGACGTGCATTCCGCAGCCGCGGTAGGTGGCCTTCTGGCACTTTCGGCATACGGCCTTCTGACACATGGTTCTCGCTCCTTGCGTTGTCGGGGTGGGCTTGCGGGTCGGCGGTGTCGTGCACCGGCATGTGCGGGCCGGGGATGACCGGCTCGCTACCCGTGGCTGAAGGGGATGTTGGGCAGGACTCGCTTGAGCCAGGCAGGGGTGTGCCAGGCTGCGCGGCCGGTGAGCTGGAGCAGTACGGGCAGCAGGATGAGGCGGACGAGGGCGGCGTCGAGCAGGACGGCGATGCCCAGGACGATGCCCATCTCCTCGTGGCCGGTGACGATGGCCATCCTCGTGCTGGCCCTCGTCGGAGATCCGCGGGTCGGCCTTCAGAAGGTCCGTCGCCTTCGCGATCGTCTTCTGTACGGCCGGATCCGAGACCTGCCGGTCCGTGGTCTTGTCCGTAGTGACGACCACCTGCAACGCCGACGACGCGTTGCCCGCGAAGTGCCGCTGGGCCAGTTCGCGCACCTGTACCGACTGCGACCCGTTGGCCTGCCAGTCGGCACCCGCGAGCGCGGAGGTCGCCTGGGGCGCGAACGCGCCGAGGCCCGCGATCACGGCCAGCCACAGCACCAGCACCAGTCGCAGACGGGTCGTGGCCCAGATCCCCAACCGCCCCAGTGCTCCGGGGAGTTGATGGGGGGGTAGAGGTGTCTGTCTCCGTCAGTGTCGGTTGGGCGGTCGTCATGCTCTCATCTCATGGGGGTATTTATAAATCCAGCCTGCGGTATACCCAAGGGGGTATGTAAATGGGTGTGATGCGTATCGACGTGCGGCACGGGGAGGCAGGCTGCGCGCCGCCTGCGGTCGGCGGGATGGAGTCGCGTTACGGGTCAGGCCAGGCCGAGGGTCAAGCCAGGCTGAGGAACAGTTTCTCCAGTTCCGCTTCGGTCAGCGGGGTGCGCTCGCCATCGGCGGCGGCGAGGCAATCGCGCATGCCGCTTGCGATGATCTTGAAGCCAGCCCGGTCCAACGCCCTTGATACAGCGGCGAGTTGGGTGACCACGTCCTTGCAGTCGCTGCCCGCCTCGATCATCGTGATGACGCCGGCGAGCTGGCCTTGCGCCCGGCGCAGCCGGTTGAGGACGGCGGTCATGCTCTCGTCGTTCGTGGTAGCCATGGCGGGCGGCTCCTGTTCGCGGGTCGTTCCGGTGGGGTGTCGGTCGGGCTCAGGCGGCCAGCGGGGTGGCCGCCTCCGTGGTGTGCGCGGCGGCCCAGGTGGCGTAGCCGCCGTCGAGGTTGGTGGCCGGTCGGCCGGTGAGCTGGGTGAGGAGGCGGGCGGCGGTGTGTCCGCGCAGTCCGACCTGACAGTGCACGATCAGCGGCCGGTCGGCAGGGATCTCGTTGACCCGGTCGCGCAGCTCGTCGACGGGGATGTTCAGCGCGCCGGGGATGGCGCCGCGCGCGTGCTCGGCGGCCGTGCGTACGTCGATCAGGGCGGCGCCATGGGTGAGCGAGGCGTCCAGTTCGTGCCACTGCAGGGTGCGGGCGGTGCCGGTGGCCAGGTTCTCGGCGATCATCCCGGCCATGTTCACCGGGTCCTTGGCCGCGCCGTACGGCGGCGCGTAGGCGAGCTCGAGGTCGGCCAGGTCCGGGGCGGTCAAGCCGCCCGCCATCGCGGTGGCGATCACGTCGATGCGCTTGTCCACGCCGTCCGCGCCCACCGCCTGGGCGCCCAGAATCCGGCCGTCGCGCGGGTCGAAGAGCACCTTGAGGGCGATCGGCGAGGCGCCCGGGTAGTAGCCCGCGTGCGAGCCAGGGTGCAGATGCACCGCCTGGTAGGGGCGCCCGGCGGCGCGCAGCCGCTTCTCGTTCCAGCCGGTCGCGGCGGCGGTCAGCTCGAAGACCCGGACCACGGCGGTGCCGGTCGCCGCGCGGGCGCGCACCTCGCGCCCGGCAATCGCGTCGGCGACCAGGCGGCCGTGCCGGTTGGCGAGGTTCGCAAGCGGGATCAGCGTCGGCTCACCGGTCAGCGCGTCACGCTTCTCGGCGGCGTCGCCGACGGCGTAGACACCGGGGTCGCTGGTGCGCATTGAGGCGTCCACCGCGATGCCGCCGCGCTCGCCGATCTCCAGGCCGGCCTCCCTGGCGAGCCTGTTCTCCGGGCGTACGCCGATGGACATCAGGACGAGGTCTGCCGGGACCGTGCGCCCGTCGGCCAGCACGACGGAGTCCGGCAGCACCTTGGCGATCTGGGTGCCCAGCTCCACGCGGATGCCGTGCTCCCGCAGCTTCTCCGCGAGCGGGGCGGCCATCTCCGTGTCCAGTGGCGGCAGTACCTGGCCGGCGAGCTCGACGAGCGTCACGTCCAGGCCGCGCTCACGCAGGTTCTCCGCCGCCTCGACTCCGATGAAACCGCCCCCGACTACCACGGCGGTGCGGGCGCCCGCGTCGAGGTCAGCGGCGATGCGGTCAACGTCGGTCACGTCCCGCAGGGTGCGGGCCCGCTCGACGCCCGGCAGGTCGGGGACGAAGGGATGGGCGCCGGGGCTGAGGACGAGACGGTCGTACGGCTCGTCGTACTCGCGGCCGCCATCCAGGTCACGGACGCGGACGGTGCGGGCCGCGCGGTCGATCGCGACGACCTCGCTGCGCACGCGCACGTCCAGGCCGAAGCGGGTGTGCAGGGCCTCGGGCGTCTGGACCAGGAGCGCGTCGCGCTCCTCGATGACGCCGCCGAGGTAGTAGGGCAGTCCGCAGTTGGCGTAGCTGACGTGGACGCCGCGCTCGAGGACGACGATCTCCGCCTCCTCGTCAAGGCGCCGCAGCCGCGTCGCGGCCGACATCCCGCCCGCGACACCACCGACGATGACAACCTTCATGGTTCCTCCTGGAATGCTCGCTCACCTTACCCCCCGGGGTATACCAGTATACGGGTGGGGGTATTTTTTTCGCCAGCAGCGAGGGAGGGGCCGATTTCATTCCCGGGCGCAAACCTGGGCGACGACGACAGGGTGGCGCCCCTTTCCGACGCCCGCCGCAGGGATCACACGGAGATCTCCTCCACTCCCGGCCGTCAAGGCCCCAGCGGACACCCATGTCCCCGCGCACCTTCCAGCGCCTAGTGCTGGATTCCTCAAACGACGTACATATACGCCAAGAGTGGGGAGAGGGCGCCGCCCTGCGGGGTGCCGGTGAGGGTGTCCTCGCGGCTGTTGTCTCGGCGAGGACGCCGGCCTTGAGGAATGCCTTGACCCCCGCAGCACGGTCGATCGAGTCGAAGCACGCCTCGATGTCCGCGTCCAGGGCCCAGCGGTAGCCGTGGGTGCCGCAGAAGTGGATCTCGGCGATCGCGTCGTGTGCCCGTCGCAGGGGCCGGAAGCCGTAGGAGACCGGCTTGAAGTCGGCTACCAGGAGCGGTCCGGGTTACTCCGCCAGCGCGCCCATCGCGCGATCGAGCAGCACGTCGACGGGAACAGCACCGTCGCAGGCCACCCACCCCGCGGTGGCCACGTCCAGGCAGGCGATGGCGGCCGGGCCCAGCGCACTCGGCCCGGAGTCTTTCGGCCGGTCAGGGCTGGTCGCCAATCGCCTGGCGACCTCCGGCACCCGCAGCTCCCGCCACTGCAGCTGCTTCTCATGATGCCGGGCACGTAGTGACGGGGTCTCCTGGAGCATGCGCACATAGCGGAGCGTCTGCTCGGGCGATTCCTCGTTCTGCCGCAGCAGAGCGTCGAACGCCCGGAGCAGTGCCGCCCAGGGCCGTTCCTCGTCCGGGCGGGCGGCGAGTGCTTCCGCGATGAGACGGCCGCTGTCCTCCAGGCCGACCAGCACCATGTCTTCCTTGTCCCGAAGTCCCGGAACAGGCTGGCGCGCGACAGCCCCGCCTCGGCGGCGATCTGCTCGACAGTCGTCCGGTCGAAGCCCTGAGCGGAGAAGAGCCGGAGCACCGCCGCGACCACTTCTTCCCGGACCGTCGCCCGCATGCGCTCACGCAGGCCGTGCCGCCGGCGTGATGTACCCGCCGATGCAGATCACCCAAGACGGGTTCGAACTGCAATTCGACACCAACCACCTCGGGCACTTCGCGTTCACCGGACTGGTTCCGTACCTGGCTCCCGGTGGTGACAGTCAGCCGCATCCGCGTCGAGCACGGCATCGCACACATCTCAAGAACTAGCGGCCCCTCGCCCGCCATCACGGCCGCCGTGAGCACATGACCGACATCATCCGGGCCATCGCCGGACTGCTCTCCCAGCAGACCGCCGGCCTCGACGCTGCACAAAAGAGCTGAGCCACACGCCGACTTGGACCGCTCTACGCCTCCTCGCCAACCATGCATGAGGGCGTTAAAGCCGCTTCCCCGTCGGCGTGGTTCCCCGCTACTGTCTGCCATCGCATATTTACGGCGCAAGGGGATGGCGTGCCGAACTTTCCCAGTGATCCGGGAGCGACAGACTTTGTACGGGGTTTCAAGGCCGTGGTGCGTCCAAGTGGCTGGGCGTCCCTCAACAAACACACGCCGCCTCCTGTCCTGATCAATACGGGAGGCGAGGGGCAGCACGCTACGGACCGGGCCACCCTGACGGTGGAGGCGCTAGAACAGGCGCTGCGCCTGAACGACGATCGCGCCGTCGCCTATGCCAAGCTGCTGGTCACCCAGGGCGGACAGGGTGGCCACCCGGGCGAGAAGCTGCTGACTTTGCAGGTCGGCCAGCAGCTGCGCGAATGGAGGCCCCCCACGCGGGCCGGGAAGCTCAGGCTGCGTGACTTCGACCTTGTCGAGCGAATGGTGGAGCGGGCCCGAGCCGTCGCGGCCCAGCCGGATCCCGAGGGCGGGGCACTGCACCAGGAGCTCAACGGCAGGGCAATGCGCGACTGGCTCTACGCGCAGCGGACCGAGGATTCTGAACACGGCGGGATCCCGCACGCCCTCGCCCAGCTGGCTCCCGCTCCCGGGCAGAACACCGGGACGCTCATGACCGCTCTGCTGACGGTGCTCGCGAAACCGCTCTTCATCAAGCTGCCCCGGATGCTGTGGGACTGGCGCTGGACGTGGCGGTGCGTCAGGTCAGGAAAGTACGGCTGGGCCCGAAAGTGGCTCAACATTACGAAGCCGTACGGGAGTTTCACCGACAGGATGTCCGAGCTGCTTGAGGCACAGGCGACGGCGCTGCGAAGCAGCGATGCCAGTGATGCGGCCGCCAGGCAGAACCCGCTCTTCGAGCTCGAAAAGTTCTTGATGCGCGCACTGCTGGCGGACCTGTACCGGGCGCGCGCCGGCCGCTTCCTCGGACCGTGGAAGCGGCGGAGGCGGACCCGTCGCGTGGTGCTGCTCGAACTGCCCCCGGCCGACAGCGGTCACGCGCGGAACGTCGAGCGCTTTCTCCAGGCGTATCGGAGCGCGTATCGCGAGCGGGGCAGCTCCTCGCTCTTCGTGGTCGGCGCCGGGTTGCCGCAGGGCTACGCCGACCGGCCGGAGCAGGGCTGGGACCGGCAGGCTGAGGACGGTCTCGCCGTCGCCGCGCAGCATCTGCGGCAGGACGCCGGGGCACCGGGTGACGCGGGCGACCCGTGGCTCCTGGTCCCCACCATCCCGGAGAAGTACTTCGCGGGAGGCGGTATCGCGGGCGGCGGGCTGCCCGTCGTCCCTGTCCGGTCGCATGTCCACCCCTGGGGGCCGGGCGGGGAGGGCGGGGTCGAACTCGTCGCCGTCGCGGTGACGCTCGCCCTAGTGGCGCAGTGGCTGGTTGGCGGGGGCGAGGGCAGGAACGTCGACTGTCTCGACGGCGCCACCGTGGCAGCGAACGTCACACCCGAAACTCTGCCCGGGGTGGACCTGCCGCAGAACGGACTCCGGCGGCAGAAGCCCGAGGACGAATATGTGGCCGTACGCAGGGCCATCGACAAGCTGAACGAGAAGGCGCTGGCCGCCGAAGCCGCCGCCAAGACCGACGAGAAAATCATCGTACGCAGGGTGGTCCACCTGGGCCCGCCCATCAGCTCCGACGACAGCAAGGCGGGTTTCAACGGCGCCCTCGCCGAACTGCGCGGCGTCTGGATGGCCCAGGCCCGTGTGAACCACGAGGCCGAGCAGGACACGGACCGGGTGCGACTGGTGGTCGACGTACGCGACGCCGGGAAGGACTTCGAGAACGCCGCGAAGGTCGCCGAGAACGTCGCCGCCGAAGCCGAGAAGAGCAAGGGCTACCAGGACAGCCGGACGATCACCGGTGTCGTCGGATTCGCCGAGAGCCGTCAGCAGACCCTGCGAGCCGCCCAGGAATTCGACCGGCACAGGATTCCGGTGGTCGGCACGACCGCGACGGCCGTCGCCATGCACACAGACGGCGGCTACTACCGGCCCCTGGCGCCGAACAACGACCGTGAGGCGAAGACCGAGGCGGCCTTCGCCGGCAGCGGCAGTGTCATCGAGAAGGCCGACGACCCCGCCGAGAACAGCGGCAAGTGCGACACCGCCCTGCAAGCGGTCGTGGTGAAGGACCCCGACGACCTCTACAGCGACGAACTTGGGGACAAATTCATCGAGCACTTCGAGGGCCGTACGCACACCCTCAAATTCCCCAGCACGACGATCAGCGCCGGCGAGGCCGCCGACCAGATCTGCCGACGCAAGAAGGACGAGCGGCGGACGGTCGTGTACTGGGCATCGCGCGTCGAGCGGTTCAGGGCCTTCCTGAACAGCTACAGCAACACCAACTGCGCGTACCAGAACCTGACCGTCATCGGCGGCAACGAGCTCACCAACGCCGCGATGCGCGCCGAGGACGACTACGCCCAGAACTGGCTGCGGCTCTACCACACCGTCCATGTCCTCCCGGTCGGCCACAGAGAAAGGAACGGAGAGGCGGAGCGGTTCACCAAGACCTACGCCTACTACGCCGGTAAGGAAGACCTCTGGCTCAACGACGGCCGCGCCCCCCTGGCCTTCGACGCCCTACGCCTCATTGGCCTGGCCGCCGACGAGGCCAACGACAGCAACACCGGCGAGGTCAGCGCGTCCGCCGTCAAGTCCGAGCTGGACGACGAGATCGAGCTGGAAGGCGCGAGCGGCGCGATCCGCTACCCAGAGGACAACATCTACTCCAAGCCCCCGCTCGACAAGGGCCTGGTCATCGTCCGCCACACCGAGGATGGCCCCCGCCCGGCGCTGATCTGCGGATCCTTCAGCCTCAACAGGGAGCCGATAAAGGAGTGGGGACCGAATAACAGCGACTGCCCCACGGACTGAGACGCAGCGTCTCCGGCTTCGTCGCCGCTTTCCGCGGACCGTCCCGGAGCCTGCGCAACCTTCCGTGGAACGTCCTCGCGGGCGGCATCAGGATCAAGGAGCAGCGGGACAACCCGACCTACGCCGACGACCTCTCCGCCCTCCTCGACTTCCTGCCCTTCCAGGTCGAGGCCGGCTGCTGTGGATCTCACCCGCACTGCCCGGTCGCACGCCCGACCTGACCGCGGCCCGCACTCACCGGATCATCCGGATCTGCGAACGCCAGGGCATCCCGATCCTCGCCGACCGGGCCTACCTGGTTAGCCGGCCCGTGGGTGACGACACCTCACCGGCGGCCGCCGGGCCGTGGCCTCACGCCCACCCAGCAGACCGTCAACCGCGCGCTGTCCGCCGCCCGGGCACCGGTCGAACGCGGCGTCGCACGACTGAAGTCCTGGCGGATCTTCCGCAAAGCCCGATGCAGCCCGAATCAAATGTCGAACAGATCCGGAAGGACGTAGCCATCAAATCATCACAAAAATTTTCCAGTTAGAGACAAAATAATCTTGCTCGTATGGCTGATTTTCGACTGGAGCACGCATTGAACTCGCCAGCGGCTGGGCTAGGCGCAGCCCGGCGGTTCGTCATCGGTCGGTACGAATTGCATCGTGGGCATTCCGACGGCGTCGAAGTTGGCCGTGTCCGGGCCGATCAGAGTCATGTAGCCGGCGAGCCTCTGGCTGTCCTGCGAGGGCGGCTCCCCCTTGACCTGCTCGACACCGGGGAACACGGAGTCCAGAACCCACCAACGACCGCCGAATTTCACCCACTTGATTCCGCAGTGTGTATAGATGTCGTATGGGTACGGCTTGTGCTGCTTGGGCTTCACCGGCCCTTCTTGCCACTTGTCCTTCGCGACGGTGCGGGCGGGCAGGGTGGGGCCGGTGTACCCCTCGTCGCCCGGGTTGTCGGACGAGGACGAGCAGCCGGAGAGCAACAGCCCAGCACTCAGGAGCAGAACAGCGGCTTGACGCGACATTTTCATGTACCTCAGACGCTGCGGGTACGTGTTTCGTTCGATCACTGCGGGCCTTAACGGCTGCGGCGGCCCAACGTGGAGAGCCCGCGCCGATTCGCATCCTTGTGGTGCTGACCTGTGGCATCGAGGTAGCGAAACAGTCGCGGCAGTCGGGGCAGTGCCGGCCGTCCTCGGGTGAGACGTTCTCACAACGGATGCGGGGCCGAACAGTGATGGGCCGACCGCAGCGCTCACAGAGGACCGGCAGCGGCTCAGGGGCACGGCCGATTTCGACGCCCTGGGCACGCTTCGCGCCCGATGGTGCGCACAGGAGGGTCCGAGTGGGTCCGTGCTGGTGCGCAACTGCGTACCGCCGGCCGGGGGTTCTACGTCCTGTACTGGTCTCCGGCGCACGAAGCTAAGGCAGGGCTGGCGTGCAGATGTGCCACAGACGGTAGCGGGCACCGCCGCGTGGACCAGTGCGCTCCGTCACCCAGGCTGCCGCCTCGCCGGGCTCCATCATGCTAAACGTATGTGATCAGAGCACCAACCGCTACCAGGCCGCCGAGGCCGATCGCCGGGCCAAGACCGCCCGGTGATCGATCTCCTCGGGCCGTGACGTCGACCAGCGACGTCTGGGCACCTGGTCGTTGGCGTAGGCCTCGCGTCGCCGCGGTGTCCAGGCGGCCTTCACACACAGCGGAACCTGGTCATGGCACCGAGGTCAGCAGGTGAGCGGCGAGTGCGGCGATCAGGGCGCTGGAAGCCATGGCGGTGACGAGCCGGCCTCGACCGCTGGTTAGAGTTCGGCCGAGCAGTGCTCCGCCACCGGCGAGAAGCAGCTGCCAGCTGGCGGATGCTGCGAAGGCCGCGAGGACGAACACGGCCTGTTCCAGGCGGTCTGGAGCCGCGGTGTCGTGGCTGCCGAGCACGAGCGCCGCAAAGTAGATCACGGTCATGGGGTTCATCATTGTGATCCCCAACAGCCCCATATAGGCCCGTGCGGGACTGAGGGGGACCTCGTCGGTCCGGGCTGTCGCCTGTCGAGTGCGGTACTGGCTGATCGCCGTGACGCCGCTGCGGGCCGCCAGTGCGATGAGCACCAAGGCCGAAACCCACCGCAGAGGAACCATGACCGGTTCGATGGTGGGGACGAGCGCAGAGCCTCCAAGCGCGGCGATCAGCGCATAGAGGCCGTCAGCGGTTGCGACACCCAATGCGGCACAAGCGCCGGTCTTCAGAGATGTCCGGGCTGTCAGAGCCACCAGATATGTCGCCACAGCTCCCACCGGCACGGCGATGCCGTAGCCGGCGAGGAGGCCCGCGACCAGGGCGCCGATCACGAGTGCGCGAGCGTCGGCCTTCGCAGTCGGCCGGGCTGCTGCTGGACTCGCACCGGTCGGATGGTGGAGGGCAGCGGCAGAAAAGCGATAGTCGTGGTCATGGGCAGATCTTGAGGGCATCGGGGCGGCTTGGACAACTCGTTTTCGACAGTGAAATCGTCGGAAGTGGCCTGCGCTCCTTCAAGCCACGGAGACAGAACCCTGCCTCCCACTGCACTGGGCCCGAACCACCGATGCCCCCACAAGTCAGCACGCGTTGGGGACCAAGGCGGGCGGGTCTGCCCAACGATGTGAGCTGTGGCGGCGGCCCAAGGAGCGCCATCAGCACGGCCACGAGCCGAACGGACCCCGGCACCCGTCAGGCCCAGGCGTCGGCCTATCTCCGGCCACCCGCCGGGAGCATCGCATAACGGAGCCGGATCCTTGCGACCCGCGCCTGTTGTCGGCGTACTCGTGAACGTGGCCCTGGCAAGATTTCCGTGAAGCGGGGGTGCGCCACCGTGCGCCGGTGACGCTCCGTCACGGGTAGCGGCACTGTCAGCGAGTGTGATGACCTCGTACGGATCATGTCTCCGCACCTCGATGCGGTGCGGGTGGAACGGTTGTGGGTGGCGGGCGGCGTGGTCCGCATCGCGGCCTGCACCCGCGAGTTGACGGTGGCGGGGTCGCCGCGGCCACCGAGCCAGGGTCCGTAAAGAAGGCCCTGGTGGACCAGGGGTTCAAGAACACCGTCGTGGAGCACGGGAAGAAGCTGGGCATCGAGGTCGAAGTCGTCGAGCGCAACCCGGCCGACAAGGGCTTCATCCCGCAGGCCAAGCGGTGGGTGGTGGATCAGGCGAACGGGATCATGATGCTGTATCGCCGCCTGGTCCGCGACTACGAACACCACCCCGCCTCCGCCGAGTCGAGGGTGTACTGGGCCATAAGCGACCGGATGTCGCGGATGCTGACCGGTACCTTCACCCCCACCTGGCGCGGCGCATGCGGTGAGCTGACGCTCGGGGCGGTGCTGGCCCAGATGGAGGAACAGGAGCGACAGATCGCCGCGCAGGCCGAGGAGGCCCGGGAGAACATCGCGAAGCTGACCGCGCTGCTGGCGGGATTCGACACCGCCGCCGAGGAGATCCGCATCACCCGCAAGACGCTCCTGGCCCTGCCCGACCCCGCGCTGCCCGCACCACCGGCCCCGAAGCTGCCGGACCATCCGGCCTACCAGCAGGTTATGGCCGTCTTCGCCGAACGACGACGGCCCGCTACGGGCGCGGGCGGTCTGCGAGGCAATGGACCTGAAGATCACATCCAGCAACGTCAACAACGCCCGGCTGAAGCTCAAGCGGCTGGTCGAGCGCGGCATCCTCATCGAGGCCGAGCAAGGATTGTTCACTCAGCCACGCTCATAGCCGCTCGACAAGCCCGTGATCAGCACCTCTGACCGAGTCCATAACGCGAATGTGACTGAGCGCTTCCCTACGTTGTTCTGCGGGACGTGGTGAGCCCCTCGTATGGTTGGCCCGCCCAGGGGTGCCGGGTGTGGCTGCTGCTGCTCGCGGTTCTCCCGCCGCAGCCGCTTGAGCTCCTCCCGCTCGGCACTGCTCAATTCGTCGGGAGTGCCCTCGCCCTGCTCCGCCTTCGCCTTGCGGTACCAGCCGCGCAGGGACTCGGAGCTGATGCCGAGTTCCCGGGCGACGGCGGTGACCGTCTTGCCCGAAGAGTCGACGAGCGCGATCGCGTCCCGCTTGAACTCTTCGGTGTACCGCTTCGTGTACTTGCTTCCCACCTGGTGCTACTTCCTCTGGAACTCAAGATCCCAGTCTCCAGGTGTCCACGATCAAGGGGAAGGTTCAGGAGATTCTTACGGCTCGCGCCGTGAGACTTCCTGTTTCATCGCCGACTGCCCGGTCGTGTCCCTCGTCGTGGTGTTGGGGATCAACTGGCGGGCGCGTTCGGGGTGTTGGGTAGCGCGGGGGCGCTTTCGGGGAGTTCGCGGTAGATCTCGCTCATGCTGCCTTCGGGGAGGTAGCGGC
>NZ_JBQQCG010000114.1:0-32567 GCF_052245575.1 Streptomyces sp. 2A115 | reverse complement strand
CGACATCCGGGCCTGGGTCAAGGACTGGAACCAAGACCCCAAGCCATTCATCTGGACCAAGACAGCCGAAGAGATCCTCGACTCCCTCGCCCGCTTCTGCCGACGGATCTCTGGCGCAGGACACTAGCCGACGTGGCCCTGTTGTGGGCTGAGCCGGCCGTGTTCGGGCCGGTGGCCTCCGACCCGACGGTCTCTCGCCTGGTCGGACAGCTGGCCTCGGGCGGCAAGCGGGTCCTGGCCGCGCTGCGCGCCGCCCGTGCCGAAGTGCGTGAACACGTCTGGCGGTTGGCCGGGAACGCCGCGCCGGACGCGGGCGGGCAGGTGATCGTGGACCTCGACGGGGTCCTCGTCCGGGCGCACTCCGAGAAGCAAGACGCCGCCGCCACCTGGAAGAAGACTTTCGGGCACCACCCGCTGATGGGGTTCGTCGACCACGGCCGCGGCGGGTCCGGCGAGCCGGTCGTGGGCCTGCTGCGGCCCGGCAACGCCGGCTCCAACACCGCCGCCGACCACATCGAAGCCACGAAACTGGCCCTGGCCCAGCTGCCGAAACGGCTCCGGCGGGGGCGTCAGACGCTGATCCGTACCGACTCCGGCGGCGGCACCCACGCGTTCGTCGCCTGGCTCGCCCGGCGCGGGCGGTGGCTGTCGTACTCGGTCGGGATGACCATCACCGACGCCGTCCACCAGGCCGTCCTGAAGGTCCCGGCCTCGGCCTGGACGCCGGCCGTTGAACCCGACGGCGACATCCGCGACGGCGCCCGTCTGGCCAGGGCTCAGCGGGAGCTGTCCCGCACAGCCCAGGGCGAGGGAACCAACCGGGCCAAAGCGCGGCGTAAGGTGGCCAAGGTCCACGCCCGGATTGCCGACCGGCGCCGGGACATGCTCCACAAGCTGACCACTGGTCTCGTGCGTGACAACCAAACGCTCGTGATCGAGGACCTGACCGTGCGCACCATGGTCAAAAACCACTCGCTGGCCCGGGCCATCCCGGATGCGAGCTGGAGCGAGTTCCGCTCGATGCTGGAGTACAAGGCTGCCTGGTACGGGCGTCAAGTGATCGCGGTGGACCGGTTCTTCCCCTCCTCCCGGCTGTGCTCCGTCTGCGGAACCGTGCAGGAGAAGATGCCGCTCAGCGTCTGCAGGTGGGCGTGCGGCTGTGGTGCGGTCCATGACCGGGACGTGAACGCGGCGAACAACCTTCTGGCCGCCGGGCTGGCGGTGTCTGTCTGTGGAGCTGGTGCAAGACCTCAACGGAGTTCTCCGGGCGGGCAGTCGGCGGTGAAGCAGAAAACCCCACGGCGCGAGCCGTAGGAATCCCCTCTCGTTCACGAAGAGGAGGAAGTCAACTCAGCAAAACGCTTCAGCAGGCCGGCGGTAAAGGGCATACCGGCGATCGACGTCAGCGCGCCGGCTCGTGTGCCATTCGGAGACTCATCGCTGCTGCTCGGAGTGGGCCGCCGATATAAGTCGTCCTATGCCCAGCACCGGAAGCGCGGTGAGCAGGGAGCCGACACCCCCGATCCACAGCGTGGGTACCACGCCCATTTGCGAGGATAGCCAGCCTGCCAGCAGGGAGGAGATGGGGATGCTGCCCCAGACGACAAATCTGATGGAGGCGTTCATCCTGCCGAGGAGGTGCTTGGGGCACAGGCTCTGGCGGACGCTGACCTGCGTGACGTTGTAGACCAGCGCTGCCGCCGTCATGCAGAACTCGGCGAGCATCAGCAGCCCGGTGCCGAGGGTTCTGTGATCACCTGAGATGAAGCCGGCAACCGGATTGACCATAACGAACACCGCCGCCGTGACGAGACCGCCCGCGATCAAGGTTCCGTCGAACATGCGGCGCCGCAGCATCGGAGCCAGCGCGGCCCCCAGCGCGCCGCCGATCGATCCGCAGGTCATCACCACCCCGAGCATGAAGGCGCTGAGGCCTATGGTGCGCAGGACCAGGATGGGCAGCAGCGTCGAGACCATGTTCATGAACAGGTTCGAGAACCCCATCGACACGACGAGCCGTCTGATGACCGGCTGGTCCCGCACGAAGCGGAGACCTTCGCCGATCTCCGCGGTCAGGGCCCGCCGAGGTCCCGCTGCCAGCCGCTGCTGGGCCTCTGAATCCCGGATCAGCATCAGACAGCCGAAGCTGATGAAGTAGGAAATCGCATCCACGAGCATGAGGACGGGAGCGCTTACCAGCCGCAGCAACAATCCACTCAGCGCCGGTCCGCCGGTGGTCGCGAGCTGCGAGGTGGCCTCCAGCCGGGCGTTGGCTCTTCCGACGTCGCCGGCGGGTACCAGAATGGGCACATACGACTGGTAGGCCACATCGAAGAAGACCGTCACCAGACCGACGATCGTGGCAATCGCGTAGAGGTGCCAGATCTCCAGATTGCCGGCGAACCACAACCACGGGACGGTGAGGACGACCAGCGAGCGTATGAGAGCCGCCAGCATCATCGTCGGGCGCTTGAGCCATCGATCGACCCAGGCGCCGGCGGGAAGACCGATCAGCAGGAAACTCACGGTGGATGCGGCGCCCAGGATGCCGACCTGCGTGTTGCTGGCATGCAGGACGTCAACCGCGATGACCGGCATGCCCAGTTGCCCGATGCGCGTGCCGAACTGGGAGAGCGTCTGGCCGCACCACAAACGCATGAAGCCGGGACTCGACACCGAATAGGTGCTGACCGGTGCGGTCATCGGAGTCCTTTCGTGGATACCCCCGGGCTTCAGCCGGGGGAGGAAACGAAATCCCTGCGGAGCAGGGCACAGAGCTGGGATGCGCCGCAAGGGCGGATCGCAGTGCCCTGACCCGCAGGTTTGATCTCTACCTGCGGGTCTGGCTAGCTTGTGCGCGTGGCCGCGAATCATGTGAAGCGGGCGTTCAAGTACCGCTTCTATCCCAGTGATGCGCAGGCGGCGGAGCTGTCGCGCACGTTCGGGTGTGTGCGCAAGGTCTACAACCTGGCGCTCGCCGCCCGCACCGAGGCGTGGGCGCGGCAGGAACGGGTCGGCTACAACGCCACCTCGGCGATGCTGACGGCGTGGAAGAAGACCGAGGAACTGGCGTTCCTCAACGACGTGTCGTCGGTGCCGCTGCAGCAGACACTGCGCCACCTGCAGAGAGCGTTCACCCACTTCTTCGCCAGACGGGCGAAGTACCCGCGTTTCAAGTCGCGCAAGACGTCGCGGAAGTCGGCGGAGTACACCACCAGCGGGTTCCGCTTCCGCGACGGCCGGCTGACCCTGGCGAAGATGGCGGACCCGCTGGACATCGTGTGGTCCCGGCCGCTGCCCGACGGTACGGAGCCGTCGACGGTGACGGTGTCGCAGGACGCGGCCGGACGCTGGTTCGTCTCGCTGCTGTGCGAGGACCCCCATGTCACACCGTTTCCCGCCACCGACAATGCGGTCGGAATCGATGTCGGCCTCAGCCACCTGCTGACCCTGTCCACCGGTGAGAAGATCGCCAACCCCCGGCACGAGCGCCGCGACCGCACCCGTCTGGCCAGGGCCCAGCGGGAGCTGTCCCGCACAGCCCAGGGCGAGGGAACCAACCGGGCCAAAGCGCGGCGCAAGGTGGCCAAGGTCCACGCCCGGATTGCCGACCGGCGCCGGGACATGCTCCACAAGCTGACCACTGGTCTCGTGCGTGACAACCAAACGCTCGTGATCGAGGACCTGACCGTGCGCACCATGGTCAAAAACCACACCCTCGCCCGGGCCATCTCGGACGCGAGCTGGGGCGAGTTCCGCTCGATGCTGGAGTACAAGGCTGCCTGGTACGGGCGTCAAGTGATCGTGGTGGACCGGTTCTTCCCCTCCTCCCGGCTGTGCTCCGTCTGCGGAACCGTGCAGGAGAAGATGCCGCTCAGTGTCCGCAGGTGGGTGTGCGGTTGTGGTGCGGTCCATGACCGGGACGTGAACGCGGCGAACAACCTTCTGGCCGCCGGGCCGGCGGTGTCTGTCTGTAGAGCTGGTGTAAGACCTCAACGGAGTTCTCCGGGCGGGCAGTCGGCGACGAAGCAGAAAACCCCACGGCGCGAGCCGTAGGAATCCCCTCTCGTTCACGAAGAGGAGGAAGTCAAACCTGCGCTTCTTTCTCCGGGCTGTGGTGGCCGTTGTTCAGGGAGACCGAGCCGCCGGGGTGTGGTCCTGCCCTCTGCACGATGTCCTGGACGTGTTGCACGCGGGCGACGAATTGATCCTTCACTGCCCGTGGAAGGGGCGAGCGCATAGCCCTGCGCCGTTGCCCGGCCTCTGCTTGCCCGGCACAACCGTGGCGAGCGAGCCGTCCGCCGGCATGCAGGCTGGCGAGGGCGGCGCGGGTGGTGTCGGTGAGCGTGGGCTTGCCGTCTTGGCGCTGCGGGACCAGTAGCTGTGCCGCAGCGCCAGGGTCTCCACGTCCTCCTCTCTGTCGCTCATCGGCGACAGGCCGAGATGGGGAAGGCGGAGGTCACGGCGAGATGTGCAAGGCACAGCGGCACCAAGACCGTGCAGTCGTCGATGCCCTGCGCGGGGGAGACGACAGGGTGAAGGAAGGCGCGGGCCGGGGGCCGGGGAACCCAGCGCTTCACCCGGGCGGATGATTGACCGGCACACGCACCGCAGGGGCGGCACGGTGACGGTGGATCCGGTGCCGCGGGCCGGCCGGCCGGCGGCGCACCGCCGCTGTCCGACTGCCGGCCTCACCCATGGGCAGCAGCGGTGCCCGCGGGGTCATCCGGCGAGGACGACGCCCTTGCTCTGCAACAGATCGGCCAGCTCACTCAGGGTGGTCTCCTGGGTGACTTCCTCGTCGTCGATGGACACCTTGAGGTCGTCCTCCAGGGCGGCACAGATCTCCGCCGTGTTCAGCGAGTCGAGGGCGAGGTCCCCGAAGCTCTTGTCCGGCGCGATCTCGCCGTTGACTCGGAAGGTCTCCTGAAGCAGGTTGCGCAGGTAGTCGTATATCATGATCATGTTTCCTCTCTCACAGTTCCGATTCGACCGCGGTGATCTCCGGCCACACCAGTGCGGCCGATGCCCAGGCGAGCCCGGCGCCGAAGGCCGTGAGCACCATGCGGTCACCTGCACCTATCACCCCGTTCGCCTGCCCCTGAGCCAGTGCGAGCGGAATCGCCGCAGCCCCGGTGTTCCCGGTTCGCTCCAACGTGCACAGCGTCCTGCTCTCGGGTACCGAGAGCTGCTGGGCCACGGCCCGGATGATCCGCATGTTCGCCTGGTGCGGGACGATGGTGCCGACCTCGCTGGTCGCCCAGCCGCACCGGTCGAGCACCCGCAGCGTCGAACTCGTCATGTGCTCGATCGCCTTGAGGTAGACCCGTTTGCCGGTCATCGAGAGATAGCCGTCCCGCCGATCAGGCACCCGGATCAGGTCGCGGGCGGTGCCATCGCTTCCCCAGTCCACGGCGAGCAGCGCCCCCGGCTCGTCGCGCCGGCCGCTCCTGAGCACGGCCGCTCCGGCACCGTCGCCGAACAGCACCGCCGTGGCGCGGTCCGTCGGATCGAGGACCGTCGAGAACTTCTCCGGAGCCACCACGAGGACGACCTCGGCAAGGCCGGTCGCGATCAGACCGGCCGACACCGTCAGCGCGTAGATGAAACCGCAGCACCCCGCGGACACGTCGAACGCGGCCGCATCACCGATGCCGAGCGTGCTGGCGACCTGCGGTCCCACAGCGGGTACCAGACGCTCGGGGGTCGACGTCGCCACCACCACCGCGTCGGCCTTGGCGACACCGGCCGACTTGAGCGCGTTCTCGCCCGCCGCGACGGCCAGGTCAGCCAGTGACAGGTCGGCGGCGGCGACCCGCCGTGCGGCGATGCCTGTCCTGTCGCGTATCCAGGAATCGCTGGTGTCCAGGAGCTCGACCAGCTCCGCGTTGTCCACTTCCCGCACGGGAAGGCAGGTACCGAGCCCGGCGAGGACAGCCGTCTGGTTTCCGATGGTCATCGGAGTCCTTTCGTGGATACCCCCGGCTTCAGCCGGGGGAGGAAACGAAACTCCTGCGGAGCAGGGCACAGAGCTGGGATGCGCCGCAAGGGCGGATCGCAGTGCCCTGACCCGCAGGTTTGATCTCTACCTGCCGCCTGGCTGGTTTGTGCGCGTGGCCGTGAACCATGTGAGGCGGGCGTTCAAGTACCGCTTCTGTCCCAGTGATGCGCAGGCGGCGGAACAACCTTCTGGCCGCCGGGCTGGCGGTGTCTGTCTGTAGAGCTGGTGCAAGACCTCAACGGAGTTCTCCGGGCGGGCAGTCGGCGACGAAGCAGAAAACCCCACGGCGCGAGCCGTAGGAATCCCCTCTCGTTCACGAGGGGGAGGAAGTCAACTCAGGGGCAGCAGGATCGTCGAGCAGCTCGGCGGCCAGCTCGGCCACGGTCGGGCAGTCGATGAGGACCGGCATCGGCACGTCCATCCCCAACTCGGCGACGATCGACTTCCTGATCCTGATCAGGATTATGGAGCTGCCGCCCAGGACGTAGAAGTTGTCGTCGCGTCGCACCGTCGGGACTTTCAATGCGCTCGCCCAGATCTTGGCCAGCCGTTGCTCCAGCAGCGCGACCTCCTCGTTCGCGACGCCGGGTGCCCCCGGGGTGCCGTCGGAGAGGAACTGCGGTTCACGTGGCAGCCGTGAGCGCTCGACCTTCCCGTGCGTGGTGAGGGGAAGCTCGTCGAGCAGCGCGTAGTGGGCCGGCCGCAACGCCGTTGGCAGTTTGGCTTTGACGTGCGCGTTCAGCTCGGCGACCGTCGGCGGGTTGCCGTGGTCAGCGGGCCATATGTAGGCCAGCAGGAACTGCCCCGGTTCGGTACCGGCGACCGCCACCGCGGCGGTCGACACCAGGGGGTGGCTCATCAGCACCTGCTCGATCTCGCTGAGCTCGATCCGCACGCCGCGGATCTTGACCTGGTGGTCACGCCTTCCGACGAACTCCAGGCGGCCGTCGTCGGTGCGCCGCGCGTGGTCCCCGGTTCGGTACACGCGACTGCCGGGGTTCCTGGAGAAGGGGTCCGCGACGAACCTCGCGGCGGTCAGGGCCGGCAGCCGACGGTAACCGTTGCTGACGCCGGTGCCGCCGATCACCACTTCACCGACGGCCCCGTCCGGAACCTGCTGGAAGGAGTCGTCGACCAGGTAGATCTCCGCCCCGGAAATGGGCTCCCCGATCGAGATCGCCCGATCGGCGTCGGCACGGGTGAGGTAGGTCGCGGTGGCGGCCACGGTGGTCTCGGCCGGTCCGTACGCGTTGCGGAGCAGGGGAACGCCGTCGTCGAGCAGCCTGGCGACCAGGCTGGGCGGTGCGGCTTCGCCGCCCAGGGTGACCAGCCGCACGCTGCTCGGCAGCGGCCGGTCTCGCACCACTTCACTCAGCACGCTGGGCACTCCGTTGACCTGCGTCGGCCGCACGTGCGCCGGAAGGCTCGCCACCTCCATGTGATTGTTCAGCACCAGCACCGAACCGCCGACGGCCAGTGCCGGCAGGATCTCCGCGATGGAGAAGTCGAAGCAGAGCGAGGTTGCCGCGACGCTGCACTCGAACGTGTCACGAGGACAGTGGTCGATGGTCCAGCCGACGAAGATGTCCAGGCTCCGGTGGGTGATCCAGCACCCCTTCGGCGCGCCGGTGGTACCTGAGGTGTGGATGACCAGCGCGGTCGACCCCGGAATCGTGGCGCGGAAGGGCAGTTCACCCTCGTGGTGGTCGGCCATGCATGCGTCGGCGTCTATCAGTGTCCACGGCCCTGGTGGCACCGAACCGGCGCAGTCCTTGTCGACCAGCACGCGCCGCGCACCGGAATCCGCGAGCAGGAAGGCGATCCGGTCCGCGGGATAGGCGGCGTCCAACGGCAGGTAGGCCCGGCCGGACAGCAGCACGCCGAGCAGTGTCGCGATCAGTTCGGGTGTGCGCTGCAGCAGCAGGCCGACCGGTTCGTCGACCGGTACCTCCAGGGCGTCCAGGCGTTTGGCGACCGCACCGGCCTTGCCGAGCAGTTCACGATAGGTGAACTCCCGGTCCAGCGACCGAACCGCGACCGCATCGGGGTTCTGGTCTATCGCCGACCGCATCCGGTCGGCGATAGACGCGATGTCGTGCCGGGGCATTCAGGACGCTCCGTCGGCGGTCTCACGCACCAGCTCCAGCCAGCGCGTCCAGAGCCGCGCGACGTCGTCCGCGGGTATCTGGTTGCGGTGCACGATCTCCACGTACACCTTGTCCTCCATCGGGATGACGTCGAAGAGCAGGTCGAACATCGCCTCCATGGTGGACGGCTGGCTCACCTGGACATCCAGGTCGCCCATCTTCGGTGTGGGCATCGGGCGGTTGAGGTTGAACACCACGGAGGTGAACTGCTGGCGGCCGGTCCAGGGGTCGACGAGCTTCCCCCGGTCGGCGAGGTCGACCAGGATGTCCTCCAGCGGCAGGATCCCGTTGGCCAGGTCCTCGCCGAGCATTTTGCTGAACCGCCGGCGGTGCGCCGGGAAGTCGGTGTCGGTGAGCCGGCTGCGCACCGGGACGTAGCTGACGTAGTGCCCCACAAGACCCTGTTCCGACTCGCCTCGGCACTGGTCGACCGGGGTGCTGACCACCAGGTCGTCGCGTCCGGTCACCTCGTGCAGCGCCGCGGTGAACGCGCTGAAGACCGCCATGAACGGTGTGCAGCGCAGCTGCTTGCACCGTTTCACCAGCGCCGTCCACAGCTTCGAGTCGAACTCCAGCTCCTGCCGGGTCCCCGGCGCGCTCGCCGGGCGGTCCGGGGCGTCCCACGCCGCCGCGGGAAGTGTGTCCAGGCGCTGTCGCCAGTAGCTGAGCGCCGCTCGCCGTTCCCCGGCCGCCGGTTCCTGGGGCGCCGGCTGTGACCGTGCACCCCGCATCGTCACCGGGGCCAGCCCCCGTGTGGCACGTGTGTAGCCGTCGGCGAGGTCGTTGAACACGGCGACCATGGAGGTGCCGTCGAAGACCAGGTGGTGGGCCGAGACCAGCAGGTAATGGCTGTCGGAATGCCGCAGCACGGTGGGACGGAACAGCGGTCCCTTCGCGAGGTCGAACGGCGCGTTGGCGTACTCATCGATCACGGCCTGAAGATTGCTCTTCTTGGCCACCTTGTGGACGGGTGTCGCGCTTTCGGCGCCGTCGGCCAGGACCAGGTCGTGCCCGTCGGGGGAGCAGACCGCGCGCAGTGCCGGGTGGCGTTGCCGCACCGCGTCCAGCGCGGCGTCCAGTGCCGGCAGGTCGAGCTCGCCGGTGAGCTTCAGCACCAGGGTCTCGTTGTACCACACCGACTCGGGCCCGAGCTTCTGGCTGACTTCCCACACCTCGTGCTGCTGGGCGGACATCCGCCAGCGGTCCGCCGCCCGCACCGGGGGCGGGGTGGCGACAGCGTCCAGGAACTCCGCCTTCCGCAGGTCGTGCAGGCCGCGGTCCACCGCGTCGATCAGGCGCTCGGCGTCGCTGTCGGTGTGGGCGGTGGACATGAAGAACGTCCTGCCCTCCCACATGTAGATGCCGTCCGCCAGCATGCTGTGGTAGAGCATCTCCAGCGGCAGCGGGTGGTACAGGTTGGACATTCCGCGGTACTGGAACCGGAACAGCGAGCCGTTGGATGCCAGCGAGTACGGCACCTCGTGCTGGACGAACAGGTCGTCTATCGCACCGACCAGCCGGGCGGTCCTGTCGTTGATCTCGGTGTAGACGGTGTCCTGGTGCTCTTCCAGGTACTCCAGGGTGGCGTTGGCCGCCGCCATCGCCAGCGGGTGCTTCTGGAACGTGCCCCCGAAGAACGTGGTCTCCGCGTCCGGAGCGCTGTCGTCGCCGTAGTTCCAGCTGCCGCCGTCGAGCCCGTCCAGGAGGGCCTGCTTGCCGGCGATCGCGGCCACCGGAAGGCCTCCGCCGAGCACCTTTCCGTACGTCGCGAGGTCCGGCATGATGTCGAACAGCCCCTGGGCACCACGGATGTGCATGCGGAACCCGGTGATCATCTCGTCGAAGATCAGCACCGTGGCGGTGTTCTCGGTCAGTCGGCGCAGTTTATGCAGGAAGGGGGCCGGCTTCCCCACTGGGTTGCGCGCCTGGATCGGTTCGCAGATGACCGCGGCGATCTCGTGGCTGTTGGCGGCGATGTAGTCCAGGGCCGCCTGGTCGTCGTACGGCAGGATGACCGTGTCCAGCAGTGCTCCGGGCGAAACGCCGTCCACCATCGGGCTGACGCTGCCGATCTCCTCACTGCTCCGTCCGAGCACCCCGTCGGTGATGCCGTGGTAGGACTTCTCGAAGTAAGCCACCTTCCGCCGGCCGGTCGCGAGCCGGGCGAGGCGCACCGCGCCCATCACCGCCTCCGACCCGGTGTTGCAGAAGGAGACCCGGTCGTGGCCGGTGATCCGGCAGAACGTCTCAGCGGCCCGGTAGGTGGTTTCCACCTGGGGGCCGAGCATGAACGAGCGCGGCAGCTGCTCGGCGATCGCGTCCTGGATGAACTGCGGGTTGTGGCCGAAGAAGTGCACGCCGAAGCCGACGCAGTAGTCGATGTAGTCGGTGCCGTCGGGGTCCCAGAAGTGCGCTCCCCGGCCCCGGTCGATGACGATGGGGAAGTTGAGCTCCTTGAGCTCGGGCCGGAAGTTGCCCCACGGGCGGCTTTCCGCCATGCGGGCGCGGTGTGCGGCGACGAGCTTCTTCGACTGCGGGCTGCGCTCCTCCATGCGCTGCACCAGGGAGTCCACGTAGGCCTGCTGTTTGCCGGTGAGCCGGTTGCCGGCCGAGCCCGTGGACTTGGCTCCGGCTGCTGGTACGGGTATGGCGATGGTCACGGGTCCGGCGGGCTCGGTGGCCGCGGGCGCGGTGGGAGTGGCGGCCGCAGGTGCGGTGCGCTGCGGTGCCGGCTCCTCGGCGGGCGCGGCCTCCTGGACCTGGACGGCCGGCGCGCCGCCGAGCAGGGCCAGCTGCTGCCGCATGAGCGCGAGCTGGTCGTGCACCACCGCGTCGAGGCCGGTGGCCGCGGGGAGCGCGGTGACCTGCTGGACCGGTACGACGAAGCCGTTGGAGGCGGGCGGCGCGGTGACCTGCTGGACGGGTACGGCGAGGCCGCCTGGCGCGGCCGGTGCGGGGACCTGCTGAACCGGTGCGGGGACCTGCTGGACCGGTACGGCGGGGGCTTCGGGCTCGCTGGGGGCTTCCGTGCGGAAGGTACCGGACTCAGCGAGCGCGGTCGCGAGATCACCGACGGACTGGTACTTCTCGAAGAGGTCGGTCGCCTTGAAGGACGTGCCGTGACGTTTGTTCAACGTGTTGACCAGTTGGAGCAGCAGGATGCTGTCCGCGCCCAGTTCGAGGAAGAACGACTCCTGCGTGATCTTTTCCCTCGGGTACTTCAGGACCACGGAGACTTCGGCGGCCACCTCTGTGAGGGCCTGCTCCTGTGATGCGGGCAACTTGCTCCTCCTGAGTGATTCCTGTGGCGGTTCGATGCCGGTGGGCGTCCGGCCGTCCAGTGCCCAGTGGCGGACGCGCTGCCAGGGATACGACGGGGTGCTGGGCAGGAAACGCCCGCCCGGGTACACCGCCTGCCAGTCGAGGTCAGCGCGGCGGGCGTACAACTCGGGCAGCACGGCCCGCGCGGACACGGTGCCCTCCTCGTCCTCACCGAGCGCGTGCAGCACGCTCGCCCGGACGCCTACGGCGGCCGCACTGGTGTGCACCGGGCCGAGCAGTACCTGCCGGGGACTCATCTCGAGGAAACTGGTAAACCCCATGGTGGCGGCCTGCTGCACGGCGGACCGGAACTGCACGGCGTTGACTATGCCCCGGCCCCAGTGCGCGGCGTCCATCTGCGTGCTGTCGAGCAGAGCGCCGGTGATCGAGGAGAACAGCGGGACGGACGCGGGGCCGGTCGCGGCGCCGGCGCCGCAGCGGGCGAGTTCCTCGCCGACGGGTGCGAGATCGGGGTGATGGGAACCGAACTGTATCGACAGCAACCGGGACCGGTAGCCGTCGGCCTTCAGCTGGGCGGCCAGTTTCTCGACCGGCTCGGTCGGGCCGGACAGCGTGACGTTGCTCGGCCCGTTGTCGACGGCCAGCACGACGCCCTCCGGGCAGCGCGCGATCAGGTCGCGGATCTTCTCCGGTGGGGCGGCGACCGCCACCATGCGAAGATCGGAGACAGCGTGCTGCATGACCGTCCCGCGTGCGACGACCAGCGCCACCGCGGCGTCGAAGTCCAGCATGCCGGACACGTACGCGGCGGCTGCCTCCCCCGCGCTGTGCCCGATCACGGCCGCCGGCCGCAGGCCGAACGACGACCACAGTCCGGCCAGCCCGCTCTGCACGGTGAAGTGCAGCGCCTGCGCGATGTCCGTCCGGGACAGCGCTACCTCGTTGACCTCAGGGCCGCCCTTGCTCAGTAACTCGAACAGGGACACGCCCAGCAACGGGGCGAAGGCGTCCGAACAGCGGCGAACGTGCTCGACCAGCGTCGGCTCCGAGAGGAGCGCCGCACCGAGCCCGCTCGTCTGCGGCCCCAGTCCCGGGAACACGAAGACGGTGTCCCGCCAGACCGGTCCGTCCGCGGCGTCCGGCGCCGCTCCGCCCGCCAGGAACGACTCCACTGCCTGACGCAGCTCGGTGCCGTCCCGTCCACTGAACGCGATGCGCTCCGGGTGGTGGGCGCGCCGCGCGGAGGCGCTGTAGCACAGGTCCGCTGCTGCCGCGCCACCGTCCTCGGACAGCCGGGACAGGTAGCGCTGCGCCAGCTCCCGCAGCGGCTGCTTGCTCTTGGCCGACAGTGGCAGCACCAGTGTCGCCGGCGGCGTCGACGGTCCGTGGGGCACCGGTTCCGCCTGCTGGACAACCACATGCGCGTTCGTGCCGCCGAACCCGAACGCGCTGACCGCACCCATCCGACGACCGGGTCCGTCGGGCCAGCGCATGTTCTGTTGGGCGACCTCGAGCCGCCCCCTGTTCCCCGCCACGCGAGGGTTGAGTTCCTCGTTGTGCAGGAGACCCGGGATGCGCCCGGACTGCAAGCAGGCAACGAGCCGCATGATGCCGGCCAATCCCGCGGCCACCTCGGTGTGCCCGATGTTGGACTTCACCGACCCCACGTAACACGGAGGGCTTCCCGAAGGCACCTTCCCGTATGTCGCGGCGAGTGCGCCGAACTCGATCGGATCTCCCAGTGGCGTACCGGACCCGTGCGCTTCCACGTAGCCGACCTCTTCGGGACGCACTCCGGCATCCGCCAACGCGGCACGGTAGACCGCCTCCTGCGCCGGGCCGTTGGGCGCGGTGAGGCCGTTGCTGGCCCCGTCCTGGTTGATTGCGCTGCCCCGGATCACCGCGTGGATCTCGTCGCCGTCCCGCTGAGCCTGGGCCAACGTTTTGAGCACCAGCACGCCGCAGCCGTCCGCGCGGACGAAACCGTCGGCATCCGCACCGAAGGAATGGCACCGCCCGGTCGGGGACATCATGCCGGCGTGGGAAAAGGACACCCAGTCGTCGGCCGCGAGTATCAGGTTCACCCCGGCGGCCAGGGCCAGCGGGCAGTCTCCCTCGCGCAGCGCACGCACGGCGAGGTGCACGGCCACCAGGGAGGACGAGCAGGCGGTGTCCACGGCCATGCTGGGGCCGTGCATGTCCAGCACGTACGACAGCCGGTTGGCTGCGATGGCACCGGAATGCCCGGTGACGAAGTGCCCACCGAGGTCGGTCAGCTGTCGGCCGAGCAGTCGGCCGTAGTCGCTGTCACTGATGCCGAAGAAAACTCCTCCGGCGGCCAGTTGGGGGCTCGTCGGCGGCACCCCTGCCAGCTCCAACGCCTCGTACGCCGTCTCCAGCAGAATCCGCTGCTGGGGATCCATCTGTTCGGCTTCCCGCGGCGTGATGCCGAAGAACTCGGCGTCGAACCGGTCGATCCCGTCGACAGCGCCGATCCGACGGGTGTTGGTCCGTCCCGGCTCGCCCGGGTTGGGCGAGTAGAGATCGCCGAGTTGCCGGGAGTCCGGTACCTCGGTGATCGCGTCGACACCATCGAGTGAAAGCCGCAGGAGGTCCTCGGCCGTCCTCGCCTCACCGGGGAAACGACACGCCATGCCAATGATCGCGATGTCGCGGTCACCGTGATCAGCCGCCATCGGATCCATTCCTACACCACCTCTTCCGAACGGCCCAGCGCCTCGGTGAACTCCTCAACGGTGGGATGGTTGAGCACCACGGTGACGTCGATCGACCGGCCGATGACCGCCTCGACCGCCGCGGCGAGTTGATGCGCGCCTCCGGAGGTCAGTCCGTAGTGCGCGAACGGTTGGTCGTCGGCGATCTGCTCTGCGGGGACGCCGACTACCCGGGACAGCGCCAGCCGCACCATCGGCCGTACCAGACTTAAGGGAGTGGCTGGCGGCGCAGCACGTGTGCTCTGCACCAGCTCGCTCCGTTCGGCGCGCAGGCGAGCCACGATCTGTCCGTCGAAGCCACCGCTTTCCAGCAGCCGCCGGTTCTCAGAGCGCTGGATCTTGCCGCTTGAGGTCTTGGCCAGTGTTCCCCTGCGGACCACAGCCACCTCGGCGACCGGCAGCTGGCATCGGTTCCAGACCACGTCCCTGACACGTTCGGCGAACTGGTCGGCCGTGGTGTCGACCAGGGTGCGCGCGGCGATCTCGACGACCACCGCCGCCTGTTCCGCGCCGTCCCGTTCGACGGGGAAGGCGGCGCAGGAGACGGTCGCCAGCGAGGGATCGCAGTCCTCGACGATGGACTCGATGTCCTCCGGATGGTAGTTCTGCCCATCCACGATGATCAGGTCTTTCAGCCGACCGGAGATGTACAGTTCCCCGTCGTACCGGAACGCCAGGTCGCCGGTGCGCAGGAACTCGCCGTCGTGCTCCTGTCCGGCGATGTGCTCCCGGAAGGTCTCCCGGGTGGCGTCCGGCCGGTTCCAGTAGCCCTGCGCAACGCAGGGGCCCTGCACCCACAACTCGCCGATCTCCTCATCGGCCAGCTCGCGCAGGGTGTCCGGATCGACGATGCGGATGTCGACGCCCGGCATCGGCGGCCCGCAGCTTACGACGGGCACGGCAGCGGGATCGTCCTGAGCGACCGCGGAGACTTGGCCGTTGTGCAGCGCCGACGCGGACAGCCACCGGACCTTGGGGTGTTCGTTGGCCCGCGAGCCGCAGACCGCAAGGGTTGACTCGGCCATTCCGTAGCCCGCGCACATCGCCCTCGGATCGAACCCGGCGGGCTTGAACTTCTCGGCAAAACGGCGCACGGTGCGCTCGCGCACCACTTCGGCACCGTTGACCGCTACCCGCAGGCTGGACAGGTCCAACTGGTCCAGGTCGGCCGGCGCGTCGCGCAGGCACAGTTCGAAGCTGAAGTTGGGACCGCAGATGTGCGTGGCCCTGAACCGGGAAATGGCCTCCAACAACCGCCGAGGACGCCTGACGAACAATGCCGGTGACATCAGATAAGCCGGAACACCGAGGACCCAGGGGGCGACGATGCTGTACACCAGACCGAGGTCGTGGTGGAACGGGACCCAGGAGGCCACCACCCCGTCGTCCCGCATGTGCCAGGTCTGATCGATGAGCTCGGCGTCTGCGATGAAGTTGTGATGGCAGACCATCACGCCTTTTGGCCGCCCGGTCGAACCGGAAGTGAACTGCAGCATTGCGATGTGCTGCCGGTCGATGTCCGGCGAGGTCCATTCGTCGGCCAGCTCATCCGGGACGCCGTCCGTTTCCATCAGGACCAGGTCCTTCAATTCGGGTGCGTTGGGAAATCGGGTACGGATTTCCCGAATTGCTTGCCCGGTGGTCAGCACGATCCGCGTCCCGGCCGCGTCGGCGACGCGGCGGAGCCGGTCGAGGTCGCGTTGGCCTCGCGGCATCTTCACCGGTGCGGCGGCAACCCCCGCATACAGGCACCCGGCGAAGGCGTTGACAAATTCGAGACCGTACGGGTGGGCGAGCACGACGTTGCCGCCGGCAATACCGCGTTGCTGGAGCAGCACGGCACGCGCCCGGGCCGAGCGGTCGAGTTCCGCGCAGCTTGCCTGCTCCGCGACCTCCACACTGCCGGACAGGAATGCGCAGAACATGTCGTCCGGAGAATCGGCTGAACGCTTTCTCAGGATTTCGACCAGCGTTCCCGCAGACATCTCGGATTCGTCTATATGGTTCATACCGGGGAACTTCTCCTCACTCGGCAGCACCCAAGCAAAACCAAGCTATGAGCAGAGGTCGCTGATCGTCAACAACATGCGACCAACGACCAGCAGGAACCAACTTTCGTGTCCGTATGAATACACGAAAGGCGCCGTCCTCAGCGCGATCTGTAGGTTCGCTTGACCGTAAACGCGGGACGACCTTAATCTGAGGCCGGTTTCCCGCTGCCATCGGATCCGATGGGCGGTGTTGTCAACCTATTCCGGGAGATGCGCTTATTCATGCATCCCGACGCGAGAAGTTCGTGGTTCTGGATACCTCATCCAAGGCGGGCGCCACAGTTCCGGCTGGTGTGTTTCGCGCACGCGGGCGGTGCGGCGACCCATTTCTCCGCCCTGAGCACCGCCCTTCCGCCGGACACGGAGTTGTGGGCTGCTCAACTGCCCGGCCGGTTCGTCCGCCACCGCGAGCCGGCCCCGACCAGCCTGCCGGAACTGGTTGCCCAGATAGCCGACGCGCTCCGGTCAGCCGCCGAACCAGATGTGCCGATGGCGTTGCTGGGACAGAGTTTCGGTGGTCTGCTCGCGGCCGAGGTCGCGAGGCAACTCGAACCCGACCTGCCTGTACTGGCACTGGCGGTGTTGTCCGCCTCCCCACCGCACCTGCTCACGTCGTTTCCCGCGATCACCCGCGAGGAGGTACCCGACCTGCTGCTCCGCACCGACGGCGGCGCGCAGGAGATCCTCGACTCCGCCGAATTCCGCGACATCGTGCTGAATAGAGTCTGGACCGACCTCGAGCTGCTGCGCCAGGTGCCGGTTGTGGAGCGGCCCACGCTCAGGTGCCCGGTGCACGCGATCGCCGGGGCCCGTGACAGCGAGATCGGCACAGCGGAGATGGCGCAGTGGCAGCAGTACACGGAGTCGGTCTTCACCATGAACGAACTGCCGGCGCCGCACCTGATCGCCTCGGCGCACGCCGCCGAACTGAGCGACACCGTCACCGAACTCCTTCGATCGGACCTAGCGAAGTGCCGGAACAACCATCCGGCCCATCAGACTGAAGGGCGATAGCGTGCACCCGAACACCACCAAGGTTCTGGCCCACCTGAGTGGGATCCGTGAGGACGACGAGCGCCCAGCGATCATCACGGACGATGGCGTGTGCACCTATGGTGACCTGCGCCGCCGTGTCACCCAGTACTCCGACGTGCTGGCCCACATCGGCCTGCGTCCCGACGAAGCCGTGGCGATGAGCGTCGAGTACGGACCGGACGCGGTCGCCGCGATGTTCGCCACGCTGGAGGTCGGTGCCGCCTTCGTGTGGCTGGACAGCAGCCAGCCGGCCGCGAGGAACCGAATCGTGGTCCGCGACTGCGGAGCCAGGTACCTGATGACCGACAGCAGCCAGGGGGGCAAGCGGCTGGTCGCAGAGCTGGCCGAGTTGAACCTGGGCCTGTTGCGGATCGGTGACTCCTCTGCGGCCTTCATCGAGCGCATGAGCCGTGACCGCGGTGCGGCGACGCTGCCGGCGGACACCGCCACGGTCGTCTACACCTCCGGCTCGACAGGAACTCCCAAGGGGATCGTCCTGACGCGGGGCAACATCGACCAACTCACCGAGTGGTTCGCCGACCGGGTCGGCCTCGCGCCGGGCGCGAGGCAGTTCCAGTGGGCACACCTCAACTACGACGCGGCTTACATAGAGATCTTCTCCGCGATCCGCAAGCGCGCAACCCTTGTGATGCCCCATCCTGAGGCCAGGTCGGACGTGCGCATGGTCGAGGAGTGGATTCGCCGCCACGCGGTGACTCATCTGGAGACCGCGCCCAGCCTCTACCGCGCGCTCATCGACGCCGTGGACAGCGCTGGCGCGGCTGCGCTCGACGAGGTGCGGGTGGTCACCATCACGGGAGAGGAGCTACGGCCGACACTGGTGTCGAAGATACGCGCCGCCTTCCCGCGGGCCGACATCTACAACATGTACGGTCAGACCGAGAACATCCTGGCCACCTTCCACCCGGTCACCCCGGCCGACGAGCTCGAGCCGGTGGTGCCGGTCGGCCGTGCACTGCCGGGGCGGGAGGTGATGTTGCGCACCGCCGACGGCGACGAGGTGGCCGAGGGCGAGCTCGGCGAGGTGTGGGTGCGCAGTCGGTTCCTGTCACCTGGCTACCTCAACAATCCAGAGCTGACCGCCTCGGCCTTCTTCCCCGATCCGCACGGCGAACCCGGGGTCCAGATCTACCGGACGGGCGATCTGGCCCGCAGGACGGCTAGCGGCGAGCTGGTCTTCCACCGGCGGGTGGACCACCAGGTCAAGATTCGCGGTGTGCGGGTGGAACTGGGCGAGATCGAGGCCGCCCTGCTGGACGTGCCGGGCATCGTGCAGGCCGGGGTCGTCGCGAGGGAGGTCGACGAGGAACGATCCCGACTGGTGGCCTACGTCCAACTCAGCGACGGTGCCGACGTGTCGCCGGACCAGCTCAAGGCGGCACTCGCGCAACGGCTGCCGCGGAACATGGTGCCGGCGCGGTTCGTCGTGCTCGACAAGATGCCTCTGACGACGTCCGGAAAGATCGATCGGAAGCGGCTGCCCGCCGTGGCATCCGATGCCCAGGAATCCGGCGGGCGTGATGCCGCCGCCCGCAGTACGACCGAGAGGGAGCTGGCCATCATCTGGTGGCGGATCCTCGACGCGCAGCCGCAGCGGCACGACGCGGACTTCTTCGCGCTCGGCGGTGACTCCCTGACCGTTCCTCAGGTACGCGATGCCGTGAAGGCCACCTTCGGCGTCGACGTCCCGCTGCACTCCTTCTACGAGTGCCCGCAGCTGCACCAGCTGGCCACCCGGGTCGACACGCTGATGCAGGAGACCACGGTGGGTTCACCCGGCAACTGAACGAACCCTGGCCCGGGGCATGGAACGGTGTCTCGTACGTGATCAATCGCGTCGGTGACCACATCTCATGTGGGCGGCCTTCGGCTGCCCACATGAGATGGCCCTGACCGCTCCCGGTGCGCCTGCCGGTCGGCGTGTTCGTTCGCTCGATTCCAGCCGTCGGCCACGCCGAAAACCTGGTCGGCCACGTCAAGAAGTCGGATAGGAGCAGTTCTGTGTCGCCAGTGTGGACGACTCCCGTCCAGGGGCAGCAGCGCCTCTGGATCGCCGAGGAGATGGCCCCTGAGAGTGCTTACCATGTTTCGCCCGGGCTGCGCATGCAGGGAGAGCTCGACGAGCAGGCCATGCTCAAGGCGATCCGTGGAATGGTCTCCCGGCACGAGTCGCTCCGCTGTGCGCTGCGTCTTGACGACGACGGGCAGCTCTCCTGTGAGGTCCGGGAGCCGGACTCGTTCGCCGTGGAGGGGGTCGACCTGACCGGCACCGACGAGGCAGCGGCCCGGTTGGCCGAGTTCTCGGTCGAGTTCTCGCGGCGGCGGTTCGATCTGGCGAGCGAGGTCCTGCGGATCGCACTGGTCAAGGTAGCGGAGGACGATCACGTCCTGCTGGTCGTCGGCCATCACGTCGTCTTCGACGACTGGTCGGTGTCCCTGTTCTTCCGCGAGCTGGAGATCGGCTACGCGGCCGCATGCCACGGGAGCGACCCTGACCGGTTGCTCCCGCCACTGGAGTTCGGCTATGCCGAACTCGCCGCCGCGGAACAGGCAGCCATCGACAGCAAGATCATCGAGAAGCAGACCGCATACTGGGCGGACCAGCTCGCCGGTGCCCTACCCTGCGACCTGCCCCTCGACCGGCCGCGGCCCCCCGTGCCGACCGGACTGGGCGTCCGGCTGTTCTTCTCCGTACCGGACTCGCTCGGGAAGCGTCTGGTGGAGGTCGGACGCGAGCACGGGGCCACCGGCTTCATGACCGCCGTCGCGGTCTTCCACGCCGTGCTCCGCCGCCGCACCGGGCGCGAGGACATCACCGTGGGCACCCCCGTCTCCGGGCGCACCTCGCCCGAACGGGAGCGCCTGATCATCAACCTGGTGAACCTGCTCGCCATTCGATCACGGCTACCGGGCAAACCCCGGTTCGTCGACCTGCTGGGCGAGGTCCGCACCGCCGTGCTGGGCGCGTTCGCCAATCAGGACGCGACGCTGAGCGACGCGCTCGGCCGTCTGCGGGCGAAGAACCCGGGGGGGAGGCCCGCGGACATCGGGATCGTCTTCGAGATCCAGAACAACACCAACGCCCACATGGGTGCCTTCCTCGGCCTCACCGATGACGACCTGCCGGCATTCGCCGGGTTGGCCACCTCCGCGTACCTGATCCCCGACACGAGGGTCAGGTTCGACCTGGAGATGCAGATCGTCGTCACCGGGCCGGGCAAGTTCGACGGCGTGCTGGTCTACTCGCCGGAGGTGTTCGAGGAAGGCACGATGCGCGCGCTGATCGAGGAGTTCCAAGCGGTCATCCGGGCGGTCGTGCAGGACCCGTTCATCGTGCTCGACGATGCGCAACTGCCGTCCGAGGAGTCACCGGCCTGGAACGCGTGATCAGTGGGCTCGGCCACGCCCCGAACGGGATCCGCCGCCTCCGGGGGAGTCCCGTGCGGGGCGGCCTTGGCCCTGAACCCGGACGTCAGGCCTGGCTGCCGTACCGCACGCTCACCCGCTGGAAGCCGAGGGAGCGCAGCAGGCCCTCCAGCATGTCGATGGTGTTCTTGTCGGCGTGGGCGGAGGTGGCTCTCCCGCGCGGCGCCTCGCTCAGGTGCTTCACGGCGAGTTTCTGGACTGCCTGCTCACTGCTGGGATTGTCGCGGAAGACGTCGCCGAGCCGGTCGAGCCCTTGAGCCCGCCGAGATCGACGTAGGCGTCGACGGTGCCGGCGCCCACGTACAGGGTGCGCCAACCCTTGCCACCGAGGGACCGCTCCGCGCTCGTGCTCGCCTGCGCCACGGTCGGCGGATCCACGACCGGTTTCACGGCCGCGATCGTCTTCACAGTCCACCGAGGCTGGTCGTGGCTATCCGCCGGACTACCACTGCCGGGTCTTCCGCACCCAGGAGCGTCCCTGGCAGCAACCCATCCCGGGCCGCGGAACAACTCTCACAGTTATCTTCTTCGCGGTCCTGCAAGTTGGCCGCTGGCCTCCGGGCCCGGCATGACTGTGCCCCCCTGTCGAACGGATGACCTGGGGGGCCTACGTTGTTGATGGGTCGGATGGGCTGTCGTACGGTCCGGAGGATCCAGTGGCCCCGGGTATGGCTTGGGGGTGGTTGCCTTTGATGGTTCCTGTGACACCTGGCCGCCCGGGGCTGCACGACGACTCGACCACTGATGAGGAGCTGCGGGCCTTCGGGTATCGCTGAGTAGGACCATGCTGGCGTGGTCGTCCGGACGCACGGAGTACGTCGAACGACCGGAGGGACCATGGCCTGGAACTGGGTCGGAACCGACATCGGCAAGGTTCACCATCACACCGTTGTCCTGGACAACGAGGGAGAGGTGCTGCTCTCGCGGAGGGTGGTTAACGACGAGCCGGAACTGCTGAAGCTCGTTGGCGACGTCCTGGAGCTGAGCGAGGACGTCGTCTGGGCCGTGGACGTCGCCGACGGCATGGCCTCCCGGCTGGTCAATCTCTTACTCACCCATGAACAGACGAGCGTCTATCTGCCCGGCCTCGCGGTCAACCGGGCCTCTGCCGGCTACCGCGGCCTGGGCAAAACCGACGCGAGGGACGCCCGGGTCATCGCAGACCAGGCACGCATGCGCCGCGACCTGCACGTCCTGACTCCGGAAAGCGAACTAACCGCCGAGCTGCGGGTCATGACCGACCGGCGGGCTGACCTGACGTGCCGTTGCCGACGTGGGCGTCCAGGGCGTCGGAGACGATGCGCTCGGACTCCTTGAACCCGCCGATCACAGCGTCGAGAACGGCGTGCGACGAGCACTCGACCACCGCGACTACTCTGGCCTGCGGATTGCCCATCGGTCTGTGCTGCGAGCCGGACTTGCCGAATCCGTCATTGTTGCCCGCCGTGTCCGGCACGGCCAGCAGCGTCCCGTCCAGGGCCAGCACCCGAAGCCCCCGAAACAGCTCTCCGCCACCGCCCAAGGTCGGGCCACGGCCTGGAACAGCTCCCGCAACACCCCCCGAGCCGCTGCCGGGGCCCTGGTCAGCGAGGACTTGTTCACCCTGGCCCGATGACGCGGAGGCGCGTGTTTCACCGTCCAGTGTGGCGTGCGGCGGGAAATTCCGTGGTATTCGCAGTTACAGCGGCTGCTTCATACGGATCAGCGGCCCGCCGGCCTCCGGCCCGCACCGCTCATGCTCTGGTTCCGCGGTGCGTGGCCCTGGGGCAGGGACGGTCTGGGGGCGGCGGCGGAGCCGGGCGCACCGCGCTGGGTGGACAGCAGAGCTGGATAGAGGGGTACGAGCCCCAGCCGGCATGCCGTCAGTGCCACCTCGACCCGGTTGCGTACGTTCAGTTTGGTCAGAATGCTGGACGTGTACGACTTGATTGTGTTCTCGGCGACCCCTAGCCGCCTGGCGATCTCCCGGTTCGACAGCCCGTTGCCGATACCGCGGACCACCTCCAACTCCCTCGAACTGAGGTCGGCCAGTTCGCCGGGCACCGTGGCCGGGTCATGGTTCGGCAGGAAGGTGAAGCAGGAGAACAGACGCCGGATCACCGGCCCGGCGAGGAAGGGTTCTCCATCCGCGACCGACCGAATCGCGGTCGAGAAAACCCAGTCCGGGGAGCTCTTGAGCACATAGCCGTGGACACCGGCGCGCACGGCGCACAGCAGGGTGTCGTCGGTCAGCTCCTGCGCCATGAGTATCACTCTGGTGCGACAGGTCGTGCCGCCGAACCGGAGGACGCCGCGGGTGACGTCCAGCCAGCCGGCCGGCGGCAGCGAGGCGTCCACCAGCACCACGTCGGGCCCTTCCTGTTCCACCAGTTGGAGGGCTTCCGCGGAGTTCCCGGCCGTACCGATGACCTGGACGTCGGTGCCGCGCTCCAACAGCGATCCGATGCCGACTCTAGCGAATTCTTGGTGGTCAACGATCACGACCCGGACGGGCCGGACCACCGTACTGACCGGGCGCGGAGCGTGAGCAAGTACCACGACGATCCCTTCGGGAGTGTCTAATCAACGGCGGATCTGATGATCAAGGAGATGCGTCTGATGACGGAGACCGCCGTGGAGAACGAGCAGGCCAAGCAGGTGGTTCAGGCACCGTCGAGTGCCGTGTCGGACGAGCAGCTCGTTGCGATGCTGGTCGACCGTGCTTGCAAACGAGGGGCTGCAACTGGCCGGCGAGGGCGGGCTGTTGCAACAGCTCACCAAGCGGGTGCTCGAGTCCGCCCTGAAGGGTGAGATCACCGACCACGTCGGCTACGAGAAGCACGATCCGGCCGCGAAGAACAATGGCAACAGCCGCAACGGGACCCGGGCGAAGACCGTGCTGACCGATGTCGGCCCGGTGGAGGTGAGGGTGCAGCGCGATGCCGCCGGCAGCTTTGAGACGCAGATCGTCAAGAAGCGGCAGCGGCGTCTGACCGGCGTCGACGAGATGGTGCTCTCCTTGTCCGCGAAGGGCCTCACTCACGGGGAGACCTCCGCTCATCTCGCCGAGGTCTACGGGGCGGAGGTGTCCAAGCAGACCATCTCGACCATCACCGACAAGGTCATGGACGGCATGGCCGAATGGCAGAACCGGCCGCTCGACCGCGTCTACCCCGTTCTGTTCGTGGACGCCATCAACGTGGAGATCAGGGACGGGAAGGTCGCGAACCATCCGATATGCATGGTTATGGCGGTGGCCGTGGACGGCACTCGCGACATCCTCGGCATCTGGGCTGGTGGCGGCAGCGAGGACGCCAAGTACTGGCTGCATGCGTTCACCGAGCTGAGGAACCGCGGCCTGGACGACGTGCTTATGCTGGTCTGTGACGGGCTCAATGGACTGCCCGAGGCCTTGGAGACCGTCTGGCCCCGCCCGATTGTCCAGACGTGCGTGGTTCACCTGCTGGGCAACTCGTTCCGTTACGCGGCCCGTCAGAACTGGGACAAGGTTGCCAAGGCGCTCAAGCCCGTCTACACCGCCCCGAGCGAGGACGCGGCGGCGGAGCGGATCCTGGAGTTCCAGGACTCCTTGGCGACGAAGTATTCGGCGATCGTGAAGCTGTGGTCCGACGCCTGGGCCGAGTTCGTGCCCTTTCTTTCCTTCGACGTTGAGATCCGCAAGGTCATCTGCAGCACGAACGCGATCGAGAGCGTCAACGCCCGCATCCGCAGGGCCGTCCGCGCCCGCGGGCACTTCCCCAACGAGGCCGCCACTCTGAAGTGCATCTACATGGCGCTGATGAGCCTGGACCCGACCGGCAAGGGCCGCAAGAGGCGGACTATGCGCTGGAAGGCGCCCCTGAACGCCTTCCAGATCGCCTTCGAAGGCTGCCTGACCCCGAGCGGCAACTGACACCTCAACAACCAAGATCAGCCGTTAAGTTGACACACCCGTTCACTTCCGCTTTATGTTCGACAGTAGGCGGCTGTTGAGAGTCTCGGAGGGTGTTCTCCAGCCAAGGGTCCTGCGGGGCGCCCCACTGTTTGACCAGACTAGCCCGTTGGCCGGAGTCCACCAGCGGAACGCTGACCGCGGTATAGCCGTCCCCGTCAGCGTGTGCGACGGCGTCGTCTCCCTCGAAGACACCGTCGCTGTACCATCCGAATACCGCCCCGACGCCGATCATCCCGAACGGGCCGAGTTCCACCGCACGAAAGGCGCCGATACTGCCCGCGCCGATTACCGTCACGCCCCGCTCGATGGCGTCAAGGACTTCCTTGTGCCGCAGCGCGAGTGTCTGATGGTACAAACCATCGACGATAACGACGGTGTCGCCAGCGCGAATGTCCGGCGCGAACAGATCTCCGTGTTTGGTGGGAGAGTCTAACCGGGCCTGCGGGAATCGCTCGTTGAGCACCGCAGCCGGACACGACGGCCCTACGAACACATGCACGATGCCCATGCCGTCCGCCTGCTCCGCCATGACACTCCTTCGCTCGGTGTCTCAGCACATCCCGAGAGTTCTTGGCAGGAACCGTAAGTCGCCCTTCCACCTGGTAGTTGACCCTTGTTGCCTGGTGTGCGCCCGATATTGCTGCTGCGCTGTCGAGACACTTCCGCTGCCCCTTTTCCAGCCACTTCAGCTCGTACGCCGACAGGCGCCCAGTCCAGGGGCGGCACGCCGGTCGCTGTCTGTCCGGAGCTGGCGTCCATCCGGCCCAGTCCCCGGACGGCGAGCACGATGACGACCAACAGCGCGGCCGCCACGTCAGCCACCAGTACGAGAAGCAGGAGACAACCTGCGGTGAGGGCACCCTCTACGCCGGAGGGCTGCTTGTCGGCAAGTTCGGGCATGGCTTAACGATCGCCCGGCACCCATCCTTCCGAGCGGTCCGTCGCCGACTCGCAATCCAGGCGTACTCCGCTCTTCATGGGCCTACCCGGCCCCGGCGATCTCTCATAGACACTCAGTTTGAGCAGGTGGAGGGTGAGGGTGGACTGGGGCCTTGACCCAAGGCCGGGTAGTTGGGGCTTGCCGATCATTAACTCGCCGTTTTGATCTCCGGTTTGGGGATGCCGAGGTGTGTGATGAGGCCGGTGAGATCGTCGAGGGTGGCCAGTTGGGTCTCGGCGGGTTTGATGGCGTGTCCGATGTCGTGGAGGAGCCGGCGGGTTTGACTGATGGCCCGGTTGAGGGTCACGGGTGTCACGGTGAAGAGCGGGGCGATGACGACCTGGGGGAGTTTGAACCTCTGGTAGAGGATGGTGGCCAGGAGCCGGTCGACGAGGGTGAGGCCGGGGCGTCGGCCGGTGTAGAGGCCAGCGGCAGGTGTCTTCTGCCGGTCGCCGCCGCGTCGCTGATGGAGGTCTGCTTCCCGTTGAGCCGCGCGGGCCGCTGCCAACTCGGTGACCAGCGAGTCCCACTGCTCGTGCGGGATGCCGGTGAGGGCGGGATGGGTCAGCCAGGCGCGGCCGGGGCCGGCTTCGTTCTGGGGCGGGATCGGAAGGACGCCGTCCCGGCTGTGTTCCTGGGGGTGGAGGGTGTAGTTCCAGTCGCTGTGCCAGTCATGGCGGCTCAGTGGCAGGGCGTTCAGCTGCCCGTCACTGATGCGGACGCCGGTCTCGTAGAGGGCGGTGTCGAGTTCGGCGCGGACTGTCAGTCCCGTGCGGGTGGTGGTCGCTGCGATGCTGTTCACGATGACTTCATGGCTGGTCAGCGGCCTGCCTCGCCAGTTCATCGTGATGTGGGAGAACAGTCGGTGCTCGATTCGGTTCCACAAGGCCGTCCGGGCCCGAGGCCACTTCCCCACCGACCAGGCCGCCCTCAAATGCGTCTACCCGGCCGTCATGAGCCTGGACCCGACCGGCACCGGACGCAAACGCTGGACCATGCGCTGGGAAGGCCGCACTCCAAGCCTTCGACATCACCTTCGACGGCCGGCTCACCGCCGGAGACGACGCTGAAGAAAACCGACCGAGTTCCACCGTTCACTACACAGACCCGTTTGAGATCGGACACGACGGGCGTGCACCCAGGGGCAGATGACACATCAGGTGGCTGATGGGGTGTCAAAACCAGGTCGCTGCAAGGCGGTGGTGCTGCCACACTGGATGCGCCGAGGGCCCAGTCCCCGCTCACCGCGGGAAGGCCCGCACGGGGGAGGGCTCATGTCCAAGGAGTTGAGCATCGTCGCCCTCGGACACGAGGAGGCGGCGGCCGCACAGCCCTGGCAACTGGAGGCGCTGCGCGAGGACCTGCTGGCCCTGGACGTCGACCGGGTGGGCGCGCTTCCGGGCGGCGTCGCCCCGGCGAACAGCCGGTCCGGCATGGCCGAGACACTCGGAGCGCTGCTGGTCGTCCTGCAACCGTCGCTGCCTCTGCTGGAAGCGGCCGTCGCGATTGTCCGGGACTGGATGCCCCGGGCCGATTCGCGGACCGTCGTGCTGGAGATCGATGGACACCGGCTCGAACTCACTGGTGTCGCCAGTGCAGTTCAGCGGCAGCTGGCCGACGAGTGGCTGGCGGCGGTGACGGCAGACCACCCGTGAGAGAACAACGGCGTCACGCACTGCTGGTGGCCACGAGCTCGTACGAGGACTCGGGGCTGCGGGCGCTGAGGGCGCCGTTGCGCGACGCGACCGAGCTCGCCCGGGTGCTGGGTGACCCGGCGATCGGCGCATTCACCGTGGAGATGCTGAGCGACCCTGGTGTGCACGAACTTCGCCGCGGGGTCGAGGACTTCTTCGCCGACTGTCAGCCGACGGACACGCTCCTGCTTCACTTCGCCTGCCACGGGCTGAAGGACGAAGGCGGAAGGCTCTTCCTCGCAGCCGCGGACACCGTCCGTACCCGACTGGAGTCGACGGCGATTCCGGCCGAGTACGTGAGTCGGCTGATGATACGGAGCCGTGCCGGGCGCGCCGCGGTGATGCTGGACTGCTGCTACGCCGGGGCCTTCGAGCGGGGCCTGTTCAGCCGTGCCGACCCCGAAGTGCATGTCGAAGACAGCTTCAGCGCGTTGAAGCAGGCGGACGGTGAGCGGGGCCGGGCGGTGCTCACGGCGTCGAGCGCTGTCGAGTATGCCTTCGAGGGCAGCCACGTGGTGCCGAGCGCGGCCGCCGGAACGACCATGGGCGGCGGGTTGCCTGAGGGCCGACCAGTACCGTCCCTGTTCACCGGCGCGCTCGTCGAGGGACTGCGGACCGGCGACGCCGACCTGGGCGGGGACGGTGCGGTCGGTCTGGCGGAGCTGGCGCAGTACATCGGCGAGCGGGTCCGCGCGGCTACTCCGAACCAGAATCCGCAGCTGTGGATGTTCGGTGCGTACGGCGATCTGACCATCGCCCGGGCGCCGCGGCACCCGGACCCGGTGACCCTGCCGATCGGTTTCGTTGTCGCCCCGCACCAGCCGATGGGACGCGACCAGCGGCTCCGGGCGGTCGCCGAGCTGCGAACCTCGCTCGACAACCCGGACACGTCTCAGGCGCTGGCCGCCTGCGACGAGCTGGACTGGTTCACCCGCGACGACGATACGAGCGTGCGCGCGGCGGCGCAGCTGGCACGTGCAGCCGCGGCGCCCCGGATCACCCAAGACCACTGGGATCTCGGCGTGATCCCACTCGGCCGACTAGGACCGGATGTTGACGTACCCGTACTCGGCCCCCCGGTGGTACGGGCGACCGTCGAGGCCTCCTCGGACAGTGACTGGCTGCGCGCGCGGCCCGGCGGTCATGGGATCGTGCTGTCGGTGCTCGCCGAGGCGCCGGGCGTCCACGAGGCCCGTGTGGTGGTGCGCACCGCGACGGGGGAGTGCACGCTGACGGCGCGGGCGGAGATCGCCCCGCACACCGTGGCCTCGGTCGTGACCTTGCGAAAGACCGAACCGCTCCGCGCGAGCTTCGGCGCGGGCCCGGCGGGCCCGCGGATTCTCCTCGGAGGCAAGGCGGTTGGGGCTGCCCTGATGCTGGCCGCGGCGACCGAGTCGACCTCTCGTGGAGGCGCGTGGCCCGTCTTGGTGCTGGTATCGGGGGCGCTGGTGGGGGCTGCGGTGGTGGTCGCCGTTTGGTCGATGCTCTGGGGCCTGGACCGACGACTGCTGGGACGCACTGGTGTCATAGAAGTCGTCCTGTGTGTCGGCGCCATGCTGACTCTGGGCATCCGCATCCTCGTCTGGCCTGACGAAGGCGTCGGGGTGGACTTCTTCGTCTTCGCGGCCGGCGCCGTCTTGTACATCGGAGTGAGCGGCCTGTTGCCGACCAGCGAACGGGACTTGAAGGGGCGGCTGTTCCACGGTACGACCGCTGTCCTCACCGTGACCACCATCATCACCGTGGCACTGCTGCGCCCGCCCGGCGACCGGCCCGTCGCCCGCTACGACCGCCCCCGCGGCGACATCCTGGTCGAGCGCAAACCCGTCACCGGAGCGAAGGACACTGGAGACACCTCGCGCTACCTGCGCACCTACAAGGAAGGCCCGCTCTACGCGGCCGTCACGGGGTACGCCTCACAGGCCTACGGCACCTCGCTCCTCGAAAACACCGAGGACGACGTGCTCACGGCCGCACGCTCCAGTCAGGAAAAGGGCGACTTCGTTATCACCACCATCAACTCGGCCGCGCAGAAAGCCGCCTTCCAGGGGTTGGGCGACAGACAGGGCGCTGCCGTCGCCCTCGATCCGCGCACTGGCGCTATCCTTGCGCTGGTCTCCACACCGTCGTACGACCCGTCGACCTTCGCGGGTACCTCGGCGGCCGACCGCGCGGCATGGAAGAAGTTGGAGCAGGACAAGAACCATCCGCTTCTCAACCGGGCGTTGCGGCAGACCTACCCTCCAGGGTCCACATTCAAGGTGATCACCGCCGCCGCTGCGCTGGAAGGCGGCCTGTACGACTCCATCGACGAGGCGACGGACTCACCGTCGCCGTGGATCCTGCCGGAGACAACCACCGAGTTGAGAAACGCGAGTGACACCCTCTGCGAAAACGTGTCGCTTCGGCAGGCACTGGCCGAGTCCTGCAACACGGTGTTCGGCAAGATCGGTTCGGACCTCGGCAGCAGGAAAATGCTGGCGCAGGCGGAGAAGTTCGGCTTCAACGCCGAGCCTGTGGTTCCCGTCCGTGTGAGCGAGTCGGTCTACCCCGACGATGCGGGGCCTTCCCAGAACGCGCTCAGTGCCATCGGCCAGTACGAGACCTCCGCCACCCCGCTTCAGATGGCCATGGTCGCGGCGGCCGTCGGCAACGACGGCGCGCTGATGCGGCCGTACCTGGTGCTGGAAGACCTGAACCCCAGGAAACCGATGAGCCGACCACTGTCCGCGGCCAACGCCGACAAGTTGCAGGACATGATGCGGGCGGTCGTCGAGAGCGGTACCGGTACCAAGGCCGCGATCACCGGCGTCGAGGTCGGCGGCAAGACCGGTACCGCACAGAGCGGCCGGAGCCCGTTCTCGTGGTTCATCTCCTACGCCAAACCGGAACCTGGCTCACCGGCCTCCGTCGCCGTCGCCGTGGTGGTGCAGGACGACGACACCGAGAGCGAGGACGTCAGCGGTGGCGGAGTGGCCGCGCCCATCGCGAAGCGAGTGATGGAAGCGGTCCTCGACAAGTAGGTGTCCCCTTGGTCTGGTCTGAACCCGCCAGGATCCCCCGGCTAGCCACTTGATTCTTTTTGTTCATTCTGGCCCGGTGCATGAATATGTCGACACGGCGAGGCCCGGAAAAAGTTCAGGTGTCGTGCGTGACTCCCTCCTTCCGGATCCCCCGGGACGCTTCAAGCCGTTCATGAACGCCCTCAAGAGCGGCTTCACGCAGATCGCCGCCACGGTCGGGATGATCTGCTGGACGATGTACACCATGCTGAGCAGTTCAGTCACTGACTTGACAGAAGCAAGGACCAGAAGGGGCCGCCCCGCGCGGGCGGCCCCTTCTGCATGACGGCCGCGCGGTCACCCGGGGATTGCGCCGCACAGAAGAGCCCGAACCTGAGGGGAAGCAGGCCGCCGGGCCGCCGGCAGTGCCGTCGGTCGCGACATCCACCCGGGGAAGAGCAACACCGCCTGCTCCCTCACGGCCCCGCAGGACCACTGCGAGGACCTGAAGCGCAAACTGTGACTCGCAGCGAACCTCGCCAGTCCGGGCTGTGAAGACGCAGGCTGCGGCCGTTCTCTCAGGCGCAGTCGGCCACCGTTCTCAGCGGCAGTTGGCCAGCCAGGCCCCGGAATAGGTACGTCCGCCGAACGAAATCGCAGGTCGAAAGATCCACGGCGGCGTCGGCGGGGGAGCAGTTTCCTGCTCAGGTGCGGGCGTCTCAATTGCGGCCGCGGGCGTCGTCTCGGGCTCGAGCCAGGAGAACAGGGACTCTTGCAGGTGAACGCGGCCGGTCTCGGTTGAAGGCGACTGTCGCGGTCGTCACCGTTCCCCCGGATCACTGCGGGGTTGACGAAAACGCAACCCCCTTCACTGCACCCGAACGTCAACGGCTGTGTTCTGTTACGCCCCGACGGCTGCGCCCGGGGAGGGAAGGCCCCGGGCGCAGCCGTCGGGGCGTACGAAGGTGATCCGGAGGACGTGCCCAACGGGGCGAGAACGATCTTGGTTGAGGGGCGGCCAGCGACCGAGCACCCTTGCGTGGCCGGGCCGTCAGAGGTCGTTTTCTCCCGATGTTTCATCCCGGAATTGGTGTTTGATCCCGGGGTGTCGGGAAGCGCCAGGAGATGGTGGCTTCGCTGGTGAGGCGGCGGGCCATCAGGTCGGTCATGGCTAGATGGATCATCGCCTCGGAGCGGGCTGGGAGGGTCTCGTAGTCGCGGGTCAGACGGCGGTGGAACATCAGCCATCCGTAGGTGCGCTCCACGGTCCAGCGCTTCGGGAGTGGCGTGAATCCCCTGGTCCCGGGGGTGCGTTGGACGATTTCCATGTCGATGCCGAGGCGGGCGGCGTGCTCGACGAGGTGCTGGCGGTAGCCGCCGTCCACCCAGACTTTGCGGACCGAGGGGTGGGCGGCGGCGACCTGGTCGATCAGGTGGGTGCCGGCGACGGAGTCCTGCACGCTCGCGGCCGTGACCAGCACCGCGAGCAGCAGTCCGAGGGTGTCGGTGACGATGTTGCGCTTGCGGCCCACGATCTTCTTCGCCGCATCGGTGCCCTGCCCGGCGGCCGGGACGCTGGTAGAGGTCTTCACGCTCTGTGCATCGATCACGCCCGCGGTCGGCTCCGCTCCCTTGCCCTCCTGCTGGCGTAACAGTCTCCGCAGCACGCCTGCGAGCTGAGCGAACACGCCGTCGCGCTGCCACTTGGCGAAGTAGCCGTACACGGTTTCCCAGGGCGGGAGGTCGTGCGGCAGGTAACGCCACTGCACACCGGTGCGGTCCACGTACAGGATCGCGTTCATGATCTCGCGCAGATCATGCTCGGGCGGGCGTCCGATGTTCAGCGCACGCCGGCGCCGCTCGGCCCGCCAGGCACTCAGTACCGGCTCGATCAACTCCCAGCGGGCATCGGACAGATCACTCGGATACGCACGACGCTCGGTCATGACCTGGACGTACCGCTGTTCAGGGGCGTGCGCCCAGGCGTGCAGGGCGACCAGTAGAAGCACCCACCACCGACGTCTTGGGATGAGACAGGAGCAAGCCCGATTCCGCCCCAGTCGTCACCCCATAGAGCACGTCCGCCAGGTCAACCCCGCCAGTCCCATCAAGAGAGCGACCCCACCTCGAGAGATGCAGGAGAAAGTATCTCATCAAGGGTGAAAACGACCTCTCAGCTTGGCGTTTAACGTCGCAGGTCACTCGACCTGCTGAGATCCTCGGAAACCGGCGGCACGTGACGCGGCCGTTCTTCACGCTTCGAGATGTCGAGTAACGAAGCACGAAAGAACGGCCGCTG
>NZ_JBQQCG010000113.1:0-32751 GCF_052245575.1 Streptomyces sp. 2A115 | reverse complement strand
CATCGTCATCAATCTCCCGGACCCGCACACGTTCAGCCACTCCGTCATTCTGGCTGTCCGATGCCGCCCGGCGCAGCAACCCAGCGATGCGTCATGACAGGGCGAACGTTGCCTGATGCGGCACTAGATAGCGGTCGAAGGACTTGGCGAACCAGCGGTCGTGGGTGACCGCGAGCACCGTGCCCTCGTACGCCTCAAGGCCCTCTTGGAGGGCTTCCGCCGATTCCAGGTCCAGGTTGTCGGTCGGCTCGTCGAGCAGCAGCGTCGTGGCGCCCGCCAGCTCCAGGAGCAGGATCTGGAACCGGGCCTGCTGCCCGCCGGACAGCTTCTCGAAGCGCTGGTCGCCCTGCCGCTCCAGCTCGTACCGGCGCAGCACCGACATCGCGCCGCCACGGTCCTTGGCGTGCTTCGTCCACAAGATGCCGACCAGGGTGCGGCTCATCAGCTCGGGGTGCGCGTGGGTCTGCGCGAAGTGGCCGGGCACCACCCGTGCCCCCAGCTTCCAGAGGCCGGTGTGGCCCACCTCCTGGCCGGCGAGGAGGCGCAGGAAGTGCGACTTGCCCGAGCCGTTGGAGCCGAGGACCGCGACCCGCTCGCCGTAGAAGACCTCCAGGGAGAAGGGCTTCATCAGCCCGGTCAGTTCCAACTCCTCGCAGGTCAGCGCCCGTACGCCGGTACGGCCGCCGCGCAGCCGCATGGTGATCTCCTGCTTGCGCGGTGGCTCCGGAGGCGGGCCGGCCTCCTCGAACTTGCGCAGCCGTGTCGTCGCGGCCTGGTAGCGCGAGGCCATCGCGTCGCTGCGGGCCGCGTACTGCTGCATGTCGAGGACCAGGCGCTTCAACTGCGCGTGCTTCTCGTCCCAGCGCCGCCGCAGCTCCTCGAACCGCTCGAACCGCTCGGCGCGCGCCTGGTGGTACGTGTCGAAGCTGCCGCCGTGCAGCCACACCTCGGACCCGGCCGGACTCGGCTCGACGCTCACGATCTTCTCCGCGGACCGGGTCAGCAGCTCCCGGTCGTGCGACACGAACAGCACGGTCTTGCGGGTCTCCTTGAGCCGCTCCTCCAGCCACCGCTTGCCCGGTACGTCGAGGTAGTTGTCCGGCTCGTCGAGCAGCAGCACTTCGTCCGGGCCGCGCAGCAGCGCCTCCAGGACCAGCCGCTTCTGCTCGCCGCCCGACAGTGTCCGCACCTGGCGCCACTGCGCCTTCTCGTACGGAACGCCGAGTGCCTCCATCGTGCAGATGTCCCAGGCGGCCTCGGCCTCGTACCCGCGCGCCTCCGCCCAGTCGCTGAGCGCCTGCGCGTACTGCATCTGCGCGGCCTCGTCGTCCCGCTCCATGATCGCGGCCTCGGCGACGTCCACGGCGCGGGCGGCCTCGTGGATGCGCGGCTGGGCCACCGAGACCAGGAGGTCGCGCACGGTCCGCTCGTCGCGCACCGCCCCGACGAACTGGGGCATGACGCCCAGGCCGCCGCTCGTGGTCACCGACCCGCCGTGCGGCTGGAGCTCCCCGCAGATCAGCCGGAGCAGCGTCGTCTTGCCCGCCCCGTTGGCGCCCACCAGAGCCACCACCGCCCCCTCGCCGACGCGGAACGACACGTCGCCGAGCAGTACCCTCCCGTCTGGCAGGTAGTGCTCCACGTGCGCAACCTCAAGATGTCCCATGAGCTGCATTCTTTCCGGAGTGTTCCAAGACCGACAAGCGATTACCGGGAGAGATCCAAGGGGTCCGGAGGCATGGCGGCGGTATCAGCTCTGGTCTCAGTCGCGGGTTCCGGCTGGGGCATGAAGTGGTCCCCATCCGGTGCATGGCGTCTTGGAGAGCTGTGACCTTCGACTGGTCTCTGCGTGCCGCAGGATCTCCATGGCGGCATCCCAATAAACCGATCGGTTTCCCGGGTGCGGCCGCACCGTCGCCGCGCTGGGACGGCAGGCTCCTCCGGCTTACTCTCGGCCGGGATGCGGTGCGGCCCTTTGCGGGCACAACCCTCGCCCGCTCGGTCGGCTCCCTATGCTCCTGCGAAGACGCCGTCGGCGCCGGCGCGGCGGGCCGATCCGCCATGTCCGCGTGGTCGGCCAGGCGTGACCTGGGAATGTTGTTCCGCGGTGGCATGTCCGCCCCGCCCCCGTGTTCAGAGATACGGCCATCTTCACAACCGCGTTCGCAGGAGACAGCACCACCTTTGTCACTCCCCCGTCACGGTGGACTCATCGTCGGCGTGCGCTCAGGACGCGGAGGACCGGGACCGGAAGTTCCCGGCACTCCGCGTACTGAGACCCCGTGACGCGCGGCCTACCGCGCGTCCAGCACCGTGCCGGTGAGCACCGGGCCCTCCACGGGCTCGCCGTTCTCGTCCCACGTGGACAGCTGGATCCGTAGCGACTCCGCCGGCTCGCTCACGCTGTCGGCGGTGGTGGGTACGGTGACCTCGGTGGTCAGTTGACCCTCGGGGATGGAGAGGGGCAGGTAGAGCTCTTCCACCTCGGAGAGCGGTCGGGCAGGGCTCGGGGACTCGCCGGTGCTCAGCTCGAACCAGTCCGGGTCGAGGTCCGTGGTGGACAGTTCGGTGCCGTCGCTGAGCGGCAGGAAGTCGGCGTTGAGCCACATCTCCGTGTCGGCGACCGCGGACTGTGTGATCCGCCAGGTCAAGCTCTGTCCTTCGGTGACCCGGTCCGCGACCGGCGTCACGCTGAACGTGGGCAGCGGGTCGTCGTTCTCCGCTGTCACGCCGCCGCGATAGGAGCCGACCACAGCGCCGCGGACCGCCTTCGCGAACACGTTGTGCGATGTGCCGTAGCCGAAGCGGGTGTTGCCGTGCACCTCGACGGGCACGTCGATGTCACCGCTGCCGGGCCGCACCGTCACCACCCGGGAGGTGGAGTTGTGCGTGTCGGGATCGGCGACGAAGAGCCGGATCTGGCCGCTGCCCTCGCCGGAGACGCGCACCGGCACTCGGTAGGTCCGTACGCCGGAGTCGCCTTCCTCGACCGTCAGCCGGCCGATGTCGACGCGTGGCAGCGTGGCCGGTCGCACCGCCGGTGTGCCGGGGCGCCAGCCCCAGGCGTCCACCAGCCATGCCTGTCCGGACTGGTCGCGGGGCGTCAGTTCCAGTGCCTTCAGTCGCTTCAGGTCCAGTCCGGCGCGGGTCGCGGCGGTCAGTGGTACGCGTACCTCCCGCCCCCAGTGCGAGGCGGTCCGGTCGGTCCCCGGCAGTCCGTCGACACGGACTTCGCCGAGCGTCGCACGGCGGCCGGTGGTGTCCGTGAGGGACACGTCCAAGCGGGTGCCGGTGGTGTTCGGCGGCACGATGACCCGCAGGGTCAGGTCTTTGGCCCCGGCCAGGGAGACCGGTCGCGCGGGGCGTATCCGTACCGGGGAACCCGGTGCCGACCAGTCCAGTGCCACGGCGTGGCGATCCGGTTCGGGCGATGTCTCCCATGTGGCGAAGTGCGGTGAGCGACCGGGCCCGTCGGGGTTCAGACAGGCGGCCGCCGGGTCGGGGTCCACCTGTGCGCACAGCCGGCCGCCGTCCACCGCGACCGAGGCGTCCGGCAGGAACGCGCCGACGCGGTTGGCTCCGACGGCGTGCGTGAGTACGCGTGCCGGGTCCGCCGACGCCGCTCGCACGTTCGAGCCGTCAAGGAGGGGGCGTACCCGGTCGTCGCCCGCGACGAACACCCGGGCGGCCGCGGCTATGTACGTGGCACCGGCGGCTTGTTGTTGGACCGCGGTCAACCGGGTCGCGGTGCCCGGCGAGCAGACCGGGTCCGGCGCCTCGTCGTCGTGCCAGAAGTCGTCGTCGGCCGGCGCCTCGGCCTGTCCCGGTGTCCACTCGCTGTTGAAGAAGTTGTGGTTGGCGCCCACCATGTAGACCGCGCTGTGCAGGGCGGCGCCGCGGCTGACGCCGCGTGTGGCGTCCACGTACATCTCACCCTGCAGGTCGGCCACGTCGCCGTCGCAGCCGGGCAGGATCGTCATGGACGGCACCTCGGGAGCCGGGTTCTGCCCGAAGACGGTGGGGCCGATGAGGACGGTTCCGCGGATCTTCCAGCGCACCGGCCCTTGGTAACCGTCCTGGTCCGCGGGCGGCTTGGAGAGGCTGTCCATCGCGGCCCGGTTCACGCCCTCGCCGCCCCGCGAGTGTCCGACCAGGAGCACTCGGGACAGGTCGGCCGGTGAGGTGGTCCGTACGATCGCCGGTGCCGCGGCCCGCCCGGCACCCGCCCAGTCCGCCCAGCGGGCGAGGTGCTGCCGTACGAGGGACGAGCGGGCCTGTGCCCCGCCGTCCTCCGCCAAGTGGTCCTGCGCGTTGATGCCGTTGGCCGAGATGGACACCGTCACGTAGCCCTGGGACGCCAGCAGTTTCTGGTCGTGCAGGTAACCTCGGTGGCTCGGTATCGGCTTCGAACCGGTGGGGCAGGGCCACTCGCCGAGCACGTCACCCTCGTCACCTCCGGTGGTGAAGCAGGTGGAGTGGCGGCCGTGCAGGAACAGGGCCAGCGGTCGGCGGCCCGCGGCTCCGGTCGGTGCCACCACGGTCCCGCGCATCTCCACCGGGGCGGGGAAGCCGGGCAGTTGGATCGATTTCAGCTCGTACTCGCCGGTGGTCGTCCGGTACGGGCCGGGGACACCGGGGTCGATGGGGTTGGCCGGCAGCGGGGCCGACGGTTTCACCGGCGTCGTGGAGCGTCGCCCTTGCCGGTCGGCCGGGGCCTCGGCTCCGTCCAGGAGACGCCCACCGGCCCGCACCTGTAACTCCGTCACCGGCCCGAGGCGTACGCCGTCGAGGCTGAGGCTGAACGTACGCCGGTCCTCGGCGGCCACGGGTCGGCCGAGAAGCCGGTTCCCGGAGTAGAACTCGACGGCGGCGTCGCCCATGGGTACCGGTGCGGTCGAGCGCCAGGTCAGCTGCCGACCGGAGCCCGTACCGGTGATCTCGCCGGTGACCTGCCAACCCGGTGGAAGCCTGCCGTCAGGGTCGGCCGATGACGCGGGTGGTGCGGGATCGGCGGCCCGTTGAGCGTGCGCCAACCCTGGTGACCCCACCATCACCGCGAATAATGCCGAGGCCGCGACTATCGTGCGCCGGACGCGTATCAACGTTCTCCTCCACCTGGTTGGCCTGGTCGGCTCGTGTGCCCGGGCGCCCCAGTTGCCCCAGGGTTCACGGGCGCCTCCCGCATCGCTGAGAAGGATGTAAGCCAAGGCCAATGGGTTGCTCGGCGTCGACCGGCAGGCCGACCCGGTGTGCCGCGCCACGTCTTTGTGGGTGGCGTGCTGACCGGCGGGGGAGGAGGAGCGAGTGCCCCCGCCGGTCAGTGCGTACGGCCGGATCAGGCGGTGGCGCAGGTGGTTCCGTTGAGGGAGAACGCGGTCGGGGCGGCATTGGTGCTGCCCTTGGCGGCGGTGAAGCCGACGGTGACCGGGCCCCCGGCGGGGATGGTGGAGGTGTAGGAAGCGGGGGCGACGCTCACCGTGCCGCCGTTCTGGGTGGGGGTCCCGCCCCACATGTTGCTGATGGTCTGGCCGTTGGCGAAGGCGAAGGCCAGGGTCCAGCCGCTGATACTCGTGGTGCCGGTGTTGCGGATGGTGATCTCGCCCTGGAAGCCGCCCGGCCACTCGTTGACGACGCGGTAGCCGACGGAGCAGCCCGCGCCGGGGGTGCCGCCGTCCTCGTCGGTGGTGACGTTCACCGCTGCCGAGCGGGCCGAGCGGTTGCCGGCCGCGTCGCGCGCGTACACGGCGAAGGTGTACGCCGTGTCGGCGGTGAGGCCGGTCACCGTGACGGTGTTGGTGGCGGAGGCGGCGACCGCGGTCTCCGTGCCGCCGTTGACGCGGACGATGTCGTAGCCGGTGACGCCGACGTTGTCGGTCGCGGCGGTCCAGGTGAGGGTGACGGAGGTGGCGGCCACGGCGGAGGCGGTCGGGGTCCCGGGGGTGGTCGGGGTCTGGGTGTCGCCCGGCTCACCGCCGCCGAAGACGGTGGCCTCGCGGGAGGTCTGGGTGATGCCGTTGGCGCCGCTGAAGACGCGCTGGCCCCAGGAGCTGAGCCGGCTCGGGTCGAAGTCGATCGCCAGGTCGAGGATCGGGTCGGTGTTGCCGCTCCAGGACCAGGCCAGGTAGCCGAGCCGGAGCTGCTGGGCGGCGGCCATCATGGTGTCCTCGTCCGGGTCGCCGTATTGGTCGGGCGGGCCTCCGAACTCGCCGATGAGGATGGGCAGTCCGGCGTCGACGAAGGCGTTCAGATAGTCGGTGATCTCCTGGGCGGTGTCGTAGACGCTGTACATGTGGATCGAGAAGATCAGGTTGCCGGTGGGGTCGGCGTCGTACACGGACTGGGCGTTGGCACGCATGACGCCCTGCCAGTCCTGGCCCCAGTTGGGCGCGTCCACCATGATCGTGTGCTCGAACCCGGCGGCCCGCAGCTTCTTCACGGCGGCGGTCGTGGGCTCGGTCCAGCCGGCGGGATTGGTGTTGCCCCAGGGCTCGTTGCCGATGTTGATGACGACGTAGTCCTCTTCGCCGGTGAGCACGTCCTGAAGGCCGATCCAGTAGTCGGCCGCATGGTCGAGCGTGCCGGCGGCGGCTTCCTCGCCGTAGCCGGTGGTGTCGTGCACCTCCAGCACACAGATCAGCCGGTTGGCCTTGCACTGGGCGATGACGCCGGCCACGTCCGCGGGGCTGTTCTCGCTCCAGCGGTGGCCGTCCGAGAGGACGACGCGGACGGTGTTGGCACCCAGCGCCTTGATGTCGGCCAGCGACTGCGTCTCGCCCGGGTACCAGGTGTGCGCGTGGTTGACGCCGCGCATGATGAAGTCGTTGCCGTTGCCTTCGAGCAGGCGGCCGTCGTTGATGTGGAGGCCGGTGGCGCGGGCGCCGGGCAGCTGCGGCTGGCGCTGCGTTTGTAACTGCGACTGCGACTGCGACTGCGACTGCGACTGTAACTGCGACTGCGCATGAGCTGGGGTCGGGCCTGCCGCGCCCAGGACGACGAGCCCGAGGAGGGCGGCCAGTCCGGTCAGTAGGGCGGTTATAGGGCTCTTTCGTGTCGTGCTTCTTGTTGTTCTCACTGCGACTCCAGAGAGTGAGCGCCAAGAAACCTGGACAAATCTGAGCGAGCTGCTGAAAACCGAGGAACTTGAGTGAGTCTGAGCATCACAAGGAAACGTGGGAGCGCTCCCATGAAGCCACCGTGCCAGGGACACGTCAAGACTTCGCGCACGCTCCGGCGCGGTGGCTGGAGGTACGGAGGGTTTGGCCTCGTCTCTCACTCCTTTCCCTCCGGCCTCTCCAACTGACGTACGTCCCAAAGGCGTTGACCAGCCCCAGGCGCACCAGCACAATGAGCGCGCACGCGTGAGAGCGCTCTCGCACTTGGCATGTCAAGGGAGACCCATGACCGGCAGACAAGGCCCGGCGCTCAGCCGTCGCACGCTCATCGGCACCGGCCTCGGTATCGGTGCCGCGGCGCTCACCGCGACCGGCTCCGGCGCGGCGCACGCCGCCGGGGCCCCGACTGCCGCTGCCACTGCGAGTGCCGCCGGTGCCGCCGCCGGGGCTACCGCCCAGAGCCGGGCGCACGCATTTCTCGCCGCCGCCATGGACGCCTATCCGGACCACGGAAGCATCCGCCTGACCCAGAGCTACACCGATCAGGCGGGTCTGTTCAGCACCGCGTTCACCTACGACAACGCCCTCGCGATCCTGGCCCACCTCGGGGCGCGTACCGCGGACGGCCGGGCCAGAGCCGTGGTGCTCGGCGACGCGCTGCTGTACGCGCAGGCCCATGACCCGGTGTACGACGACGGCAGGCTTCGCCAGGCGTACAACGTCGGGCCGTACGTCTTCTTCGACGGTTCGACGCAGCCGGACGGCCTGGTACGGGCGGACGGGACCGCCAATGTCGGCACACAGTTCGGGTTCACGGGTACGGCCGTGGGTGACATGGCCTGGGCGGGCATCGCGTTGAGCGCGCTCGCCCGCCGGACCGGGGCCCGCCGCTTCCTCAACGGGGCCGTGCGGATCGGCGAGTGGATCGAGCGGATGGGCCGTACCGACGAACCCCTCGGCGGCTACAAGTTCGGCGTCAACGGGGCCAACGAGAAGCTGCCCTTCACCTCGACCGAGCACAACACCGACCTGGTCTGCCTGTTCGGACGGCTCGCCCGGCTCACCGGGGACCGGGTGTGGCTGGAGCGGCGCGCGCGTGCCGAAGCCTTCGTCGAGAAGATGTGGGAGCCGTCCGGAGGCTCGTCAGAGGGCTCGTCCGGGAACTCGTCCGCGGGCTTCTTCTACACCGGCACGAATGACGGGGTGACGGTCAACACCTCACCGATCCCCGAGGACACCCAGACCTGGACTCATCTCGCCCTCGCCGCCGGGTCCAAGTCCGGCGCCGGTCCGTACGTCCGGTCGCTGGACTGGGCCGCGGCCGAGCTGGCCGTCCTCGACCGCGCCGACCGGCCCAACAGCACGGTGCCCGCGGGCCAGTCGTACGAGGGCGTCACCTTCAGCTCCGCCAGTCTCCTGGCGAACGAGGACGCTCCGATCGCCGAGTTCCAGCCCAAACCCGACCGGAACGGCGTGTGGTTCGAGGGCACGGCTCACCTCGCGCTCGCTCTGCGGATCAGGGACGGACGCGGCGACGAGGCGCGCGCCGGTCGGCTGATCGCCTCCGTCGAGCGGGCTCAGGAGCTGCTCGGCGGCGACCAGACCGTAGGCGCCAAGGCCCTTCCGGAACGTTCCGGAGTCGTCTCGGCGAGCAGCCCGCTCGACACCGGATTCGGCTTCGGCTACTACCCGTACCGTCACGCGGGCGCGACCGCCTGGTACCTCCTGGCGGCGACACGTACCAACCCGCTGCGGCCCTGAACGGCCCTGAACAGCCCTGAACGGGCCAGGAAACGGCCGGTCGTCAGCCCTTGACGGTTCCGGCCGTGAGCCCGCCGGCGATGAAGCGCTGGAAGATCGCGAAGACGCAGACCACGGGAACGCTGATGACGGTGGCGGTGGCCATCAGGGCTCCCCACGCGGTTCCGTGCTGGCCGACGAACGCGTTGAGCAGGACGGTGACGGGCTGTACGTCGGGCTCGGAGGCGAGGGTGAGGCCGAAGACGAACTCACCCCAGCCGATCAGGAAGGAGAGCCCGGCCACCGCGACCAGGCCGGGGACCATGACCGGCAGGACGACGCGCAGCAGTACGCCCGTCGGTCCGCAACCGTCGACCAGCGCGGCCTCCTCCAGCTCTCTGGGCACGGCCCGCAGCACCGGGCGCAGCACGATCACCGCGAAGGGCAGGGTGAGGGTGGTGTCGGCGGCGATGAGACCGAGGTACGTGTCGTCGAGGCCGGCCCGGCGTTCGAGGATGAACAGCGGGGCCGCCAGCACGATGCTGGGCGGCAGTTGGGCGAGGAGCAGGGCGAACACCATGGTGCCGGAGCCGCGCATCGGGATGCGTGCGAGCGCGTAGCCGAGAGGGACGCCGAGCAGCAGGGTGAGCGCGACCACTCCGCTGGAGATCACCAGGCTGTTGAGGAGGGCCCGGAGCAGCGCCTCGTCGGCCAGCGCGGTCGAGTAGTTCTCGGTGGTGACCGGTGCGGGGACCCACTGGGGGGATTCGGCCAGAATCCGGTCCGGCTCGGTGAGGCTCGTGTTGACCATCCAGTAGACCGGCAGCAGAAAGGCCGCCGTGATCAGCGCGGAGGTCACCGTGAGCAGCCAGGGCCGGCGCGTCGGTCTCACGCGGTCTCGCCCTCCCGGCGCAGGCGGAGCACATAGAGGGCGCCCGCGAGCAGGGGTACTAGCAGCAGGAGCAGGCCGGCGGCGGCGCCCTCTCCGAACCGGAAGAACTTGAAGAAGACCTCGTAGACATAGAGCGACAGGACGCTGGTGGCGTCGACGGGACCGCCACCCGTCATCACGAAGATGATGTCGAAGACCTTGAAGGTGTAGACGAGGCCGAGCAGCAGCACCACCACCGACACCGGCCGCATCAACGGGAGCGTGATCCAGCGGAAGCGCTGCCGGACGCCCGCGCCGTCGATGGCGGCGGCTTCGTGGAGCTCCGGGTCGATGGTGTGCAGCCCCACCAGGAGCAGCAGCATGTTGAAGGGCACGCCGACCCATACGTTGGCGAAGATGACACCCGCCAGCGAGGTGCCCGGGTCGGTGAGCCAGTCGTGCGAGAGGGCGCCGAGACCCGTCGCGCGGAGCAGGGCGTTGTAGACGCCGGACTCCTCGTCGAGCATCCAGCGGAAGAGGGTGCCGCTGATCACGGGCGGAAGCAGCCAGGCCACCAGCAGCAATGACCGGAGCAGACCGTTCAGCGGGAACGGCCGGGCGAACAGCAGGGCCAGGGCGAAGCCCATGACGAACTGCAACACCAGCGATCCCAGGGTGAAGACCACCGAGAGTCGTACGGCGTGCCAGAAGTCCGGGTCGGAGACCGTGGCCCGGTAGTTGGCGAGGCCGTTGAACCGTGTGGCACCGCCGAGCAGACCGCTCAGGCCGACGTCGTGCACGGACGTCCACACGTTGTAGAGCAGCGGGTACGCCAGGAAGAGGCCCAGGAAGACGAGACCCGGCAGCGAGAAGAGATACCCGGCCCGTCGGCGGCGGGAGGAGAGGGGAGTGGGAGTGGGATCGGGGTGGGGATTGAGTCTCCTCACCGCCGCCCCAGGGCCTTGTTGATCTTGACGGCGGCGGACTTCGCCGCGGCGGAGGGGGCGGCGGAGCCGGTGAGTACGGCCTGTTCGGCCTCGGCGACGGCCTGCGAGGCGTCGGCGTAGTGCCGCCCGTACTGACGTGGCCGGGCGACGGGCAGTTGGCTGAGGAAGAGCCGTAGGGCAGGGTCGGACGCCCATGTGCCCGAGCCCGCCAGATCCTTGCGGGCGGGCAGGTTGCCGAGCGCCACCAGGTACGGCACCAGAACGGACGGACGCTGGGTGTACTCGAGGACCTCCCACGCCTTGTCCTGATGCTTGCCGCTCGCCATCACGACCCAGTTCTCGCCGCCCAGACAGGTGGCGGACTCCTTGTCACGGGGCAGCGCGGCGACGCCGAACTCCAGGTCGGCCGTCTTGAGGCTGGGTAGCTGCCACGGGCCGTTGATCTGCATGGCCGCCCGCTTGTTGACGAACCGTGTGTTCACGTCCTGCTGCGTCCAGCCCACGCACTGCCCGGACAGCGAGCTCTTGGCGACGAGGTCGTCGAGGAAGGTCAGCGCGGTCGCGCCGTAGGTGTCGAAGGTGTCCAGGTCACCGCCGGCCTGCCACAGGAACGGCAGGAACTGGAAAACCCCCTCCTCCGTCCTGATCGCGCTCATCGCCAGGCCGAACCGGTCCCCACTGGTCAGCCGCTGAGCCGCCTCGGCCAGCTCGTCCCACGTGGTGGGGGGTCTCACGCCGGCGGAGTCGAGCATCTCGGTGTTGTAGTAAAGGGCGAGGCAGTTGCTGTTGTTGGGAATTCCGAGGGTCTTCCCGCCCACCTGGCAGCCGGCCCAGGGGCCCTCGTAGTACGTGTCCGCCTGGCCCCATTCCTTGACCCTGTCGGTGAGATCGGCCAGCAGCCCGCTGCCGCCCAGTGAGTTCATGGCGACGTTGTCGACGATGGCGATGTCCGGCAGATCACCGGAGACCGCGCCCAGGGTGATCTGCCGGTCCAGGTCCGCGAACGGGAACGTCCGCCGCTCGATCCGTACGTCGGGGACGTTGGCCTCGATGTCCTTGATCATGGCCGTCATGCCGGGCTGGAAGTTGTCCAGGGTGAAGTAGTCCCACCAGGTGAGGGTGACTGTGCCGCTCTGCTGGTCCGAGCCGCAGGAGGCCAGGGCCGAGCCGAGGCCGAGGGCGGCCGCTCCCGCGCCCGCGGCACGCAGGAAACCGCGGCGGTCGACGGCGTACGACATGCTCTGCTCCCAGTGTGTGATCGGTGTTCGTGATCGGGTGTTCGTGGGCGGTGCTCAGCTGATGGGTATTCAGCTGATTCATGCTCAGCTGTTGGTGCTGCTCAGGCGATCGGCGCTCAGGCGATCAGTGCTCATGGCGGTCTCAGAAGTCGGGATCCGGGAGGTCGGGGAGATCCGGGAAATCCGCGAGATCCGGGAAGTCCTGTTCGGGTTCCGACGAACCGGGTATCGGCTGGCAGGGAGCCGTGCTGGCCCGCAGGGAGATCAGGGGTTTCAGCAGGACGTGCCGGGGCGGCGAGCCGGGTGAGGTGAGCCGTCGCACCATCAGGTCGACAGCCACCCGGCTCATCTCCTTGGCGGGGATCTCGGCCGCGGTGAGCTGCGGGTTCACCTGCTCCGCCCAGCGGCCGGCCGCCACGCCGACGACCGAGAAGTCACGCGGCACCCTGCGGCCGTGCCGCGTCAGCCCGCGGTACACGCCCTCCAGAGCCGCCTCGTTCATGGTGACCAGCGAGGTGGTCGCCGGATCGTCCCGCAGGATCTGTTCCAGGACCGCCTCCCCGGCGGCGAGATCGTCGCCGCAGAGGTACGCGCGCGGGGTGAGCACCTGCTCCGCCATGGCCTTGGTGTAGCCCTCGAGCCCGAGGCGCGCGAACCCGTATCCGCTCTCGAAGAGCTGCTCGGACCGGTTGATGAAGGCGATCCTGCGGTGACCCAGGTCGGCCAGGTGGTACACGCAGCCGCGTGCCAGGCCCGCGAAGTCCAGATCGACCCAACTGGTCTCCTCCGCCCTGCTGTTCCTTCCGATGGTGACGAAGGGGAAGCGGGCCTTGGCCAGGTGCTCGACCCGGTCGTCCTCCAGCCGGATCTCCATGACGATCACGCCGTCCACCCGCCGCTGGTCGACCATCCGCCGGAACGAGGGGTCGCCGGTCGTGTCGGCGGGGGAGAGCAGCAGGTCGTAGTCGTACGTGGTGGCGGTCTCGGCCACTCCGCCGATGAAGGAGAGCTGCATCCCGGTGTAGTCGCGGGCCCGGCCGGCCGGCGGATAGACCAGACCGAGGGTGTGCGTACCGCCGTCCTCCGCGGGGCCGCCGCTCTCCGGCGTGCCACGGCCATCCGGGGCGCGGTCGCTCTCCGGAGAGCCGCCGCTCTCCCGGGCGCGGTCGCCCGCCGGAGTGCCCGCGTACGCGCGCGGGCCGGCTCCGGCCGCTCTCGGATCGTCTGTTCGTCTCGTCATCTTCAGCATCTTCAGCTGACCGGTAGGGGTTGTTCGGCCCAGATGGTCTTGCCGGTCGGGGTCTGACGGGTGCCCCAGCCCTGGGTGAGCTGGGCGACCATGTGCAGCCCTCGGCCGCCCTCGTCGTAGGTGCGGGCGCGGCGCAGATGGGGCGCGGTGCTGCTGGAGTCGGAGACCTCGCAGATCAGCGTCCGGTCGCGGATCAGCCGCAGCCCGATGGGCACCGCCCCGTACCGGATGGCGTTGGTGACCAGCTCGCTCACCACGAGTTCGGTGACGAACGCCGCCTCCTCCAGCCCCCAGACAGCCAGTTGGCGGGAGGCCTGGGCTCGGGCGTCCGCCACGATCGCGGGGTCGGACGGCAGGGACCAGGCGGCGACCTGGTCGGTGTGGAGGGCGCGGGTGCGCGCGAGGAGCAGGGCCACGTCGTCGGCCGGGCTCTCGGGGAGCATCGCCTTGAGTACGGCGTCGCAGGTCGCCTCCAGAGAGGGGACGGGGGAGGCGAGGGACTCGCACAGCCGGTCCAGGCCGAGGCCGATGTCATGGGCGCGGGCTTCGATCAGGCCATCGGTGTAGAAGGCGAGCAGACTGCCCTCCGGCAGTTCCAGCTCGGTGGCCTCGAAGGGCAGGCCGCCGACACCCAGGAGAGGCCCCGGGGAGAGTTCGACCAGGCTGACCGTGCCGTCGGGGAACAGCACGGCGGGCGGGGGATGGCCGGCGCTGGCGATGGTGCAGACGCGGGAGACCGGGTCGTAGACGGCGTACAGACAGGTGGCGCCGATCTCGCCGACGGACGGCATGTCCTCGGGGATGTGGTCCACGTCGTCGTCCGAGGTGAGGTGGGCGACCAGGTCGTCGACGTGGGTGAGGAGCTCGTCCGGGGGCAGGTCGACGTCGGCCAGCGTGCGCACCGCCGTGCGGAGCCGTCCCATGGCGGCGGAGGCGTGCAGGCCGTGCCCGACCACGTCGCCGACGACCAGGGCGACCCGGGTGCCGGACAGGGGAACCACGTCGAACCAGTCGCCGCCCACGCCGGCCCCCGAGCCGGCCGGCAGATAGCGGTACGCGACCTCGACTGCCGCCTGCCTGGGGAGCCCGTGGGGGAGCAGGCTGTGCTGGAGGGTGAGGGCGTTGGTGCGCTCCTGGGTGTAGCGGCGCGCGTTGTCGATGCCGACGGCCGCCCTGCCCGCGAGCTCTTCGGCGAGGATCAGGTCGTCCGGCTCGAAGCGTTCCGAGGACCTGCCCCGGGCGAGGAGCGCCACTCCGAGCGTGATCCCACGGGCAAGCAGGGGAACCGCCATGATCGAGTGGAATCCGTACGCGCGCACGCTGGCGCTCCTGGCCTCGTTGCGGGTGATCCACTGGACGAAGTCGGGATCGCCCGTCCCGCTGAGCACCGGTCGCCCGGTCGCCAGGCAGCGGGCGGGCGGCGAGAAGCCGGGGTAGATGTCCACGTCGCCGAGATCGACGGAGGCCTCGGGCACTCCGTTGGCGGAGGACTGGTGCGCGACGCGGCGCAGCACCACGGCCGCGTCGACCGGGCCGGGGACCGGCTCGTCTCCGCGGGTCACGGAGTCGAGTAGGTCCACGCTGACGAAGTCCGCGAGTCGGGGCACGGCGAGGTCGGCGAGTTCCTGGGCGGTGCGCGCGACGTTCAGGGTGGTGCCGATGCGGGCTCCCGCTTCGTTCAGCAGAGCCAGTCGCTGTCGGGCCCAGTGCTCCTCGCTGCTGTCGAACGTCGCGGTGCCGACACCGCACACCTTGTCGGTGGACGGGTCCCGGACGGGCCACAGCTCGATGATGCAGGCGTGTTGACGGGAGGAGGAGGGCGAAGGGCCCGGGGTGCTGCGCTCGTAGCGCATCGGCTTCGCTTCCTCGGCCACCTGCTGGACGAGGCGTAGGAAGCCCTCGTCGGCGTACTCTCCCTCGTTTTCTGCGGGTGCGGGTGCGGGTGCGGGTGCGGGTGCGGGTGCGGGTGCCGGTGTGGTTGGGGTTGGGGTTGCGTGTGGCTCTGGATCTCTTTGTGTTTGTGCTGACGCGATGGTGTTCAGCCGCCATCGGTGCGACTCCGTGGCGAATGTGGACATGGCGACCGAGGACTGGGTGTACGCCCACTCCACCATCCTGCGGTCGTATCCCGGATCGGACGTGTTTGTGGTGGCTGTCACTACGAAGCCCTGGGGCTCGCCGGCGCCGTTCAGGGAGGGGTAGGCGTGCAGGGCCAGATCCATGTGCCGGCCGTCCTGGCGACGGAACCTCGCTGTGCCGCTCCATTCCTGCGAGTCGATCGAGGAGAACCCGGCCGCGCGGGAGACGTCCGCGGTGGAGAGGAGGTCGGCCGCCGTATGTCCTACGACGTCCGAGGCGCGGTAGCCCAGCAGTCGTCGCGCCCCCTCGCTCCAGCCCGTGACGATGCCTCGCAGGCTGACGGTGGCCGTGGCGGCATCGGCCGCGCCGGGCATGTCACTCATAGTCCTCAGCGTGCGCGCCGCACATGAAACGGACAAGTCGGACTCGGTCAAGTGGTTGTAGGCGGTGGGGGTGGCTGGCGCGGTGGCTCGGCGGGCCTTTGCGGGGGGCGCGGCTCGGTGGGGTGAAGGCTGCGGCTCGGTGGGGCGAAGGCTGTGGCTTGGTGGGGCGCAGGGTGCGGCTCGGTGGAGGGCGCCGGCGCGGCTCGTTCGGGTGTGGGGTCGGGGCCGTGCCGGTACGTCGCAGCCCGCCGCTCGCCGGGTATACGGCTGTTGGCCTTTACGGTGCGGGCTGCTGAGAGGAGCTCTATGCGGCGGGCTGCGACGTACCGGCACGGCCCGCTCCCGTTGTATGGCGGCCGCGGGTGCGGTGGGGTGCGGCGTCGTACCGGGTTGCGTCGCCTCGCCACGCCTCGCGCGGCCTCGCGTCGCCTCGCCACGCCTCGCGCGGCCTCGCGTCGCCTCGCCACGCCTCGCGCGGCCTCGCGTCGCGTCGCGCGGCGTCGCACCGAGTCGAGCGGTGAGCCGAGCCACGAGTCGCGCGTTGAGTCGCGGGCTGGGCGTGTGAGTGGTTACGAGCCGAGTGTGGTCAGGGCCGGGGCGAAGGCGATGAGGAGGGGGAGGAGAGGGGCCAGGGCGGCGACTGTGGTTGTGCTGCGGCGGCGGGCTCGGGTGAGGCGGGGAGGGGGGTCCAGGAGCCGTTCCACGCGTTGGTGGAGCAGGGGGCGGGGGGTGGCGCAGGACAGGACGCCGCGGTGCTGGTTCAGCTCGATCAGGGCGAGCGCGGTGGTGAGGTGGCCGCAGCGGCGGGAGGCCGTGTCGTCGGCGGAGAGTTCGATCAGGCGGTGGGTCTGGTCGCGGAAGTGGGTGAACACCGGGATCCCGGGAAAGCCGTCGGCCAGGGCCTGGGAGAGGTGCAGGAGCCAGTCGTGGTGGGCGCGGGCGTGGCCCAGTTCGTGGGCCTGGATGGCGTCGAGCTGGGGATTGGTGAGGCGTTGCAGGGCGCCTGTGGTGACGATGAGCTGGGGTGGGTTGCCCGGCATCCACCAGGCATCCGGGTATTCGTCCTCCAGCACGAGGAGGGGGCCGCGGGTCGCCGGGAGGCCGGCGGGCAGTTCGGGGGCGCGTTCGCGCAGGTGCTCGCGGCGCAGTCGGCGGCGCCTGCGGGCCTCGGCCACCTCGCGGGCCAGCATGGCCGTGGTCCAGGCGGCCCCGCCGGCGAGCAACAGGGTCAGAGCGGTGGTCCAGGGCGGGGCGGCGGCGAGGTCGTACGCCTCGGTGACGGCGGGTGGCGCCGGCGCGAAGACATGGACGCGGACTGTGTGGAAGACGGCCGAGGCGCTCAGTACGAGCGCCGTCAGGCAGCAGAGGAGGACGGTGGCGACCAGGCACTGCCACACCCAGAGCGCGAGCACCGGTTCCCGCTCCGGCCAGGCGGCGCGGGTCAGGGCGTGGGGGGCCACGACGGCCGCCGTCAGCGCGACGGCCGCCATCAGCGACAGGGACATGGATACGGTCATCTCGCGGGCTCCCTTCTCCTCGGCCGCCCTCCTCTCGGACTCCGGCGGGGCGGGGCGGGTGAGGAAGCGGGCGGTGAACACGCTACCTGCCGTCGGGTGGGCGGTGACAATGAGAAGCGTGACGGTGCGGGCGTGGCGACATGCTTAAGAAACCGCGTACTCCAGGGGCCCTTACCGTGAACGGCTAGCATCACTCCTTCGTAGTTGTTGGGTGAGGTTGTCGGACGAGGTGGGTGGGCGTCGTGTCGGTGGAGCCGCGGATCGCGGTGGCCGTGGTGACGATGGGTACTCGGCCCCAGGAAGTCGACGCGCTGCTCGCGTCGGTGGCCAAGCAGGACATCGCGCCCGCACGCATCGTGATCGTGGGCAACGGGTGCCCGCTGCCCGAGTTCGCCGACCGGCTGGGACTGCCCGGCGTGGTGACCCCCATCGAGGTCGACGAGAACCTCGGCTGCCCGGGCGGGCGGAACGTCGCGCTGCGGCGGCTGCGGGAGTTCGGGGATGTTGATGTCGTCGTCGAGCTCGACGACGACGGGCTGCTCGTGGACCCAGATGTCCTGCGGCGGGTACGGGACCTGTACGCCGCCGAGCCGCGCCTGGGCATCGTCGGGTTCCGGATCGCCGACGAGAACGGGGAGACCCAGCGGCGGCACGTGCCCCGGCTCGGCGCCAAGGACCCGATGCGGGGCGGCGAGGTCACCGGCTTCCTCGGCGGCGGGCACGCCCTCTCCATGGAGATGCTCGCGCGGATCGGGGAATGGCCCGCCGAGTTCTTCTTCGCGCACGAGGAGACCGATCTGGCGTGGCGGGCCGCCGACGCCGGGTGGATCATCCGGTACGAGCCGGAGCTGCTGCTGCAACATCCGAAGACCTCGCCTGCCCGGCACGCCATCTACTACCGCGTCACCGCCCGCAACCGCGTCTGGCTGGTCCGGCGCCGACTGCCTCTTCCGCTCATCCCCGTACACCTGGCGGTCTGGATCGCGCTGACCCTCGTACGGACACGGTCCGTCGGCGGTCTGCGGGCATGGTTCGGCGGTTTCGTGGAAGGGCTCCGGTCGTCGGCGGGGGAGCGGCGGCCGATGCGGTGGAGGACGGTGTGGCGGCTTACGCGTCTTGGGCGGCCGCCGGTTGTGTGAGCGGCGGTCGCCGGTTGTGTGGGCGGCGGTCGCCGGTTGAGGAGCAAGGACGCTCCCAGGGCGGCACCGACAGCCCTGCGAGCGGGGAGCCGCGGCAGCTGCTCGGCGAGGCGACCGACCTGCGGAGCGCGGGAGCTCACTTCGCGTCCGCATAACACTCCACCACCGCCGTCGTGAACGGAAACCGCACCGGCGTCTCCCCGAACGTCAGCCGCCCCGCCAGCTCCGCCGCCTCCCGGATCGCCTCGACCACCGCGTCGGCCTCCTCCTCGGGACAGTGCACCATCACCTCGTCATGCTGGAAGAAGACCAGCTCGGCCGCCATGTCCCGGCAGGAGCGGCGGAGAGCGGCGAGGACGAGCAGGGTCCAGTCGGCGGCGCTGCCCTGGACGACGAAGTTGCGCGCGAAGCGGCCACGTGCACGGGAGTTGGTGGAGGCGTACCCCGGCACCCACTCGTCGCCGTCGGAGCCGTCGGCGGTTCCCTCGGTTCCTCCGCCCGGCTCGTCCTGCGGCAGTCCCGCCTCGTCCGACGAGGAGCCGGAGCCGGCCGCCGGTGGACAGGTCCGCCCGAGCCAGGTCCGTACGAGCCGGCCCTCCTCGCCCTCCCGGGCCGCGTCGTCCACGTACGCGACCGCTCTGGGGAAGCGGCGGCGCAGCAGGGCGAGGTTCTTGAGGCCGTCGCCGGACGTCTGTCCGTAGATCGCGCCGAGCACGGCGAGCTTCGCCTGTGCGCGGTCGCCGGAGAAGGCGCGGTCGGAGACGGCCTGGTAGAGGTCGGTCTCCCGCCCGGCGACCTCCATGAGGCCGGGGTCGCGGGAGATCGCGGCCAGCACGCGCGGCTCCATCTGGTCGGCGTCCGCCACGACGAGCCGCCACCCGGGGTCGGCGACGGCGGCTCTGCGGATGACCTTGGGGATCTGCAGCGCGCCGCCGCCGTTGGTCACCCAACGCCCGGTGACCGTGCCCCCCGGCAGGTACTCCGGTCTGAACCGCCCGTCCCGCACCCAGTCCTGGAGCCACGACCAGCCATGGGCGACCCAGATCCGGTACAGCTTCTTGTACTCGATCAGCGGCTTGACGGCGGGATGGTCGACCGTCTCGATCTCCCAGCGGCGGGTGGACTTCACCTTGATGCCGGCCTGCGCGAAGGCCTTGACGACGTCCGCGGGCAGATCGGGCCGCACCCGGCGCCCGAATGCGGCCGACACCTCGTCCGTCAGCTCGGCGAGGCGCCGGGGCTCGCCCCCGCCCGTGTACCGCTCGCCCAGCAGTTCGTGCAGTACCTCTCGGTGGACGTCCGTGCTCCACGGCAGCCCGGACGCGTTCATCTCGGTCGCCACGAGCATGCCCGCCGACTCGGCCGCCGTCAGCAGCCGCATCCGGTCGGGGTGCGCGGTCGCGAGGTGTCTTCGCTGCTGGTCCGCGTACACCTCGATGAGCTGTTCCAGCGGTACGTGGACGGGGCGCGGCTCGAAGAGGGAGGACTGCGAGCCGGGCTCGGCGGAGCGCTGCCGGGGGTCCGGCGGTACGGGGCCGCCGCGCAGCCTGGCCAGGGCGGCGGCCGCCGACCGGGGTTCGCCGAGCCGTCCTTCGTGGCCGAGGAGGAGGGTTTCGGCGGCCTCCATGTCGTAACACCGCTCCACGCGGACGCCCGCGCTGCGCAGGCGGGGGTAGACCTCGGCCGTCGACCGCCACACCCAGCGGATGACGTCCGGCCGGGACCGTACGGACTCGGCGAGGTCCGGCTCCCTGAGGACGGGCCCGGCGGGCAGCCCGTCGGGGCCGAGGGGAGCGAGCTCGGCGCCGCCGTCCTCGGCCGGCGCGAGAGCCCACCGGTCGGTCATGACTCCGAGTCTCGCAGGAGGCTCTGACAATGGCCCTGAACTGCGAGTTCAGGGCCATTGTCAGAGCCGGGCGCATGCGGTCGGGTAGCCGGGGACCAGCAATGGTCTCCGGCTACCCGACCACAGCGCAGGCCACGGCGGTCAGTCCTCCTGGAGGGACTTCCGCACCTTCTCCAGCGCCTTCGCGATGTTGGCCTCGGCCGCCGTCTTGTCGACGCCGAGCCCGCTGAGGAGGCCCGCGCCGGCCTCGTGCTCCAGCAGCGCGAGCAGGACGTGCTCCGTGCCGATGTAGTTGTGGCCGAGCCGGAGGGCCTCGCGGAAGGTGAGTTCGAGGGCCTTCTTGGCGTTGCTGTCGAAGGGGATGAGTGCGGGCACGTCCTCGGCGCGCGGCGGCAGGGCGGCGGTCGCGGCCTCGCGCACGGCGTCCAGCGTGACGCCCTGTGCGGTGATCGCCTGCGCCCCGAGGCCCTCCGGCTCGGCTATCAGGCCGAGGACCAGGTGTTCGGTGCGGATCTGGTCGTTGCCCGCGGTCTTGGCCTTGTTCTGGGAGACGACCACCACGTTCCTGGCCCGTGGCGTGTAGCGGCTGAAGCCCTGGCTGGGGTCCAGGTCCGACTCGGCCTTCGGCACGAACCGTTTCTGGGCCGCCTGCCGGGTGACCCCCATGCTCTTGCCGATGTCCGTCCATGAGGCGCCCGAACGCCGGGCCTGGTCCACGAAGTGGCCGATCAGGTGGTCGGCCACGTCGCCGAGGTGGTCCGCGGCGATCACCGCGTCCTGGAGTTGTTCGAGCTCGTCGGTGTGGACTTTCTTGATGGCCTCGATGAGGTCGTCGAGGCGTACGGAGGTGGTGGCCCGCGGATTCGTGGTCATGTGTCAACCGTAGGTTGACGATGGAGGGGTGTCAACCGCGAGTTGACACCTTCGGGATTCTGCGGTTCCAGGCCCGGATGGTTGGTCTCGGAAGGTTGGCCCCCGGTACTCGCATACTCGGGCTCGACTACTTCGGGGAGGCAACCGGCAGCCGCACGGCCGTTCGGCGCACTCGGCGCACCATGACACGATCGTTGGATGAGCAGCACGTCCAGCACGGTGGAGCGAGCCTTCGAGGCCGCGCTCTACTCCGACACCGACACGTCCCTCGACACGGGCGCCTCACTGCTCGCCGCGGACCCGGTGTCCGACGCCGAACTCACCCGGCGGGGCGAGGAGTTCGTCGCCGCGGCCTGGCGTCGTGGCTGGCAGCCCGCCGATGTCGTACGGATCGTGCGGCGCGAGCTGGACGACGTACACATACGCCTGGTGTCGGCGCTGATCCTCGGCGAGGCCGGCCAGGAGCGGAAGCCCAGGGGCCCGCGCTGGTCGGCGCAGCTCGAAGAACTCGAAGAGCCGGCCGCCGAGGGCCAGACGCCCCGCACCACCGACCGCTTCTCGTACGCCACCGCCGTACTGGAGCTGTACCGGCTGCTGCTCCGCCTGCCCGCCATCGAGCCGCTCGACGTAACCGACCCGCCCAAGGGGGCCGCGGCCCCGGGGGCGAAGGACTCCCGCATGCTCACCCGCATCCGCGCCCTGCTCGCCAAGGCCGAGGCGACCGGGTTCCCGGAGGAGGCCGAGGCGCTGAGTGCCAAGGCGCAGGAGCTGATGGCGCGGCACAGCATCGACGAGGCGCTGCTCGCGGCCCGTACGCACACGAAGGACGCGCCCGGCGCCTGCCGCATCGGCGTCGACCCGCCGTACGAGACGGCCAAGGCGGTACTGCTCGACGCGGTGGCCGGCGCGAACCGCTGCCGCGCGGTCTGGAACGAGGCCCTCGGCTTCTCGACGGTCGTCGGCTTCGAACCCGACCTGGAGGTCGTCGAGCTCCTCTACACCTCTCTCCTCGTGCAGGCCACGGCCGCGATGGCCAAGGCGGAGGCGGCCCAGCGGGCGGGCGGCAGGAAGCGTACGAAGACCTTCCGGCAGTCGTTCCTGGCCGCGTACGCGCATCGGATCGGCGACCGGCTGGCTTCCGTGGCCGAGGACCAAGTGACGGCAACGGGAGGCGAGTCGCTGCCGGTTCTCGCGGCCCGCGACGTGGCGGTCGCGGACCACACGGAGCGCATGTTCCCGGACACCGTCGCAACTCGGATGCGTGGGGTGACCGACGCGGCCGGCTGGGAGGAAGGAGCCGCGGCGGCGGACCGGGCCCAGGTCAGGGCACGGCCGCCGCTACGGTGACGTGACGCTGCCGCTGGGATGACCCGGCAGCCGATGTCTCAACCCACGTCTCAACCCACGTCTCAACTCACGTCTCAACTCAGGTTCAACTGACGTCTCGGGCGATGTCTCAGTCGCCGGCGCGCTGGAACGGGGTCACCGAGGCGTCCGGTTCGCTCGCGGTCCGCAGGGCCACCTCGCCGTACTTCCAGGCGAAGGACAGCTCGTCGGTGGCGTCGGGCAGGCTGAACTTCACCGTCTTCACGGCCGCGCTCTTCTCCGTGTCGCCCGCGGTCCCCCGTACGTACGTGATCGTGAAGGTCACCGCTTCCTCCGGCTTGACGGTCAGTTTCTCGGGCTGCGCGGCCTTGTCCGCGGGGACGGTACGGGACTCGCTGCCGGCGTTCAGGCCGATGCCGGGGAAGCCCTCCAGGGTGCAGTCGGCACCGGAGCGGTTGGTGAGGGTGACGGAGACGTTTCCGGTGTCGCCGGCGGCCGGGGCCTCGTTGGCGGCGACCTGCGTGCCGACCTGGTCGGCCTGGCAGGCGGTGGAGGCGCTGGGCTTCTTGTCAGCGGTGTTCTTGTCACCGCTGCCGTTCTCGCTGTCGCTGTCACTGCAGCCGGTCAGGGTGAGGGCAGCGGCGAGGGCGGCGACGGCGATCGGTAGGGCGCGCATGGGGTTTCCTCTGGCGTCTGGTGCTGGAGTTGGAGCTGGGGCTGGGGGTGACGTCTGGTGTCGTGGCGGTGCTCGTAGATCATCACGCGGTTTCGTCCCGGGGGACACCTCGGCGGTCCCGTGTCAGGAGGCGCGGGGAACTGCGCGACCAGCCCCCCACAAACCCGCACCCGGCACCGAACCGAAACGAACCCGGGCGTCAGGCGCCGGGTGTCAGGAACCCAGGCTCGCCGTAGGCAGCCCGGACGGCATCTTCCCGCCTTCGGACCTCGTGTACGTCTCCTCGCCGAAGCCCTCCCAGGTGACCTTCAGCGTCGTGGAGTCGACGGACTCGACCATGCCCTCGGTCCGGTCCTTGTTCCCGTCGGTGCACTTCAGCGCCATCATCTGCATGCCCGACTTCTCGCCGGCACTGCCGCTGCATATGGACCCGCCGGTGGAGAACAGCGCGGCCTCCTTCCCGGTGATCACCAGTGCCACGGCCTTGCCGTCCTTAGTGGCGAGCCAACTGCCCTCCAGACCGTCGGCCTCGGCCGTACTCCCGCCGGAGCCGCCGCCGGTGTCCGCCGACTCGGTCGGCGCCGCGCTCGTCGGCGAGGGCGAGCCGTTGTCACCGTCCCCGCCGTCGTCACCGCTGCAGCCGGTCGTCAGGACGAGCGCGGCTGCCAGCCCAGCCGCCGCGGCCGTGATCCGCGCCTGCCTGCGCGAGAAGGTCGCCGAAGTCGCCGAAGTCACTGAAGCCCCCAAGGTTCTGGCCGGAAATCCGGAAAAACCGGAAGGTCGCCGGTGTCGCCGCCGCCGATGCCACCGCGACGACGGCGACCACCGTGGCCACCGCTACAACCGCGGCAAGCTGACCGCAGCAAGCTACCAGGCCGCCTTTCAGCCCTTCGGGTGAGCGCCGCCGCCGCTACCAGGACGACTTGCGAACCCCCGGCAAGAACCCCTTGTGCGCCTGCTCCCGCAGATTCACCCGCGACAGCCCGAACGTCCGCAGATACCCGCGCGGCCGCCCGTCCACACTGTCCCGGTTGCGTACGCGCGTGGCGCTGGCGTCACGCGGCTGCCGCTCCAACTCCCGCCGGGCGGCGGCCCGTTCGGCGTCCGACGAGGACGGCCGACGGATGATCTCCTTCAGCTCGGCCCGTCGCCCGGCGTACCGCGCGACGATCTCCTGACGCTTGTCGTTCTTCGCGATCTTGCTCTTCTTGGCCATCAGACCTTCACCCCACGGGCGCGGATCCGGGCCACGGCCGCCTCGACGCCGATCGTGTCGACGGTCTTGATCCCCTTCGTGCTGAGCTTCAGCCGTACGTACCGGCCCTCGCTCGGCACCCAGTAGCGCTTGCTCTGGATGTTGGGGTCGAAACGGCGCGACGTGCGCCGGTGCGAGTGGGAGATGTTGTTGCCGAAGCGGGGCTGGGCCCCGGTCAGCATGCAGTGCGCGGACATGTGAGTGACGTACCTCTCTGCCTAATCGTTATCGATAATGGGATCCGTTTTCATATACTAGCCACATGGCACGCAACGAACTCCGTCCGGTCATCAAGCTCCGGTCCACGGCCGGGACCGGCTACACGTACGTCACCCGCAAGAACCGCCGTAACGACCCCGACCGGATGGTCCTGCGCAAGTTCGACCCCGTCGCCGGCCGCCACGCCGACTTCCGAGAGGAGCGCTGACCGAGATGCGCGAGGGAATCCACCCGGCGTACGGGCCCGTCGTCTTCCGGGACCGGGCCGCGAACCACGCCTTCCTGACCAGCTCGACCATGACGAGCGAGAAGACGGTCGAGTGGGAGGACGGCAACACCTACCCGGTCGTCGACGTCGAGATCTCCAACGTGAGCCACCCCTTCTACACAGGGACGGCCCGCGTGATGGACACGGCCGGCCGCGTCGAGCGCTTCGAGAAGCGCTACGGCAGGCGCGAGTCCGACGGCAAGCGGGCGTCCGACGGCAAGGGCGAGGCCGACTGATGCTGTCCGTCGCCATCGTCGGCGGGCTGCACGCCGATGCCCGCAAGGCGGCCGTCGAGCGGCTGCTCGCCGACGTACCCGGAGCCGTGGCGCTCCACCACGACCTCGCGACGGCCGTCAAGGGCACGGTCGTCCGCACGATCCGCGACCTCACCGGCATCGTCTCCGCCGGTGAGGCGGAGCTCGTCAACGACTGCGCCTGCTGCGCCCTGCGCGAGGACCTCGTGCCGGAGCTGGAGCGGCTTGCGGAGGACGGGACGACCCGGCTCGCGATCGTCGAGCTCTGGGAATCCGTCGAGCCCAAGGCCATGGCCGAGGTGGTCGCCAGCGCCGGACTCCGGCTCACCGGCGTGATCACCGCGGTCGACCCCGCGCTCGTACTGCCGTACCTCGGCAACGGCGACGACCTCGCCGACGCCGGGCTCGCCGCGGCCGTCACCGACCAGCGCACGATCGCCGACACCTTCGCGCGCCAGCTGGAGTACGCGCCCGTGCTCGCCCTCGTCGAGTCCGAGGAGGCCGACGACGAGGACCGGGCGCTGCTGGCCCAGCTGCACCCGACCGCCCGCCAAGTCCCGATCGGCCACGGCGACTTGGCGGGCCCGGTGGTGACGGGAACCGCTGGTGCCGCGGCGTCGGCGCTCGCGGATGCCGCGCTCGCCGGGTTCGACGTGGAGGCGGCGGCCGCGGCCCAGCACCCCGCCTGCGCGCTGTTGCCCGCCGAGGCCGACGAGTGCGGGGTCTCCACGCTCGTATGGCACCGTCGTCGCCCCTTCCACCCGGAGCGGCTGTACGCGGCCCTGGAGGACCTGACCTGCGCGGCGGCCCGCAGCCGGGGCCGGTTCTGGCTCGCGGACCGGCCCGACACGCTGCTCCACTGGGACGCCGCCGGTGGCGCCCTGTGCGTGGAGAACTCGGGGCCGTGGCTCGCCTCCCTGCCCGACGCCGCCTGGGAGATGGTGCCGCCGGTGCGCCGCGCCGCCGCCGCGCTCGACTGGCACCCGGAGCACGGCGACTGCTGTCAGCACCTGGTCTTCACGTCACCCGGCCTGGACCGTGACGGCCTCGAACTGCTCCTGGAGTCCTGCCTGTTGACCGACGCGGAGTACGCGGCCGGCCGCACCGCCTGGAAGCGACTCCCGCCCGCCTTCGACACCCTCCTGGAGGTCTGACCCATGGCCCCTCGCAAGCCCGACCGCAACAAGCCCCTCAAGGCCCGCCCCAATCCCCTGGACGCGGCCAAGATCACCTACATCGACTACAAGGACACGGACCTCCTCCGGAAGTTCATCTCCGACCGCGGCAAGATCCGCAGCCGCCGAGTCACTCGTATCTCCGCCCAGCAGCAGCGGCTGATGGCCCGTGCGATCAAGAACGCGCGGGAGATGGCTCTGCTGCCGTATTCCGGCTCCGGCCGCTGAGGTTCCGGTTCCCGCCTCGCAGCGGCGGAAGGGGGTAGGTAGGAGATTCCCTGCGTTTGACGCGTAGGGAATCTCCTACCTATCGCTCCGGGAGGCCGGACTCGTTTCCGAGCGGCGCGCCGGGCGGCAGCGGATCCACCGGCGGGAGGCGCAGCCGCTCGCCGAGGTGCGGGACTGGCTCCATCCGTACGAGCCGTTCTGGCGCGACCGGCTCAAGGGGCTCGGTGGGCTCCTGGACCGTATGCCCGAGGATGGCGAAACAACGGAGGACGGCGGGACATGGGCCCCGTATCGCGAGCGCACGGCCTGGTGGGGCGGACGATCCCGGTGGGGCGTACGACTCCGGTGAGTCATGCGGCTCCGGTGGGGCGGCCGACCCCGGTGAGGCGGACGGCGACCTCACCACGATCCGTGTCGACCAGTTCCTGCCCCACTCGCCGGCCAAGGTCTGGCGCGCGCTCACCGAGCCCGAGCAGCTCGCGCGGTGGCAGATGCCGGGGCGGCCGGCTTCCGGCTCGAGGTCGGGCACCGGTACGCGATGACGTCGGTGCCGCGGCCCAGCTCCAACTTCTCCGGCGCGGTGGACATCGAGGTCCTCGCGTACGAGACCGGGCGGATGCTCAGCGGCCGGTGGGCCGACCTCGATCCCGGCAACCCCGCGGACTGGACCATTACGTGGACCCTGGAACGGGAGGGCAGCGGTACCCGTCTCTTCCTGGTGCATACGGGATTCGACCCGGACGACCCGGCGCAGATGATGGCGCGGAAGATCATGGGCGAGGGCTGGAGGTCGCATGTGATGCGGGCCCTGGGGCAGACGCTGGATCGGTTGTAGGCGAGAGGCCTGGTCAGAGGGAACCGCTTCGGCAGGCAAGCCGTCCAAGCTGTAATCGCAGGACCACCCCCCGTGCACGTGCATCTGCGCATGCAACTGCATGTGAAGACAGCTATGATCCGGGCAGTTGACTACCACTGCATCACTGGCAACAGACGCCAATGCACCACCGGGGAGCGACCTGTGGACCACGACGTGTACAACGGCATGGCTGCCACGGAGCTGCGCGGTGCGGCCTGGCAGAAGAGCAGGCACAGCAACTCGCAGGGCTCCTGTGTGGAGTTCGCGAGGCTGCCCGGCGGTGAGGTGGCGGTGCGCAACTCGCGCTTCCCCGACGGACCCGCGCTCGTATACACACGCGCCGAGATCGAGGCCATGCTCCTCGGTATCAAGGACGGCGAGTTCGACCACCTGACAGCGGGCTGAACGGCAGGCTGAACGGCGGGTTGGGCATCGTGTTGAACAGCGGGCAGATTGAAGGCACTTGAGGGTGTTTGCCGTCTTCTCGGCCAGGCAACTCACCGTGACGCGGACAGCCAACGGACCGCTGACAGGCCGTAACTCGGACCACTGACGGACCGTAACGCGCGTAGAACCGCGGCGCGAAAAAAAGCGCCGCGGCCCCTCAGGCGACAGGCCCCAGTCGGAACAGCGCCCACACGACCTTGCCGTTGAGCGTCCCGGCGAGCGGGTGCCAACCCCAGCTGTCGGCGAACGAGTCGACCAGGAACAGACCGCGCCCCGACTCCGCCGAGAAGTCCTCGGAGTCACCCGCGACCGGACTGTCGTGACTGGGATCGCGCACCGCGCACACCAGTCTCTCGGTCCACCGCATCAAGTGCAGCCGCACGGGCGGGTCCTGATCGGGCGTGCGCGGGGTGTCCGCGGGCAGCGCGTGCCGCAGCGCGTTGGTGACGAGTTCCGAGACCACCAGACAGACGTCGTCGAAACGGCTGTCGACGTCCCACTGGTCCAGCGTCCGACGAGTGAACTGCCTCGCGTCGCGCACCGCTTCGTAGCGGGGCGGCAGAGCGCAGGAGGCGGCGTTGGACACGGCCGCGGGGTCCAGCGGCGGAAGCCCCTGCCTTAACGGCTCGAGCATGGTCGATCCATTCGTCCCCATGCGAGGCACTCCCGGGGTTCGCGGTCGTTGCGATGCAGCGGTGGCGCGAGACCATCGTTCCGAATGCTTACGGCAGATGCAAGGGCAGATGCACGTGCACGCGCCCGAATTGGACCTTCCCATACCGCTTCTTGGTCATTTTTTCCGCCGTCTTCCTGTCACTTTTCTGCCTCTGGCTGGTCTTCTCCTTGCCTCTTCTCGTGTATCCCCTTTGAAACCTTGCCGTTTCTGTAACCGAACGAGTACTGCTTGAAGTGATTTAGTGGCAGACTGCGGCCCTTGAAGACGGGTTGGGGAGGCGGACGAACGTGAGCGCGCAGGAGTCGGGATCGGTGGTACGGCGCATGCTGCTCGGCTCGCAACTGAGGCGACTGAGGGAGTCGCGCGGCGTCACCAGAGAGAAGGCCGGCTACTCGATCCGAGCCTCCGAATCGAAGATCAGCCGTATGGAGTTGGGCCGGGTGAGCTTCAAGACGAGGGATGTAGAGGATCTCCTGACTCTCTACGGGATCACTGACGACGCGGAGCGCAACTCGCTGCTCTCCCTCGCCAAGGAGGCCAACGTCGCGGGCTGGTGGCACAGTTACTCGGACGTCCTGCCCAGCTGGTTCCCGACGTACGTCGGACTCGAGGGCGCCGCGTCCCTGATCCGTTCGTACGAAGTGCAGTTCGTGCACGGGCTGTTGCAGACGGAGGCGTACGCGCATGCCGTCGTCGAGCGCGGCATGAAGAGCGCGGGCCACGGCAAGGGCGCCAAGGCCGTGAGCGATGCCGACATCGAGCGGCGCGTGGCGCTGCGCCTGGAGCGCCAGAAGTATCTGGTGTCCGAGAACGCCCCCGACTTCCACGTGGTCCTCGACGAGGCCGCGCTGCGACGCCCGTACGGCGACCGGGAAGTGATGCGGGGTCAGCTCCAGCATCTGATCGACATTTCCCAGCGGCCCAACGTGCGGCTTCAGGTCATGCCTTTCGGCTTCGGCGGGCACGCGGGCGAGAGCGGAGCATTCACGGTGCTCAGCTTCCCCGAGTCGGACCTGTCCGACGTGGTCTATGTGGAGCAGCTCACCAGTGCGCTGTATCTGGACAAGCGTGAGGACGTCGCGCAGTACGAGAAGGCGATGAAGCAGCTCCAGGACGACAGTCCGGGGCCGGACGAGAGCCGCGATCTGCTCCGGGGCCTGCTGCAACTCTCCTGAAACATCTGCGCCCTCTCCAACTCCCTTTAAACACCAGTACGATGACGTGTGATCAGACCGTGAAGATGATCAGGCTGGCTGCTGCGGCAGCAAGGGATTGAGGGATCACATGTCGTCCTACTTCACCGACCTGGCTCAGCAGTACATCGACGGAGAGTGGCGTCCGGGTACAGGTTCCTGGGACATCATCGACTTCAATCCGTACGACGGTGAGAAGCTCGCGTCGATCACGATAGCCACGGTCGACGAGGTGGATCAGGCCTACCAGGCCGCCGCCCGCGCCCAGAAGGAATGGGCCGCGACGAACGCCTACGCGCGTCGCGGCGTGTTCGAGAAGGCCCTGCGCATCATCGAGGACCGCGAGCCGGAGATCACCGAGGCGATCATCGCGGAGCTCGGCGGCACGCATCTGAAGGCCGGCTTCGAACTGCACCTCGCCAAGGAGTTCCTGCGCGAGTCGATCCACCTGTCGCTGCGGGCCGAGGGCCGGATCATCCCCTCGCCGGTCGACGGCAAGGAGAACCGCGTCTACCGCGTCCCCGTCGGCGTCGTCGGTGTGATCAGCCCCTTCAACTTCCCGTTCCTGCTGTCCCTGAAGTCCGTCGCCCCGGCGCTCGCGCTCGGCAACGGCGTGGTCCTCAAGCCGCACCAGAACACCCCGATCGTCGGCGGTTCGCTGGTCGCGAAGATCTTCGAGGACGCGGGTCTGCCGGGCGGTCTGCTCAATGTCGTCATCACGGACATCGCGGAGATCGGCGACGCCTTCCTCGAGCACCCGATCCCGAAGGTCATCTCCTTCACCGGCTCCGACAAGGTCGGCCGCCACGTCGCCACCGTCTGCGCCTCGCAGTTCAAGCGCGCGATCCTCGAACTCGGCGGCAACAGCGCCCTGGTGGTCCTGGAGGACGCGGACATCGACTACGCGGTCGACGCGGCGGTCTTCAGCCGGTACGTGCACCAGGGCCAGGTCTGCATGGCCGCGAACCGCGTCCTCGTGGACCGCTCGATCGAGGCCGAGTTCACCGAGAAGTTCGTCGCCAAGGTCAAGACGCTGAAGGCCGGCGACCCGCGCGACCCGGGGACCGTCATCGGTCCGGTCATCAACTCCTCGCAGGCGGACGCCCTTTCGAGCACCGTGGAGCAGGCGATCGCCGAGGGCGCCACCGCCCTCGTGCGCGGCGCCACCACCGACAACCTCGTCGAGCCGACCGTCCTGACCGGCCTGCCCGCCGACTCCGACATCCTCCGGCAGGAGATCTTCGGCCCCGTGGCGCTCCTCGTCCCGTTCGACGGCGAGGAGGAGGCCGTACGGATCGTCAACGACAGCCCGTACGGGCTGAGCGGCGCCGTGCACACCGCCGACGTCGAGCGCGGTGTCTCCTTCGCCAAGCAGATCGACGCGGGCATGTTCCACGTGAACGACGGCACCGTGCACGACGAGCCGCCGGTCGCCTTCGGCGGCGAGAAGGCCTCGGGCATCGGCCGCCTGAACGGCGACGCGGTGGTCGACGCGTTCACCACGCAGAAGTGGATCTCGGTGCAGCACGGGCGGAGCTTCTTCCCGTTCTGAGCCGCTCGAAAGCGGATTGAACATGGCTTGAATATGGCGGGCCCTTGCGGACAGAAGCTGACCGCAAGGGCCCGTAACTTCGTTGGTGTCGAGAAGGAAACGGCACCCACGAAAGGCGTCCCCCATGGTTATGCACGTGCACGCAGAGGCTCACGGCGACGAGCGCGGCGCGCTGCTCGCCTTCCTGGACGAGCAGCGGGGCGGCATCCGCCGGACGCTGCTCGGCCTCACCGACGAGCAGGCGGCGACGAAGCCGAGCGCCAGCGAACTCTCGCTCTCCGGGCTGCTCAAGCACGTCGCCGAGACCGAGCAGGGCTGGCTGTCGCGGGCCCGGCAGGTGGCGCCCGACACCCAGCGCACCGAGGAGGACTGGGGCGACAGCTTCCAGCTGGTCGGCGACGAGACCGTCGAGTCCATGCTCACCTACTGGGACAAGGTCGCCCGGCAGACCGAGGACTTCATCCGGTCCGTGCCCAGCCTGAATGACACCTTCCCGCTGCCCGACCAGCCCTGGTTCCCGGACGACGAGGCCGTGTCGATGCGCTGGCTGATGCTCCGGCTGATCGCGGAGATGGCCCGGCACGCCGGCCACGCCGACGTCATCCGCGAGTCCCTGGACGGGAAGACGGCCTTCGAGCTGGTCGCGCAGGCGCAGGGCGCCACCTGGGGCTGAGCCGACGCGCTCTAACCTGGACCGCATGTCAGTGATCCGTCTCCTCGTCCTGGGCGCCGTCCGCCAGCACGGCCGGGCCCATGGCTACCAGGTGCGCAACGACCTGGAGTACTGGGGCGCGCACGAGTGGTCCAACGCCAAGCCGGGCTCGATCTACCACGCGCTCAAGCAGATGGCCAAGCAAGGGCTGCTGCTGGCCCACGAGATCGCGCCCTCCACGGCGGGTGGCCCGCCGCGCACCGAGTACGAGATCACGGAGAAGGGCACCGAGGAGTACCTCGCGCTGGTCCGCGAGTCACTGACCGCGTACGACCAGAAGCCGGATGCGCTCTCCGCCGCTCTCGGCTGCATGGTCGACCTGGAGCGCGAGGAGGTCCTCGAACTCCTGGAGGAGCGGGTGCGCGGCATCCAGGAGTGGCGCAAGGCCGTCACGGAGTACTACACGCCCGAGGAAGGCCCCGAACAGCTCGGCCACATCGGCGAGATCATGAACTTCTGGGTCCACTCCGCCGACAGCGGGGCCCAGTGGACCCGCGGCCTGATCGAGCGAATCAAGGGCGGGGCGTACACCTTCGCGGGCGAGGGAGAGCCGTTCGTGGGGGTTCTCGGGGAGGGCGAGAAGAACCCGTACGCGACTGGGTAGCCGCATCCGGGAGATCCGAGCTAACCAAGTTTGACTAATTGTTCGGGTGGGCATACCCTCCGCCGTTGGATCGGTAGTCAAATTTGACTACAACGAGATGGAGGGAGCCGAATGACGGACGCGATCGTCCTCGAGGGCATACGGAAGCGGTACGGGGACAAGGCGGCCCTGGACGGTCTGGACCTGGCGGTGCCGCGCGGCACCGTCCACGGTCTGCTCGGCCCGAACGGCGCCGGAAAGACCACCGCGGTGCGCGTGCTGACCACGCTGCTGCGGCCGGACGAGGGGCGCGCGGAGGTCGCAGGACACGACGTGG